>JAACFA010000161.1 GCA_009937625.1 Gammaproteobacteria bacterium | reverse complement strand
CAGGTGGCCACAGCGCTCGTCGCCGCTGAGTCCGATGGCCAGCAGGGTCACGGCGCGTCGCGCATTCCGTCCTACGCCGCACAGGCGAAAAGCGGCAAGGTCGACGGGCACGCCACGCCGCTACTGCAGCCTGCCGGTGATGCGGCAGTGACGATCGACGCAGCTCACGGATTTGCCTACCCGGCACTCAACCTGGCGTTCGATGCCTTGTGCGAGCTGGTGCCGAAGTGTGGCATCGCCGCGGCTGCCATCACGCGCTCTCACCACTCGGGGGTAGCCGGGCACCAGGTCGAAAGGCTTGCCGACCGGGGCCTGATCGGGCTTTGCTTTTGTAACACCCCGCAGGGTATCGCACCCTGGGGGGGCAACCGCGGCGTCTTCGGCACGAACCCGATCGCATTCGCCGCGCCACGACCTGGCTTTCCGCCACTGGTTATCGATATGAGCCTCAGCAAGGTCGCGCGCGGAAAAATCAATGTGGCGGCACAGCGCGGAGAATCGATACCGGAAGGCTGGGCAGTGGATAGTAACGGCGCTCCCACCACCGATCCGAATGCTGCCATGCAGGGCACGCTGCTGCCGATGGGGGACGCGAAGGGGGCGCAATTGGTCCTGATGGTCGAGGTGCTGGCCGCGGCGCTTACGGCATCGAACTTCGGTTACGAAGCCAGTTCGTTTTTTACGGGAGTTGGAGATCCACCCGGTGTCGGTCAGTTCATAATCGCGATCGACCCGCAGCCCTTCTCGAATGGCGCCTTTGCCGACCGGATCGAGGCGTTGCTGGCGGCGATGCTCGATCAACCGGGGACCCGGCTACCCGGTGCGCAACGGTTCACCCGCCGCGATGCGGCCGCACGCGACGGGGTCAATATACCGCAAGCGCTCTACGACGAATTGGTTGCGATGCGCGATCCGGTGTGATCGAACGAGAGATTCAATTCAGTATTTGCAATCATGAAGCCTGCGGCTCGTCCCTTCGGTCAGACCGACAGGCTGAATGCGATCCACATAATTACGAACAGGATTAAAAATGTATTGGGTTGCATAAGAACCGATACTGTAATAAAAAATGCGCCGGCCTTGAAAGTTATAGATTTTATACTGATCAACTGATCATTAAACTAATTGATCCGGATCACCACAGGAAGTCGAATGTCTGCCAGGCAAACCGTCACTTCATGGCTATTACCACGCGCTGGATGGATAACGACGTTTACGGCCATATCAACAATGTCCAGTACTACAGTTATTTCGATACTGCGGTTAATCGCTATTTGATCGAGCAGGGTGTGCTGGATATTCACACCGGCAAGGTCATCGGGCTTGTGGTCGAGACGCATTGTAATTTCTTCAGTAGCGCGGCATTTCCCGACGATATTCAGGCCGGCATTCGTGTCGCCCACCTGGGCCGCAGCTCGGTGCGCTACGAGGTCGGGCTTTTTCTGGAAGATTCGGGCAAGGCAATCGCGCAGGGTCATTTCGTGCATGTTTACGTTGACCGCGAGAGCCAGGACCCGGTTGAAATCCCGCAGGATCTGCGGTCGGTCCTCTCGGTGCTTGCCTGAACGGGGTTTCCGGTTGCCCGTAAGCCCCCATCGAACCTGATCGATATCCGAGGTGAGCCGGTAGCCGTTCCCGGCTATCGATATCGGCAAGGATTCGATTTTAGCGGTTGACGATCAGGTTGCCGTTGGCCAGCAGGTTATCCAGTATCCGGCGATCGCTGAGTCTGCCGTTAGCGGTCAGATCGACACCCGTCAGCACGACCTGCCGCGATGCTTCGAAAGCACCCGAGCTGCTGCCGGGGACGATGCTGATCGTGGTATCTCCGCTCACGGCGTCATAGTTGAAGTTGAGCAAGCGGTCGAGTGAGGTCAGGTCTTCACTTCGCAACATATCCGACAAGTCGAGCACATCGCCGCCGATACCAGGCGTAAAGTCGGCAATGGTGTCGATAGCCGGTGTTCCGATGTCGCCTTCATCCCTGGTTTCGAACGCAAAGATATCGATGCCCCCGCCGCTATCGTCGGTAACACAGTCTTCCGCTTCGTCGCTGGAGCCGTTGTCGACAAGGTCGTTGCCAGCATCACTGCCCAGGGTGTCGTGACCGGAACCCTCAAAGGATTCCTGCCCATCGCCACCGGCGAGGTAGTCCTCGCCGCTAGCGCCATGCCAGGATTCGTTGCCGGCGCCGCCGGAGCGCGCGTCGTCGCTATCGTTTGCGTACGGGATATCGTCGCCCGCATCACCAATCATGGCATCATTCAGACTGTCATCGGCAGTAGCATCCATACCGCTGCTACCGGCGGCGGTTTGATCGATCGTGTAAAGCGCGAGACGAGCCGAGTCCGAATGCCCAACGGTATCGGTCAAGACGTAATCGATCAGCACCGGGTCCAGCTGGTTCGCCGCCGCCGCGGTTGTTTCGTCGGGCGTGAACTGGTAAAAGCCGTTGCTGCGCATGACAAACTCCGAGCCGTCGTTGGAGTCGATGACCTTGGCCTGGTAAATACCGTTACCATCGAGATCGATTTCGTAATCGAAGGTCCAGCTCAGGTTGCTACCGTTACTACCGCTTGCGGGATCGAGGGTGAAACCACTTGCTGGCGTGGGCTCATAATCGACAATATCAGTCAGGCTGTCGACCTCCACGGGCGCGCTGGTGCCGTTGGGACCAGCCAGCGGGACCAGGGAGAAGTCGAAGCTATCTAACGAGATCGTGCTTCCCTTGTAGGTAAACTCGGTAATCACGGCGTTATCGACGATCTTGTCGACGTCCCCCCGCGTGTTAAAAGGGGACAAATTGACGCCAGGCCGCGGGTCGCCATCAGTACCTGGCGCTGCCAGCACGTTACCTGCCGCTACTTCGAACGCGTGCGAAGACTGCAGGCCGTCCCCGGCCGCGGGTGCGTCATCGATGATCGAGGTCGTCATGCTGTTTCCGGCGTTACCGTCATTGGCGAACAGGTCGCCAGTCGCCTCGGTCGAACCCGTGCCGGTATCGTTCGCCAGTTCACTTTCGAAGGCCGTTGAAAAGTCGGTATTGGTGGCGCTCACGCTGATCGTGGTGTTGCCGGTGGTCACCAGCCGGCCGTCGTCCAGCGTATAGGAAAAGGTATCGCTACCCTGTACCGCGCCCGAGTCGAATTCCAGCGTGGTCAGTTCGGCCAGCGACAGGGTCTGTCCGATGGTAAGCGGGGTTCCATCGGCCAGGGTCACGACGCCGATGCTACTGGGCAGGTCGGTAACGGTGATGAGCAGGTTGCTGTCGCCGCTGTCGACATCGGAAATATCAAAACCCGAGAGCAGCGATACAGGGTCCTTGTCGTTAACGTCCGGCGCATCGGCAGTAATACCGGGGCCAGGGTTATCAGGCCCGGAATCGCTAACCGCGGTGCTACCGGTATTCGGTGCAGCGTCATTTTCCAGAGTCGATTGATTGTCAGGATTTGGTGAGCCGGCGTTAAAATGAGTAACCCTGCTCTCGGCAGTGCCTTCATCGCCAACTTCCGAAAAAATTGAAGGCTGATGCAGCGCCTTCGAAGCGCTGGCGACGGATGCCGCGGACGCTGCCAGTTCAACCAGGTCGATGCCTTCGACAATCAGGTGCTGCAGTATGGCCAATTGGTCGGCGCGCGCGTCGGGGTAGGGTTCACGGCCGCCGAAGACCGATTCGTCGAGCAGCACCTCCGTGGTTTCACCGAGTTGCAGCCTGCTGCTGTCGTCGAACTCGATCTGAATCTCGGTTTCCTCGCCGGTGGTGAGGATATCTCCCTCGTGTAGTGGGTCGTCGATAGCCAGGCTCCGGTTCGCGTCGTCAATGCCGCGGGCCTGTGCTTCGCCATTCAAAGCGGTGACATAACCAATGCTTTTAGGAGCCATTATTTCTGCAGAAAATTAACCATAGGTACTGAATATAGGCGAGGATTCGATTCTTCGTATCATACCAAAGTCGTAGATGGGTAGGGCCTTCATAAAGTAATGAAAGCCGGATCAAACCGGGTGAACCGGTTTCGGCGGGTTTTCACGCCTGTTTCAGGTACAGGACCAGGCCGACGCGGTCTTTTAGCTCGAGCTTTTTGAAGATATTGGAGAGGTGCGTCTTTACGGTAGGTTCGGAAATTTCGTACAGGTCGGCGATCTGGCGATTGGATTTGCCGTCGGCGACGGCCAGCGCGATTTCCTTTTCCCGGTCAGTCAGCATGTCGAGCGGTTTCTGCGCTGGTGCCTGTTTGAGCGCCTGTTGCGCGAGGTCAAAGGCTTGCTCGAGCATTTGCAGTGGAAACCAGCTTTGGCCCCGCTCCAGCAGCTGTAACATTTGGCGGTAGTGCAGGCTGGCCATGTGGCTGTTGCAATAAGCCCTGGCGCCCAAACGCACACATTCGAGCATTTCGCGGATGTTCGGCAGGTCGGCGCAGACCCCGGTGGGTATTCGTTTACCCGACACGTGCTTGAGCAGCCACTCGTAAACCTCGAGTTCCATGCTCGAGATGTGCAGCAGGTAACACTCATCGGCCCCGCTGTCCGGCGCCTGCAGTTCGTGGCGAAACTCGATCTCGGCTTCCAGGTGCCGGCGTAGAAACGCTTCGAACGACGCCGATGCAGAATAAACGATCAGTTTCATTAACGCTCTCGCAGTATCTCGTCTATGCCCAGGTGTGACGATTTCGCCAGGTAAGACAGGGTGTTACACCGGTAATAATGTCGGTTTCGGCGGCCATGCCGTGGGTGCTCAAACCAGGTTAGCCCGACGGTTCCATATATAATAGACGACCCACCTCATCGGTTTTAAATTGTTTCGATAATCGTAATGCATCTCCCGGAGCATAGCCAAGCCGTCAAGGCGTGCTCTCACGCAATACGAAATCGAGCCCGTTTACAAACAGCTCGTCCGCGCTGATGGCGAACGTCTCTACCTTGTCCGCGACCAGTCCCAGGTCGGCCTGTTGCCGCGTCGAAACCCTCAATCGGTATTGGCCGAGCGGGATTTTACTCATGACATAAAAGCCGTCGTAGGCCGTAGACGCGGTTTTGATTACGCTGCCCTCGGTATCCAGCAATTCGACGATAACGCGTCCGGCGCCGAACTCTTTGCCATCTTTGGCGACGTAGACCGTGCCGTCGATTTCGCCGCTCAGGAATATCGGGAAATCCAGCTGCATCGCGTGGCCGGGGCGTGGCACCACGCGCACGCCGTCGAGCGCGATAGTCCATAGTGGATCGACGACCGTTTCGGGCGCGACCGACAGGTTGAGCGGCTGGTGGGCCGGCAGGCCGGTGAGGAAACCGATACCATCTTCGTCGGTGCGCAACGCGCTATAGCCGCCGTTCAGGCGAAAGCCGACATCAGCGATGGGTTCGTCTCCCTCGTTGTAGATGCCGTCCTGGTTGCCGTCGAGGAAAGCGCGCGCGGACACGCTGCCGTTAGCCGCCAGCGCGCGCGCATCGGTGTACCATTGCTGGCGCCGCGGTTCGTGACCGAGAGCGAACGACAGGCTCGCGTTGAGTGTGATCTCGTCGTCAGAGTTGTAGCGCGCGCCGAGGCTCAGGTTATATCGTCCCGAGGCCTTGTTGGCGCTGATGCTGGCCTCGGTCAGGTCTTGCTCGACCGTGTGGTTCAGGCCCAGGCTGAGGCGGTATCTGCGGAACTGGCCGGGATCGGCGGTTAGCACGACGCTGTCGATTTCGCGGTCCGGATCCAGTTCGTAGTTGATCGTGCCGCGCAGGCTCATGCGCGAGTAATGGGTGCTCAACTGCAGCGTACCGGTGGAAATCGGATCCAGACCGCTGGTCTCCTGGCGCACCAGCCGGTTACTAACGGCAAACCCGCGCGCATTGACGGAAATGATGTTGCTCAATTCGGTGCGATCGCCGCCATCGGCGAATTCGTCACGTTCGAACTCGAAGGTGACCGGGATACGCGGCAGGAAGCCCGGTGGGATTGCGGTATCGATGCGCAGGTTACTACGCCGCGATAGTTCGACTTCGGTGGGGCGGAATTCTTCACTGAAAAACTCATTCAGCCAGGTATCGGTCAGGCGGAAGATAGTGCTGCCCAGTCGCGTCTGCAGGCCTATTTCCGCGGCGTCGCCGCTTTCCGTGTCGTCGATGAAGTCCACGGTGACGAACAGGCTCTCCCAGTAGCTGCGCAGACCCGCGCTCAGGTAATCATGTTGCTTGCGTTCCAGCGTATCTTCCAGCGGAATGCTGACGAGATTGAAGCTGGTCGACAGGTGCTTGTGTAAACCCGCGTCATACTGCAGCAGCGTGCGGCTGCCGTCGATTTCGTCTTCGCTCGAGGTGATGCGGTAATAGTGTTCGCCGGCACGGGTCAGCGACTGGTTCAGGTCGAATCGGTATTCTTCTTCGCGGATCTGCCCCTGCGGTCCGTAAAACACCAGTCGGAAGTAATTGTTGCCAAACAGCAGCGGTACGTCCTGGAAGTCGTACTGGCCGTCAACCGGCCCTGGTCGGTAACCGATGAGCGCGTTGTTGCGATAGAGTTCCACTTCCCAGCCTGGTAGCAGCACGCCGATAAATCGATGGCGGTCGTACTCGGATTGCTGTCCCAGCGGAAAATTGCTGGCCGTCACGCCGGGTTCGAGCGTACTCGGCTGGTTGATCAGCGCGAGCCGGGGCTCGACCACGTGACCGAAAGCGTACTCGTTGGCCTGCATGAAACCGAGCAACCCCCCCTCGGGATCCTTGCGCCCCAGGGTTAGCCGAAATTCGTCGGCCTGGTCTTCATCGTTACCGGAAAAATACAGCGCCGCTTCCAGTTTCGCCACGTCGGCGGTCGCGTAAGTCGTGTACTGGTAGGTGTTGATCGTTTCGCCGCTTTCGGTCTTGCGCCAATCGCTGCGCAGGGTCTGATCGACGAACGGCATGCTCCAGTTCTGGTACGGCTCGTAGTGGCGCGGGTAATACTCGTCATCGGGCCGCACGCGGGACAGCGACAGTGCAATGCGCTTTTCGCGCTCGAGCCGTTGTTCGAAGGGCAGGGGTTGCGCCGAGCGTACCCAGACTCGTGCCGAGAACAGGTCGACGTCGAAAGTGATGCCGAGCCAGTCGCCGAGCAGGTTGGATTCGACGTAAATGTCGTCGAACAGCACGTGCACCTTGTCCGGATCGTAAGGTTTGATGACCCCCTCCAGCGTGACTTCGCGGCGCGAGGTGTCCAGGTAAAAGCCGCGGTCTTCACTGAACACGAAACCGGACGCGACCTCGGGGCCGACGTCGATCGCGATATCGAGCAATTCGCTGAGCGCGCCCAGCGGCAGCAGGACGATGTCCTCGAACTGGTAGGCGGCAATGACGTCGTCGAGCGTATATTGCTTGACCCGGATTTCGAGGATACGCAGATCCTGGTCGCCGGGAGTCCAGTTACGCGAGTCGGCGTTGTCGGCGGTTTGCGCGCCAGCGCAAAACGAGAGCGATAGCAGGAGAAACAGCCCCAGTCGTCGAAAGCTTGCCAGTTTGCCGGTCATCGACATAGTCGCGGGGCATGTCGACTAGTTCAGGACAAAGCGGGTTTGTGCCAGCGTGCCGGTTTGCGGATCGGAGCCGGGTTTTATGAAGGCAAGCTCGAACACGCCGTTGATCAGGTTGAAGCCGGTCGGTAGCGTCAGCGGCATTTGAAAACGGCGCTTGTCGATGTTGGCGTAAACCGCGACGCCGTTGGCCTGGGCGACGACGACGGATCCGCTACCGCTACGGTTGATCGTGACCGCGACGGCAGGCGCGGCATTGACGTCATCAGCCGGGATAACCCGGGCAGCGCTCAGCGTGACTGCGCTATCCAGTTGACCATGGCGCACGATTACCGGGATCGAAATGCCGACGAGTGGGGTTATCTCGACGGTGATGCCCTCCGCGGGAGTATCTTTCGCGATATTCTCGATACTGCTCGAGGTCGCCGGCGGCAGGGCCTGGAACAGCAGGTGCGAGCGGTACTCGCCGTCGGCCAGGTCGCGCGGCTTACGCAGCATCAACCGGACCACCTGCGACTGCCCCGGCGGCAGCTTGACCTGGCGCGGAGAAAAGCGAACCATCTTGTCGGAAAACAACCCGGCTTCGCCCTCGGGGACAGGCTCGAAACTGCCGCTTTCGGTCATGTCCTGGCGGATGAACGAGATGCGGAACTCACCGGTTTCGCTACCCTGGTTGACCAGCGTGACCTGCGCGCTGCGGTCGCGTTGCTCGAACACGACTCGCGTCGGCGTGACTAGCAGGTTGGCTGCCGCATTTGCGGCCATCGGGGAGGTGAGCAATACCAGCATGAGTATCAGTTGAATCACGCGGCTGTTACGATGGTTGAATTCATGTAAAGAAAGTAAACGACCTTTCACGATATTGCCTCTAATTTCCGGTACTTAAAAAAGGGCGACCATTAATGATCGCCCTTTTTCGTCGAGTTGTATAACAGAACGACCCGAAAGCCCAGTTTTTTTACTCGTAGGTTACTGTTATAACGTATGCAGCCGGGTTGGAATAGGTCCCTGCGGGAAGAGCAGCCGGTACGGTAATTGTTCCACCTACAAAGCACGAGATTGGCATGGTAACGCCGGTGGTACAATTGCTAGCGAAAGGCACAAAAACTATCTCATTCGATGGTCCGAGGTCTGAGGCGCCGTCTGCAACGCTTACACTTACAGTGTTTGCTATTGAACCAGTAAGGAGAAATGAGCCAGAAGCCTCGAGGGCGGCCCCAGTTACGAGTTGCGCGTCGCCTCCAGTTAACGTTCGGTTCTCAGCGGCAGCCGAGTCTATGGTTATTGTTGACGCAAGGGTGCCGGACGCTATGTCTCCAAAATTGAGCGACCTGGACTCAGTAATTGTTATAAAATCCACAATATCAACACTAGCAGCGCCATCTTCCGTAGCGGCGTTTAATGTCGAGGTGGCGACCAATGCCACGGCGACCGCGGTACACATGTTCAGTATAATTTTGCCTAGTTTCATTTTCTTTCTCTTTAACATCTAAGGTTGCAAGGTTAATCTCGATTTATCATTAACTTCAATTATCAATCTATGGATAAATGTATATTTAGCTGATAAATCAAGGGTTTCAAGTAAATAGTTAATATAATTTATCATCAGTTGTAGTCGACCGTCACGGACATGATCCCGCTATAGGAGCCGAAGCCCTGGTTGCTGCCGACATTGAGTGTGCCGCCGACAAACAGCG
>JAACFA010000018.1 GCA_009937625.1 Gammaproteobacteria bacterium | reverse complement strand
TTCCCGGGATGGTCAAGCGCTGTGCCGACTGTGGTTTCGATCTCGCCGGCGGGCAGGTCGAGGTGGTGCCGACGGCGCACTACCTGATGGGCGGAGTGGTGGTTAAACCGGATACGCGCAGCGATTTGCCGGGACTGTTTGTCGCCGGCGAAGACGCCGGTGGCGCGCATGGCGCCAATCGGCTCGGCGGTAACGGCGTCGCCAATTCGACCGTCTTCGGCGGTATTGCCGGCGAGGAAATGGCCGGTTTCGTGGCAACGCAGGTGGCCCTGTGCGATTTCGACGGCGGCCTGGTAGCTGCAGCTATCGAGGAGTGTATGGCGCCGCTGCGACGTCCCAGGACCGATATCAACGCAATCCGCGGCCGCCTTCTGGATGTCATGTGGGACGACGTCGGCGTGCTGCGCGATGCGCAGGGTATTGCGCGCGCGCAAACCGAGCTGGCGGCGTTGAAAGCGGAATTACTCGAATCCGGCATCGGTGACGATAACCGTGTATTCGCCCTGGGTTGGCACGACTGGCTCAACCTGCGCAGCCTGGTAGAGGTATCCGAGGTTATTGCGGCAGCGGCGCTATCGCGCGAGAATTCACGTGGCGCGCACTACCGCGAGGATTTTCCGGAGGTCGGCAGCCTCGAGGAATCGTATTTTACGATTGCCAGCCGGGCGCGCGACGAGCTAAAGGTCGAGCGCGCAGCGGTCGAATTCTCTATCGTCAAACCGGGGGAGTCCCTGATTTAAAATGATTGATTATCAAACCATTGAAAACGCGGCGCGCCGGATCATGGCCAACGCCGCGATCGATATCCCGCCGGATTACCGCCAGGGCATCGAGGATATGGCGAAATGGGAAGAGGGCGACCTTTCCTGTTTCGTACTGCAAACCATGATAGATAACTGGAACGCGGCCAGCGAGGACCGACGCCCGATGTGTGCCGACACCGGCCTGCCGCGCTACTACGTCAAGGTCGGCAATAATGCACGTTTATCCGACGGTTTTACCGGCCTCGAACGCGCGTTGCGCAGCGCCACCGCGTTGGCGACGCACGATATCCCGCTGCGCCCGAACCGGGTGCATCCGCTGTGGCGCACCGACCATAACAACAACGTCGGTATCAACGCGCCCGAAATCGACTGGAGTTTCGAGCCCGACGTCGACTGGATCGACATCACCACGGTACACAAGGGCGGTTTGTTCGGCACCGATTACCGCATGCTGTTCCCGGGCGACGGTATCGACGGTATCAAGCGCTTCTTCCTCGATACGCTGGTCGCTTTCGGCAAGCGCGGGCTGGCTTGCCAGCCGGCGATTATCGGTATCGGGCTCGGCGGGTCGAAGGACATCACCATGGTGCTGGGCAAGCAGGCGGCTTGCCTGCGCACGGTCGGCGAGCGCAATCCGGACCCGCAGATTGCCGAGCTCGAGCTCGAGTTGAAAAAACTCGGCAACAGCATCGGCATGGGCGCGATGGGTTTCGTCGGTAACGCGATGGTGGCCGATTGCCACATCGAAGTCGGTTACACCCACACCGGCGGCATGCCGATGAGCGTGCACGCCTTCTGCCTGTCATCGCGCCGTGCCACGGTGCGCATCCATGCAGACGGTAAATGCGAGTATCGTCACGATCCCCGGTGGTTCACCCCTTACATGCGAAGAGAGACAGTCGAATGGCCGATGCCAAATCGCAGCGAAAAACAGTCCGGCTGAAAGTTCCGGTCGAGGCGCAGGATCTTGCCGATCTCGAGATCGGCAGCGTGGTTTATCTGGACGGCGTGATTTACACCGGACGCGAGGGCGTCTACAAAAAAGTGCTGGAACAGGGTGCGGCCCTGCCCGCGGGTATTAGCGAGCTTAGCAACGCCAATTTTCATTGTTCGCCGGCGGCCGCGGTCGAAGCCGACGGCAGTTACTCGGTGGGCGGCGTGACCGCGACCGCGAGTTTTCGCTTCTCCAAATGGATGGCAGACTGGCTGGCGCTATCCCGCGCGAAAATCATTATCGGTAAGGGCGGCATGTCGGCCGCCGATTATCGGGATATCCTGGTGCCGGCCGGCGCAATTTACCTGACCACGGTGGGGTACGGCACCGGGGCATTGCTGGGTCGCGGTATCAAGGATGTCAGGGCGGTTCACTGGCTCGAGGAACTCGGCAACGCGCAGGCGATGTGGATCTTCGAAGTGGAGAACTTCGGCCCTTTCCTGGTCGAAAGCGATGTCAGGGGTAACAGCCTGTTCGAACAGCAGGGCAGGCTTATTAACGCCAACCTGGAAAAGCTGTACCGGGGCCTGAAAGCGCCCGCGCTGAGTCGTTACGGCGAAACCGACGATCGCAAGGACGAATTGATCTAACTTGCGGTAACCGGGCGATCATCATAGAATCAGCGCCCTAATTCTTAAAAAATACGCAGATTGATCTGCGGCATTACCACCGGAGGAGTTACTGATGAAAAAGCTATCCATGCTATCAATCCTGATGGCAGCGTTCTCTCTCACGTTTTCCCAGGCGAGCCTTGCGGCCTGCGGCGAAATCGTGCTGGGTTCCGCAATCTCGCTGACCGGCAAGTATGCCACCAACGGTATCCACGCCAAGAATGGCTATGAATACGCGATTCAGAAAATCAAGGAAAATGGCGGCGTCAAGATTGACGGTAAATGTTACAACTTCAAGGTCATCTACTACGACGACGAATCCAAGGGCGACCGCGGAGCGACCCTGGCGGAACGCCTGATCAGCCAGGACAAGGTCCAGTACATGCTGGGGCCCTATTCCTCGGGCATGACCAAGGCGATCGCTCCGGTCACCGAAAAATACAAGATCCCGATGGTCGAAGCCGAAGGCGCTTCGCGTTCGTTATTCAACAAGGGATACAAGTACCTGTTCGCGGTGTTGTCGACTTCGGAGCAATACCTGGCCTCGGCAGTAACGCTGGCTGCAGAAATGGCGGAAAAGCAGGGCAAGAAACCTTCTTCGGTCAAGGTCGCGATCGCAGTCGAGAACGATCCTTTCTCGCTCGACATTCGCGCCGGTGTCTCCGAGGATGCGGCCAAATACGGAATGAATATCGTTATCGACGAAAAACTGCCCCGCGATCTCTCGGATATGAGTGCCATCCTGACCAAGGTGAAATTGCTCAAGCCGGACCTGTTGATCGTCAGCGGTCATTCCAAGGGTGCCGCGACCGCGGTACGCCAGATCGAGGAGCAGAATATCCAGGTACCGATGATCGCGCTGACGCACTGTGAAGCCGCCGATGTCACTGGCAAGTTCGGTGATGCCGCCAACGATATTTTGTGCTCGACCCAATGGGCGGAAACCCTGGCCTACAAGGATCCGCTGTTCGGTAGCGCGAGCGAGTACGAGATGGGCTTCAAGAACGCTTATCCCGAGTATAAAGACAAAAAGGTACCTTACCAGACCGCCCAGGCGAGTGCCGCGGTTTACGTGTTCAAGGATGCATTCGAGCGTGCCGGGTCGATGGACAAGGAAAAGGTGCGCGCCGCGATTTCCGCGACCGACCTGATGACCTTCTACGGCGGCATCAAGTTCTCGGACGCGGGCAATAACATTGCCAAGCCGATGGTATTGCGCCAGATCCAGAACGGCGAATACAACGTGGTTGCACCCTCGGCTTTTGCCTCGCACAAGCTCAACTGGCCGCGTAAATAAGAATCCGGACCTGAAACAGGACGCCATCAGGCGTCCTGTTTGCCTGGTATTCGGAAACAGCATATGGATCAAATCCTCGGCAACATCGGGCTCCTGTTCGAATTTCCGGTCGTCAATCTGAAAATCATTCTCGACGGGATCATGGTCGGTGCGCTGTTCGCGCTGGCCGCCTACGGCCTGGCGCTGGTGTGGGGCGTCATGAACGTCAAGAACCTGGCCCAGGGCGATTTCGTCATCGCGGGGGGCTACGTGTCCTGGTACCTGGTGCAGAACGGCTTTCCAGCCTTGCTAGGAGTACCGGTCGCCTTCGTCGTCATGTGGGGTATCGGCTGGGTGGTCTACAAACTCGTGATATCGCGTGTCATCGAGCGCGACCTGTTTACCTCGCTGCTCGCCACGTTCGGTCTGGCCATCATGATGGCGCAAATCCTCAACCTGCTGTTCGGCTCCGATACCCAGAGTGTCGACCTCGACTACGACGTGCTTTATTTTTTCGACGGTTTTATCGATGTGCCGATAGCCAAGCTCATCGGCGTGTTGATGGCCTCGGCATTGGCCGCAGGGGTTATTATCTTCATGAAGTCGAGTCGCATGGGGCAGGCAATCCGCGCTACCGCGCAGGATGCCCGTGCGGCGCGCGTGATGGGTATCGATACCGAGAAGGTCTACGCGTTCACCTTTTCACTGAATTCGGCGATTTGCGGTGCCGCCGGGGCCATCATCGTCATGGTCTGGGTGATCCAGCCGTTTTATGGTATCGCCTACTCGATACGAGCCTTTGTCATCGTCACCGCGGCCGGCCTCGGCAACCTGCCCGGCGTTATCGCGGCGGGCCTCGGCATCGGTGCGCTGGAACAGTACGGTGCGCATATATTCGGCATCGGTTACCAGCAGGCGATAGCGGTATTGCTATTGTTGCTGGTACTATTAATCCGCCTGATTCAGCAGCGACGTAACCGCCAGGTATTGAAATAAGGTCAATGACGGTGGCGAGAAATAAAACCATTCTTTATGCGCTGATCCTGGCTTTTACCTTTATCAGCCCGTTTTTATTCCCGGATTTCGGCACCCAGCTGGCGACGCTCTGGCTGATGATTATCGTCGCCCTGACCTGGGACATGACCGGCGGGCAGATGGGTTACAACTCGCTCGGAAATATCTTTTTTTACGGCACCGGCATGTATGTCGCGGCGCTGATCGCGATCGGCATGGTCTACGACGTCGGTGACTACACCAATGCCGCCGGCGGTGGGATCTACGAGTTTACCGATCTGCAATATTTTGGCGGCCTGGCGCTGGGTGTGCTGGGGGCAGGATTGTTCTGTTCGATAACCGCGGTGGTGATTGGCTACCTGACATTTGGTCTGCGAGGACCCTATTTCGCAATCGGCACGCTGGGCGTGGCGATCGCGGCCGGCGAACTGGTGTCGAACTGGGACTGGGCCGGCGGTGGCCAGGGTATCGCCCTGCCGGTTTATCCGGGTGACCTCGATACCGGCAAGATTTTCTTTTACTTTTTATTCGCAGCGGTCGGCGTCGGCACCTTCCTGTTTGCCAAATGGCTCTACGGTACCCGCTTCGGCGCCGCGATCAACGCGATTCGCGACGACGAGGAAAAAGCGGACGCGATGGGGATCCATACCCTGCGATACAAGCTCTACACCTGGGCCATGGCCGCATTTTTCGTTGGCATGGCCGGTGGCATATCCGCATTTCAGCTGATCCATTTCGAACCGCTGGAATCGGCCTACCAGACGATCAACCTGGGCATCTTCATGGTGGTCTGCGTGCTGCTGGGCGGCAAGGGTACCCTGTGGGGACCGGTCATCGGCGCGATCCTGTTCCACGTTTTCAAGGAAGTCACCTGGAATTACCTGCTTGGCTGGCAGTGGGTTGCGCTCGGTGCACTGATCGTCGTTACCGTGGTTTATTTCCAGGATGGCGTCATGGGCTGGCTGCTGCACAAGCGCCCCGAGTGGTTTGGAATCAAGGTCGAGAAAAAAGTTGCGGAGCAGGCCGAATGACCGCGATTATCGAAGTTCAGGGCGTATCCAAATCCTTTGGCGGGGTGGTTGCCAATCACGACGTCACGATGTCGGTCAACTCCGGCATGATTACCGGATTGATCGGACCCAATGGATCCGGTAAAACCACGCTGTTTAATTCAATCGTCGGCTATCATCCGATCGACGCTGGCTCGATCCGTTTCGAAGGTGAAGAAATATCGCGCTTACCGGTGCAGCAAATCGCCCGGCGAGGACTGCTGCGTACCTTTCAGCAAACCCGTATTTACGGGGCCATGAACGGCGTCGAGAATATGCTGATCTCGCTGCCGCACCGCAAGATGAACATCTGGGATGCGCTGAAAACCTACACCAGGGAAGATTACGAACGCGCCGATCATTTACTCGAGTTTGTCGGTCTTTACGAAAAACGCCTGCTCAAGAGCGGCGACTTGTCTTTTGGCCAGCAGAAACTGCTCGAGTTTGCGATGGCATTGATGAATGAACCAACCTGCCTGTTGCTCGACGAGCCCACCGCCGGTATCAATCCGACCCTGATCAATGGCCTGATCGATCGACTCAAGCGTGCCAATACCGAATTTGGCATTACCCTGTTCGTCATCGAGCACAACATGCGCGTAATCATGAATATGGCCGAAACCATCTATTGCCTCGCGCATGGAGAATTGCTGGCCCAGGGTACGCCCGAAGAAATACAGAATGATCAAAGCGTCATCGATGCCTACCTGGGGGCGCACTAGATGAGCGACGGCGAAAAAACTCGCGGCTACCACGGCGGCAGCGTCGACTCGGTCATATCGGTCGATGAAGTTGCCCGCCAGGCAGCGGCCATTGCCGAAGATATTACTCTCGAACATCTCGATCAGCTTGCCGGCAACGAGTCATTCGTCTCGATCAGGAATCTGGTCGCGGGCTACGGGCAGATGGAAATTCTGCACGATCTCGATCTGCGCGTGGGCAAGGGACAGTCGCTGTGCCTGATCGGCCCCAACGGTGCCGGTAAATCCACCATTCTGCATGCGATATTCGGTTTCAACCGGATTTTTTCCGGCAGCATCGAGATCGGCACCGGCAGTGACATGATGGACGTAACCCGTATGACGCCCAATCAGAAACTCGCCAGGGCTGGTATCGCTTATATCCTGCAGGACAAGTCGATATTCCCGGCCATGACGGTGGAAGAGAACCTGTGGATGGGGGGCTTCCTGAAGGACAAGCCGCAGGAAGCGAAGGTTGCTGCCGAGCAGGTTTTTGACAAGTACTCCAGGCTGGCTGCCCGGCGCAAGCACAAGGCCGGGGTATTGTCCGGAGGCGAACGGCGTTTGCTGGAAATTTCGCGCGCGCTGGTCATGAATCCCGAGATTCTGCTGGTCGACGAACCCTCGATCGGTCTCGAGCCGCGCTTCATCGACATGGTATTCGATATCCTAGATGACCTGCAGAACCAGGAGGGCAAGACCATCATCATGGTCGAGCAAAATGCCAAGAAAGGACTCGAGTTTGCCGACATCGGTTACGTGCTGGTGTCGGGACAACTGGCCATTGCCGGCAAGGGTGACGACCTGCTCAAGAATCCCAAGGTTGGCGAATTGTTCCTCGGGGGCTGAGCGTGACAAGCCGTTACCGGATAGCATCGATCCCGGGTGACGGGATAGGCAATGAAGTGGTGCCGGAGGGGATTCGGGTTCTCGAAACGCTGGCGCCCCGTTTTGACCTCTCGTTCGAATTCGAACACTTCGACTGGAGTTGCGAGCGCTACCTCGAAACCGGCGCGATGATGCCTGAGGACGGCATCGAGCAGCTATCGAAATTCGACGCAGTTTTTCTCGGTGCGGTGGGATTCCCGACCGTGCTCGACCACGTCTCGTTGTGGGGCCTGCTGATCCCGATTCGGCGCGAGTTTCAGCAGTACATCAATCTCAGGCCGGTCAGGTTATTCGAAGGCATGCAGTGCCCGCTGGTCGGTAAGAAAGCCGGAGATATCGATTTTTACGTGGTGCGTGAAAATAACGAGGGTGAATATTCCAATATCGGCGGCCGCATGTTCGCGGGCACCGAGGATGAAATGGCGATGCAGCAGTCGATTTTCACGCGTAAGGGCACCGATCGGGTCCTTAGATACGCTTTCGAGCTGGCGATGTCACGGCCGCGCAAGCGCCTGACATCGGCCACCAAGTCCAACGGTATCATCCATACCATGCCCTACTGGGACGAGCGCGTCGTGGCGATGGCGGAGAACTATCCGGAAATAGACGTCGACAAGTATCACATCGATATCCTGGTGTCGCATTTCGTCAACCGCCCGGAAATTTTCGATGTCGTGGTCGGCTCCAACCTGTTCGGCGACATCCTGTCCGATCTTGGTCCAGGGGTTACCGGCACCATCGGTATTGCGCCGTCCGCCAATATCAATCCCGAGGGCGATTTCCCGTCGATGTTCGAACCGGTACATGGTTCGGCGCCGGATATCGCCGGGCAGGGCATCGCTAATCCGATCGGACAGATATGGTCAGCGGCGATGATGCTGCAGCACCTGGGTCACCAGGATGCGCACGACGCCATCGTCAGCGCCATCGAGGACGTCATTCGCGAACGCGACAGCCTGACCGCCGACATGGGCGGTACCTCCAGCTGCAGCGACTGCGGCTCCGCCGTTGCCGCTCGTCTCTCCTGAGCAAATTCTACTGCGAGTAACAATGCCGGGTTAGCTGGCGAGCAGGATCAGGATGATGGAGGCCGTGATCAGCGCGATGCCGGCGATTTCGAGCCGCGTTACCTTTTCTCGAAAAAACAGCAGGGTTGCGATAAACGTGAAAACCAGCTCGATTTGTCCGAGCGCGCGTACGTGGGTCGCGTTTTGCAGCGTGAAAGCGCTGAACCAGCCGATCGAAGCCAGCCCGCCGCTGAGCCCGACCAGTGTCGCGGGGCGCCAGTGCCGCACTACCTGTTTCAGCTGATCGGGTTCGCGCAACCCTATCAGTAATCCCATGATCGCAATTTGCAGGATCAGCACGATTAACAGCGTAAAAGAAGCCGAAAGCGTGAAACTGTCGAGCCCCAGCGACAGCGAGGCCGCGCGGAACAGCACCACGCTCATGCCGAGCCAGGCGGCGCAGGCGAGCCCGATCAGGGTCGGCAGTCGCCATAGTCCCTGTAACAGGGATTTGATATCAAGCTGAGACTGGCCGGCGCTGAGAATGATCAGTCCGACCGCGCTCATGGCGATTGCCATGGTCACCGCCGGCGTCAACGCGTCGCCTAGTAACAGCAGACCGAAGACTGCAACCATGACGGTTTCGAGTTTGGAGATCGTGGTGCCGACGGCAAAGTTGTGAAACGAAAACAGCCACAGCAGAAACACCGTGAACATGATCTGGCAAACACCCCCGGCCAGCGCGTAAAACAGGAATACACCGTGGACGTCTGGCAACGCGTGACCCTCGTAAACGATGACCCCGAAAAAATAGATCAGCGCCAGCGGCCAGGCATACAGGAAACGCACGTAGGCCGCGCCCAGGGTCGACAGCTTGCCCTGTAGATGTTTTTGCGTTGCCGAACGGATGTTCTGAAAGAACGCCGCGGCAATGGTCAGTGGAATCCATAACTCCATAGTAGTTATTTTTTATGTGCAGGCCTGCAGAATACCCCGCGAGTCATTCCCGCGAAAGCGGGAATCTTTCATCGAGCGACTTATTTTCGATTTGTCACGACGGTGGGATGCGACTGAGCCTCTCTGCGCATGAAGTCACGCGGATTCTTGCAGGAATGACGCCTGAAGTCTGCAATTGCTATCATGCCGTTATTATCCAGGAGTTTATAAAGTGCTCAACTACCATCCCGCGCAACTAAATATCGCGAAAATGAAATACGGATTCGAAGATCCCGAACTCGCCGACTTCATCGCGGCCCTCGACAGTTTGCGCGAGCTTGGTCCGACCGCAAAGGCCTTCACTTTCAGAAAGCTGTTCGATCCGGAGTAAGACCTGCGCCCATGCTTTTGACACGAAACCTCGTCGTCGCGCTGACAGCGACCGTCATCTCTTTCAGTACTCTCTACATTCCGCAGCCGATGCTGCCGCTGCTGGCCGAATACTTCGGCGTGTCGGCCGGCGAGGCGGGCCTGCTGATGACGGTAGCAATGCTGCCACTGGCTTTCGCGCCGGTGGTTTACGGTTACTTCCTGCAAGCGGTGCCGGCCAGGCTGATGCTGATGATCGCGCTCAGTTTGCTGACGCTGAACCAGGTCTGCTTCTACTTCGCCGATGAATTCTGGCACCTGGTTGGCTTGCGATTGATGCAGGGATTGCTGCTGCCGGCGATCTTCACCGCGCTGATGACCTACTGTGCGAGCATGGTGCCCGCAGCGATGGTGCGTCGAGCGATGGGATTTTACATCGGCGCAACCATTCTCGGCGGCTTTAGCGGCCGGCTGGCCGGCGGCGTTTTTGCCAGCCTGCTGGACTGGCGCAGCGCCTTCGTCGTCATGGGCCTGCTGCAGTTAGTGCCATTGTTGTTGCTGCTCAAGGTCGAGCCCGACGCCGATATCAATTTTGCGCGACTCGACAGCCGGAGCATTTCACGGGTGTTAGCGAACCCTGGTTACCGCCTCATGTTTGTCGCCCTGGCCACGGTATTTTTCGTGTTTTCGGGCATATTGAACAACATGCCTTTCCATCTGCGGGATATCGATCCGGGTGCCACGCCGTTCATCATTTCCATGCTTTACCTGGGCTACCTGGTGGGAGCACCGGTCTCTTTTTTCAGCGAATCTATCAGTCGGGTATGCGGCGACGAGCGCCGGGGCCTGCTGCTGGGGCTCGCGGTACACGCTGGCGGGCTGGTGATGTTGCTGTTTGTTGCATTCCAGGGGCTGGTGGTGACGATGTTTTTCCTGGCGGCGGGATTTTTTCTGATTCACGCCCTGCTGTCGGGGCTGGCCAATCACCTGGCACGTGAACACAAGGGCGTGGTCAACGGCTTATACGTATCGATCTATTATCTCAGCGGCGCGCTCGGATCCTGGCTGCCGGGTTACCTGTACGAAGGCCTGGGCTGGCACGGCATGATAGCCGTGTTCACGCTGATCCTCGTGGTTTGCGCCTGGAGTATCAGCCGCTTCCAGTCTCAAACGAGCTGAACGCGCCGGCACGGCTGATAAACCGGATCTCCGGCCTGTCTTTCCTGTGACACTCAGGCGGTAGAGACCGGGCCGGTGATATCTTCGTCCAGATTGATCTCGGCGGCGGCTTCCTCGATCAGCTCCTCGTGCGAGGACAGCAAAGCCTTGGCGCACTTGACCAGGTTCTTCAAGGTGTCATCGACATAGTTATAATCGTTCAACAACGAAGTCGCCATTTCCGGGGTAATGCGTTTGTCCCGCAATACTTCCGAGATATGCTTATTCAACTCGCCGTGCGAGATTCTAATCTCCTTGCGCATCTTTTTCAGATCGCGCACCGCGAGTGTATGATCGATGTCGTCTTGTTCCCGAACCTGGTAAATTTCGCGCAGTAGCAATGCTATCTGGTAGCGCAGACGGTTGTATTCGTCGCGAATGTGCTCATTATCGGACAGCAGGTACCGGGTCGCATTTTTACGCAAGTGTTTTATGTGCTTGACGCTTTCCACGATTTCGGTCGCAGCGTTACGCAAACGGAACATCTCCTCGGCAAAAATGCTAGGAACCTCGGTCTGCGAGCGTGAAATAAACTCGACTATCGCGCTGTAGAGAACCTTGACCTTTCTCTCGTAAACTTCGTCAAGATCGAAGTCGTGAACTTCGCGGTCGGCGTCGATGGTTTTCCTCAGGTCTTCGGAATCCAGAATTTCGGTGCGATGCAAATTCATGCCATGGGCGATAACTTCGAAAGCCGAGTCAAACAAGTGCCAGACTTCCATCTTCACCGATTTCAGCACGGTTTCGGGAAACTCGAACGCGGCATCGTTGAGGTACCTGGGTTCGGCCGCGGTAAGCGCTTTTTCCGGTAAATACCTGACCAGGTTATCGGCCAGCCTATAGATAAACGGCACCATAACCAGCACGCCTATCAAATTGAACAGGGTATGAAACACCGCCAGTTTCATCGTGTAATTATCGCTGGCAATGCCGACCTGGTTACTAATCATATCCACGGCCCAGACAAACTGGCTGATAAACACGATCGCGATCACGCCGGTCACCACGTTGAAAATCAGGTGTGCTCCCGCCAGCCGTTTGCCCTGCACGTTAGCGCTCAGCGCGCCGATTATCGCGGTTATCGTGGTGCCCACGTTGGCGCCGATAGCGAGCGCCAGCCCGTTTTCATAGGTGATCTGCGATGCGGCCAGGGCGGTCAGTATCAACACCAGCGTTGCGTGGCTCGATTGCATCACGACGGTCGCGGCGGCACCGATGCCGGCGAACAGAAATAGCCCGGGATATCCGGCTACCGCCAGTGAGGCGAGGTCAAAACTGTCCTTGAAGGCTTCGAAGCCTTCTTTCATGTAGTGAATGCCCAGAAACAGGAAACCGAGCCCCGCAAGGACCGAGCCGATGCCTTTCAGGTACTTCGATTTCTGAAACGCCAACACGATGCCGAACACCAGCATCGGCATGGCATAGGCGGATATCTTAACCTTGAGACCGAAGGCGGCCACCAGCCAGGCGCCGGTCGTGGTCCCGATGTTGGCGCCGAATATGATACCGATACCGGCAACCAGGGTGACCAGTCCCGCGCTGATAAAGGAAATCGTGATGACCGAAACCAGCGAGCTGGATTGCATGATCGTGGTCGAGACTACGCCGAAGAGCAGGCTTTTCCAGGTTTTATCGGTGGTTCTTTGTAACAGTTTCTCGAGAAAACCGCCGGTGAACGCCTTGAAGCCCTCTTCCAGAAACAGCATGCCGAACAGAAATATGGCGACTCCGGCGGCGATTTCCTTGAAATCGGGGCTGACCCAGAAACCGTAGGCGAGTATCAGCAAAATGCTGGGGAGCAGTATTTTTTTTAGCATCGCTACCTCCTTTGGTCGGTATCACATACCTTTTTTTATCGGGTTACAGCGCGAAGTTTCCTTATTGTTAGTGACTATCTCCGTAATCTAGTATCTTTGCCTGAATACCTTCTCTCAGGCGGTTTGTTTTCGAGTCCGTAACGGTTTTGACCGTCAATGGTAGCACAGATGCGGCTGAGGCCGGATCTAGCTCGCGGCAGCGGAGGTCGCAGGCGCCAACGGAGCGAGCGCAATCTCGAATCAGGATTGTTCTTGCTGCTGCCGGGGCTTAACATAATCGGTCTGAACCGAGGTTCGAAGGCATCGTCCCGGTTTAAGAAAAATCGAAATACCGGCACCGTCGGATGATTTTTGCCGGCTATGGAGCGGTGTTTATTACGCGGCGAGTCGAGAACTGTACTGAAAATGGTGGCAACAAGATCGGAGCGAAAATGAAAAAGAGTAGTAAGACACCCTTCATGGCGGCGCCGGACTACGGCCATTCGCTGTCCGGTTTTACCGTCAACCTGCTGAGTGCCGACTTGCCGCGCGCGCTTACTTTTCAACGCGATGTGCTGCGGGCAGAAATCCTGCACGAGGATGAAGACCTGTTGATCGTGCGGGGTTATGGCAGAAACTGGATGGTGCATGCCGACCATACCTATGACAAGCATCCACTGCTGGCCGATACGCAAAACGAAACCCGGCGCGGCGCCGGCGTCGAACTGCGCCTGCACGGCTGCGACCCCGATGGCACCGCCGGGCGTGCGCAAGAGCACGGATTCAGTGTGCTGGATGGGCCGCGCGACCAGCCCGATCACGGCCTGCGCGAGGCGCATATCGTCGACGCCGACGGTTACGTCTGGGTGCCGGACGTTCCGGTCTGATGTATCGGGCTGCGCGCTAACCTGGCCCGATGCGGGACAAGAAGGATATCCGGATATTTTTTGCGCTGTGGCCCGATGCGGATCTGCGCAAGCGACTATCGCGTACCGCCCGCATGATGCCGGTAGCGTCCCCCGGTCGGCGGGTGCCGGATCACAACCTGCACCTGACGCTGCATTTCGTCGGCAACGTTTTTTTCGACGAGCTCGACTGTCTGCAGCAAGCGGCGCGGCAGCTGGTGGCGCCGCGCTTCGAACTGGCCGTCGATTGTCACGGCCATTTTCCCAAACCCCGGGTCGCCTGGCTGGGCTGCAGCGAAGTTCCCGAGGTGTTGCAGACGCTGCATCGTCAGCTCGGAGAATACCTGCAACCCTGCGGCTATCGCCCGGAAAAACGACGCTATAGCCCGCATGTTACGGTCGCTCGCAAAGTAAAAACCGAGCCGACGATGCAATCGTTTGAGCCGCTACGCTGGAAAGTGGATCATTTCGTGCTGATCGAGTCGCGCGCCGTCGATGGCGGCGTCAAATACGAGGTAATCGAGGCCTATCCGCTGAAATGAATGAGGAAGACAAGTTCAAATTGCCACCCGAGGTGCAGCAGAAACTGACGCGGCGCTCGGACGCGAGGGGCCTGGTGCAGCTCGGCGCGCACCTGGCGATGCTGATTTTTGCCGGGCTCGCGCTCAGCGCGACCCGCGACAGCCTGCTGCTGCTAATTACGCTGCCGCTATACGGCGCGATTCTCATTTTCCTGTTTGCGCCGCTGCATGAAACCATACACTTCACCGTTTTCAGGACGCGCTGGCTCAACAACCTGGTCGCGGCACCGATCGGGTTCCTGTTATTGATTCCATTTCAGAACTTCCGCGTGTTTCACTATGCGCATCACCGCCATACGCAAAATCCGGAGCTAGACCCCGAGCTGATCGACATGCGGCCGCTGATCCGCAACCACTACTGGCTATATCTCAGCGGTCTGCCGACCTGGTGGCAAAGCCTGTCGTCGATCTGGACGCACGCCACGGGACGGGTCGACGAGCCTTATATCGAGGGACGCCATCGCGCGGCGATTATTACCGAGGCGCGTTTACACCTCGGCGGCTACGCGCTGCTGGCGTCGGTAAGCCTGCTGGCGTCGAGCAACTTCCTGTGGTGGTACTGGATACTGCCGGCGTTGATCGGCCAGCCGCTGCTGCGACTGTACCTGCTGGCGGAACATAGCGGCTGCGATTTCAGCGACAACATGCTGGAAAATTCGCGCACCACCTATACCGTGCCGTGGCTGAACTTCCTGGCATGGAACATGCCTTACCACGCCGAGCATCATTACCTCGCTTCGGTGCCGTTTCACGCGCTGCCGGCGCTGCACGCTTACACCGGGCAGCGGGTCAAGCACAAGGGTGACGGTTATTACCGGGTTAACCGCGAGATCGCGGCTCAGCAGTGAGCCTTGATGAATTCGGCTATTTCGCCGATCGATTGCCTGGCTTCAGGGATCGGGTAAAATTCGAACACGTGCCACAACCCTTCCCAAACGCGTAAATCGCAGTCGACGCCGGCGGCGCGCAGCCGTTGCGCCAGGCGCAGGCACTGGCTCATGAGCAGGTCGCGGCTGCCGGTCGTGATTATGGTCGGCGGCAATCCCGCCATGTCGCCGTGTAGCGGCGAAATCCCCGGATCGTCGAGCGCCTTCCCGCTGGCGTGCCAGCTGGCGGCCAGGTCGACCCACGCATTGTTGAGTGATGGATCGCGTTCATCGTTAAACCGATGGCTGTCGCCCTGGTTGGCGAGATCGCACCACGGAGAAAGCAGCGCGGCGCAGGCCGGCATCATCAGACCATTGTCGCGAATCTGATGCAGCAGCGCGAGTGCCTGGTTGCCGCCGGCCGATTCACCGCCGATCGCGATGCGCGACGCGCCGTAGACGTCGAGCAGGACCGGGTATACCTGCTGCATGTCCTGCTGTGGCTCGGGGTAGGGGTGTTCCGGCGATAAACGGTAATCGACCAGGACGATCCGGGCCGCGCAATGCTTTGCCAGCGGGAGGGCGATGACAAGGTCTTCGTAGGTACTGCCACCAACATAACCGCCGCCATAGGCATACTGTATGCAGGGTCCATGGCTTTGCGACCATCCCGATGGCGTCACCTGCTTACAGGATATGCCGGCGACTTCGATATCACTGATTTCACCGTCAAACTCGGCCAATGCCCGTTCGACGTTTGGCGCGTAACCCGCGCGCGTATCGATACGATACTGCGCCAACGTTTCCAGGCTCGGAACGGTGAGCCCGGCGGCTCTAAGTTCGGAAATGACCGCTTTGGCCTGTGCGCTGATATCGGCCTTGCGCGACATCAGTCCAGTACCCGGCCGAGATCAGTGATCAGGTCTTCGCTATTCTCGAGCCCGACCGACAGCCGGAACACGCCGACCCCGGCCGCGTCGCGGTACTTGTCGAGTTCGGCGCCTTCGAGACGGTAGGACGAATCGATCAGGTCGTCGGTTTGCATCAGGTAGACCAGGCTGCGGTGATGGCCGAGGGATACCGCGTAATGGATCACCTCGAGTTGCTGCATCATGCGTGCGGCCAACTGTTTCGGGTCCGCCGTGCGAAAACTGATCATGCCGGAAAAATTGTCCATCTGACTCCTCGCGAGCGCATGTTGCGGGTGCGACTCGAGTCCCGGGTAGAGGACTTTTTCGACCTTGTCGTGGTCCTCGAGGAAGCGCGCCAGTGCGAGCGCGTTTTCCTGGTGGCAGCGCATGCGTAACGGCAGTGTCGCCATGCCGCGCATGATCAGCCAGGCGTTGAACGGGCTGATTACACCGCCATAGTGCACCAGCGCCT
Organism: Gammaproteobacteria bacterium; assembly: GCA_009937625.1. Taxonomy (GTDB): domain Bacteria; phylum Pseudomonadota; class Gammaproteobacteria. The sequence continues at coordinate 6,824 of JAACFA010000018.1, read as the reverse complement.
CGCCGCGTAAAGCGCCAAGCAGCGCCTGGCTGCCGCAAACCGAGCCGCCCATGGCGTCGCCGTGGCCGCCGATGTACTTGGTCAGCGAATGCACCACCAGGTCGGCACCCAGCGCGAGAGGACGGGTCGCGATCGGCGATGCGAAGGTCGAATCGACCGCCAGCAACGCGTTTTGCGCATGCGCGATCGCGGCGGCACCGCCGATATCGGAGATGCGCAGCAGCGGATTGGATGGCGTCTCCAGCCAGACCATGCGGGTGTTATCGCGCATCGCGTTTTCGATGTTGCTCAGTTCCGAGGTATCGACCGGGGTAACTTCGATGCCGAGCCGGGTCAGCGTATCGCGCGCGAACTCGGCGGTACCCGGATAATTGGTGTTGCTGATCACGAGATGATCGCCCTGGCTCAGATGCGACAGCAACACCGCGGCGCTCGCGGCCATGCCGGAGGCAAACGCGATGCAGGCTTCCGCCTGTTCGAGAATAGCCAGTTTTTGCTCGAGCTGCTGTGTGGTCGGATTGTCCCAGCGGGTGTAAACGAACGGCGAATCGCTCGTCAGGTTATTGGCCGAAAAGCTGACTTCCTCGTCGACCACGAAAGTGCTCGACATCACCAGGCTCGGTGCCGACGCACCGCTGGCCGAATCGGGGGTTTCCCCGGCATGGATAGACAGCGTTTGTAATCCCTTGTCGGAAGTCGATTTTAATGTCATGTGACCGGCCCTCAGACGAAAGCGACATTAGTAAAGCCGATCGCTATCAAAGTCAATCGAGGTCAGCTTCAGTAAGCTTGAAGCAGCGTGTCAAAAAGGCGAATTTTATTCGAACCCGGGTTTTCGCTATATTGCTCTTTTTTTGGGACGATAGTGTGATGATTCTGAGCGACGAGCAAAAAACGTTCTTCGAACAGCAGGGTTACCTGCTGGTCGAAAACGCGGTAAGCGCCGAACAACTGGCCGCGCTGCGCAAGCAGTTCGCGGACTGGCTCGAGGACAGCAGGGGGCACGACGAGGCCTATGGCGAAACTGTCGACGGTCGCGCGCGCTTCGATCTCGAACCCGGTCACAGCGCCGAGAAACCCGCGCTGCGCCGAATTAACGCTCCGACCGATATCTCCGAGGATTATTACCGGGTGATGCGCGATAGCAGGATGACAGATTGCGTCGCGGAGCTGATCGGCCCCGGCATCAAGTACCACCACAGCAAGGTCAATTCCAAGTTGCCGGGCGCCGCGACCGCGGTTAAATGGCACCAGGACTTTCCGTTCACGCCGCACAGTAACGACGACCTGATAACTGCGTTACTAATGGTCGACGAAGTAACGGATGAAAACGGCCCGTTGCAGGTTGTGCCGGGATCGCACAAAGGTGAAATATACGACCTGTGGCACGACGGGGTGTTCACCGGTGCGGTTGACGACGAGGTCACGCGTTATTGCCTCGAGCATGCGGTGACCTGTACCGGCAAGGCGGGATCGCTGTGCCTGATGCACACGCGCCTGCTGCACGGCTCGGCGCCCAACCTGTCGTCGCAGCCGCGGACGCTGTTCATCACGGTTTACTCGGCGGAGGACGCCATTCCCTGTTCACCTAACCCGGTGCCGAATCGCCACCAGGGGGAGGTCGTGCGGGGTGAGATCAGCGGGCATATTCGCAGTACGCCGTTCGACATCCCGATGCCGCAAATGCCGAAGGCGGCCTCATTCTTCGATCAGCAGGCCGAGACCTAGCGGCAAGATCCTGTCGCGAGAAAGGAATGATCGAATATCGATGCGGTCGACCAGTCGCTCGAGAGGCCTTATCCCGCGGTATTCTGCATCGGTTCGGACAGAAAGTTCTCGAGTGACCGTTCCGGGTTGAAAATATCGACCGCCGGAGGCTCGAAGTTCTTGTGGCGGTAACCGTTGGAGCCGATCGGCTCGTACGACTCGATGATTTCATCGCGCCGCTCGACCAGGTCCTTGATACCGACGACAAGAGCCTCGAGATCGGCCCGGGTGGTGTAAAGCCCGAGGCTGGCGCGCGCCATACCGCGCTTGCGCTCGACGTCGGCTTCGGCGTTGGGCGCGTCCGGATCGATATCCATTTCCCACAGCTCGCGTTTCAGCAACTCGCGCACGTAGGGGTGGGCGCAAAAGCAGCCGTTGCGAACCTGGATGTTGTGGTAATCGTTGAGTGCGGCCGCGGTCAGGCCATGGTCGAAGCCCTTGATGTTGAAAGTCAAAGTGCCGGTGCGCGGAATTTCGGCGGGATCGGGGCCGTATAGCGTGACGCCGTCGATTTTCGACATCTCCTGCCAGGCGTAATCGATCAGTCCGATTTCTTTTTCGCGCACCTTGTCCATGCCGACCCGGGTCAGCAGGTTGAGCACGGCACCGAGCGTGATCGCGCCGACGATGTTGGGCGTGCCAGCCTCTTCCCGGTCGGGCAGGGTTGCGGTCGGCATATACTCGGCGATGTAAACGTCATCGACCATACCGCCGCCCAGTTCGGCCGGCTTGATCGCGTTGAGTAAATCGCTTTTTGCGATTACCGCGCCCGGCGAACCCGGGGCGTAAATCTTGTGCCCGGAAAATACCAGCACGTCGATATCGGCGTCATCCATACTAACCGGCGCGTGCGCGATCATCTGCGAGGCGTCGACGAGCAGGTAGGCGCCCACCGCGTGCACCATGCGCGCGACATCGGCCAACGGGGTAATCGCGCCGGAAACGTTGCTCGCCCCGGTAACCGCGATGTAATTAATGCGATCGCCGTACTCGTCGACGATGGCCTGCAGCTTGTCCATGTCGAGCGCACCGTAGCGCTCGAATTCCCCCAGGCAGGGGACATGCACCACCTGCGAGGTATGATGGCGATGCGGCAAATCGTTGGAATGATGTTCCATTTCCGAAACCAGTACCACGTCGCGCTCCGGGCGCGCGCGCGACAGGCTCGCGGCCATGCGGTTGAACCCCGCGGTGGCGCCGCTGCCGGCAAAAAAACTGCAGTAGTTCTCTGGGCTGGCGTCGACGAACTCGAGTACCTTTTCGTGTGCCCACTCGAACGCCTGCGATGCGCCGCGTGCCGCGTAGTGCAGGTCGGAGTGGGTGCTGGCGTAGTGTTCGAGAAATTCGTGACCGACCTCGTAGGCCGGTCCCATCATCAACGTGGATGCCGCCGAATCCAGGTAGATGCGTGGGCCACGTCTGCCGTCGACGGTTGGATACTCGGTATCACGTCCAATAAATTTAGCCTGCAGGCTGGCCAGTAGCTCGGAATTACTCATTGGGTTTAATTGTCAGACAAAAGAGACATTGTCGCATAAATCGGGCGCTTGGCAACCGTTTGCAACGTCTGAAACCCAGCGCTCCTGATCCAGCCGTTAAAGTCGCAAGATCGCATCGATGGCGCCCAGGTTCGAGTATCAGGTAGCGCTATTCGGGTAATGTTCGGCCCAGTAGCGCGCCAGGTCGTTGCGCCGGCATACCCATACGCGATCCTGTTGCTGCAGGTAGTCTAGAAACCGGTAAAGGCTGCCAATGCGCCCGGGGCGCCCGATCAGGCGTGCGTGCAGGCCTACGGTCATCATTTTGGGCTGGCTTTCACCTTCGGCGTACAGGGTATCGAAACTATCCTTGAGATAGGTGAAGAATTCGTCGGCCAGCTGGTAGTCGCTCTCGCCGCGGCCGAATTTGGAATCGTTGGTGTCGAGCGAGTAGGGAATCAGCAATAGCTCGGGATAATCCAGCGACCAGTAGGGCAGGTCGTCGTTGTAAACATCGGAGTCATAAAGAAAGGTGCCGGCCTCCGAGACCAGCTTGCGGGTGTTCATCGATGGCAGGCCGGCGTAATAACCCAGCGGTGCCTCACCGGTTAGCTCGCGCACCTGCTCGATACTGTTGCGAATAAACTCCCGCTCCTGGGATTCGTCGAGATCGTAGTAGTCGAACCAGCGCCAGCCGTGGGGTTGCAGATCGAACCCGGCATCTATCATTGCCTGCAGCGCATGTGGGTTTTGCCAGCCGGCGAGGCCGACCAGGTTGACGGTGGCCTGCAGGCCGCGGTCGTCAAACGCCTTGAGCAGCCGCCAGTATCCGACACGTGAGCCGTACTCGTAACTCGATTCGATATTCAGATCGCGGCCACCGATGCGGGCTTTCACGTCCACATCGGAAAGCCGTACCTCGGAACGATCGTCGCCATTCAGCACGCACAGTTCGCCGCCTTCCTCGTAGTTGATGCAAAAGTTCACGGCAATGCGCGCCTCGTCGGGCCAGACCACTTCCGGTGGCTGGTTTGCATAGCCGACGAAATCGCGTACTGGTTTGAAGCTATCGTTCATTTTCCCTGCCCGATGCCGCACATCGTGTCAAATGCCGATCATTTCCAGTATCAAACCACCATTTATATTCAATCCCCGCTTCGAGATCAATCGAATTATCCGACCGTTCGTCGAAAAGTCGCCACAGCGTCGACCATAGCGAGCCACTGAGACCGGTTCCGGGCTTGAGACCCTGCCGGTCAGGCTTTATCCTAGCGACTCGTTAGATCCCAGGAAATTGAAATGGATAATCCAACCCGTCGTAAGCTGGTTCTCGGTATGATGGCGTTGCCGGTATCGGGGATTACCGCGGCTGCAATTCCCACTCCATCGGCCTCCGAAGGTCCTTTTTATCCAACGCCGGCGATGCGCTATGACGATGTCGATAACGACCTGGTCAGAATCACCGGTGAGGTCGAGCGAGCCGGTGGCGAAGTCGTGCGGCTAAGCGGGCGCGTGCTCGATGGTAACGGCAATCCGCTCCCTGCGGCGCGGGTCGAGATATGGCAGTGCGACGCCGGCGGGCGTTACCTGCATCGAGGCGATCACGGCTCGAAGCCGCGCGACCGGGCCTTCCAGGGTTTCGGCCACGACCTGACCGGCGCCGACGGTGCCTACAGGTTTCGCACGATCAAGCCGGTACCCTACGTCGGGCGCACCCCGCATATACATGTCAAGGTACTGCTCGGTAATCGTGAACGGTTGACCACCCAGTTTTACCTACCGGATCATCCCGCCAATGCCAGTGACTGGCTTTACCAGCGTGTTCCGGTCGAGCTGCGGGAACGGGTAACGATGAACTTCGTTGCGACCGATGACGAACCGGTGGCCAGACTCGACCTCGTGATCTAGGCGCTCGATCAGCGTCCGGCGCCTGCCTGCAGGATCTTCCGCTCAGGGCCAGAACAGAAAGTCTTGGGGGTCGCCCGGATCGCTCGATAATACGACAACAACGGCGACCAAAATTGCCAGCAGCGCGATCAGGCCAACTAGCAGCTGGTGCCAGCGATAGTATCGGCTCGACGAAACGTCATGAGGATTCAACCTGCGATAAATCACGAGCCAGACGCCGATACTGGCCAGTAGCAGAACGAACAGGGTATTCACGGTATACTCCACCCAGTCCATGGGATTACCGATCTCCCCGCAAGAAAGCAACGCCGTGTGCCAGACCGGTGACGGTTAGAGCCGGGTGATCGATGCGATTGGGATACATGGGATTGCTGATCCGGGATATTGCTAGACAGATTAACTAAAAAAGTAACGGACTGCATGTTTTTCAGGGTTAGAATAAGCCTTGTTGTTCGAACGAGAGTCCCCAGTGCAAAAGCCAGTCGAAGCCATCAGGTCCGTTATCGACCGCGGTCGACCGCTGTTGCTGGACGGCGGTCTCGGTAGTGAACTCGACAGGCGAGGCTTCGATATTTCCTCGCCGTTGTGGAGCGCCGAGGTAATACTGCAGCAACCCGATGCTTTAAGCGCGCTGCACCGCGACTATCTGGATGCGGGTGCTCAATGTATTACGACGGCCAGCTACCAGGCCAGCGTCGACGGATTGCGTGCCCGTGGCATGAGCCTGAGCGAAATCGAATCCGTGTTCCGGGTATCGGTCGAGCTTGCCTGCAGCGCACGCGACGAATTCCTGCAGGATAAGCCCGATGCTGATTTTCGACCATTGGTTGCGGCCAGCGTCGGGCCCTATGGCGCCTACCTTGCCGACGGTTCCGAGTATCGCGGTAACTACGGCGTTAGCGACGAACGGCTGCGCGATTTTCACCGGCAGCGCCTGCATTGGCTCGATCGAAGCGCCGCCGACCTGATCGCCTGCGAGACTATTCCTGATTTGCAGGAGTCAGTTTTTGCTGCCGGGATGCGGAACGCCTGCACGACGGTAATTCGCTGCGGTCCGCGCTTGCGCTTTTTACCGACCTGCCGCAGGTTTTCGCGTTGGGCGTCAACTGCTGTGCGCCGCAGCTGGCGGAGCCGCTGATCGAGAATATTGCCGACTGCAGTACCGGTAAGCTGATTGTGGTTTACCCGAATTCGGGTCAACAGTATGATGCGGCGAGCGGACACTGGGCCGGCGAAGACGATTTGCGACAGTGGTCGGCGCAGGCCGAGCGCTGGTATCGGGCCGGCGCCCGCATGATCGGCGGTTGCTGCTGCGTTGGCCCGGAATATATACGAGAACTGGCGTCGAAAAATTCATGGCATTATTAATCGATATCAAGCATCCCGACTGGATGCAGGATGACGAGTTGCGCAGCGAACTGCTCGGCTATTACCCGGAGGCCGATATCCGCATCGGCGCAGACCCTGGTAACCCGGCGGAAATCGAGATGTTGACCGTTAGCGCCTACCATCCCGGCGAGGCCCTGCGTTACCCCAACCTGCAGGTGATCCAGAAGACTGGTGCCGGGGTTAACAACATACTCGCCGACGAGGACTTGCCGGAGTCGATCCAGGTTGTGCGCCTGCAAACCGACACTTCGGGGGCCGAGATGGCCGAGTACGCGCTCGCCT
>JAACFA010000160.1 GCA_009937625.1 Gammaproteobacteria bacterium | reverse complement strand
ACCGGCCTGCACCAGGCGCGGCGTGGTGGTGATGAATACCCCGCTGGGCAACGCGATTACCACCGCCGAGCACGCGATGGCGATGATGCTGGCGTTGGCGCGCCATATCCCACAGGCCAACGTATCCACCCGGGCCGGCAAATGGGAGAAATCCCGTTTCATGGGCGTCGAGTTGACCGGCAAGTTGCTGGGCCTGATCGGCGCCGGCAACATCGGTTCGATAGTCGCTAGCAAGGCCATTGGCTACGGCCTGCACGTGCAGGCCTACGACCCGTTTCTGACAGAGGAGCGCGCCGCCAGGCTCGGCGTCAGGAAGGTCGAGCTCGACGAGTTGCTGCAAACCTCCGATATTATTTCGCTGCACGTACCGAAAACGCCGGAGACCAGCAATATCATCAGCGCCAGCGCGATCAACCAGATGAAGAAGGGAAGCATGTTGATCAACTGCGCCCGCGGCGGCCTGGTCGACGAACTGGCGCTCAAGGCCGCGCTCGAGAGCGGTCACCTTAAAGGTGCTGCGCTCGACGTTTACGAGGTCGAGCCGGCGCGTGAGAACCCGCTGTTCGAGCTGGATAACGTGATCTGTACCCCGCATCTCGGCGCGTCGACGATCGAGGCACAGGAAAAGGTCGCGATCCAGATCGCCGAGCAAATCAGTGATTTTCTGTTGACCGGTGCGGTCAACAATGCGATCAACGCGCCCAGCATCAGCGCCGAGGAAGCGCAACTACTGCGGCCGTACCTGCAACTGGCGCAGTGCCTGGGCTCTTTTGTCGGCCAGTTGACGCATGATCCGATCAAGTCGCTGACGGTCACCTACGGCGGCGAAGCCAATGAACTGAACGTATCGCCGCTGACCGTGCAGGTGGTGCAGTCGGTACTCGAGCATCACAGCAGTTATGTCAACTCGGTCAACGCGCGGGAAGTCGCGCGCGATCGCAATATTGACGTTATCGAGGCGCACAACGAGGGTCGCGACGAGTATCCCTGCCGCATCACGGTCGGGGTCGAAACCGAGTCGATTACACGCAGCATTTGCGGCACCTTGATTCAGAATCGCCCGCGCGTGATCGATGTTAAAGGGATACCGCTCGAGTCTAAACTCGGTCAGCACATGCTCTACATTACCAATAACGACAAGCCGGGGGTTATAGGCGATATCGGTACCACCACGGCGGAGCGCGGCATCAATATCGCCAATATGCATCTCGGGCGCGATACCGCAACCGGCAACGCGATCGCGCTGCTCGAGGTCGATGAAACGCCGAAGGCCATCGATCTCGACCACATGCGTTCGTTACCGAACATCAACGATGTGCAATACCTGCATTTCCCGGCGCTGCAATGAGCGTATCCGAGCAGGGTGAACCCGGATGGCTGCGGCGCAGTGACGAGCAGCAGCCCTTCGTCGTAACCATTTGCGGTTACGGGGGGCTGGATGACGCCCTGGCGTTGCTGCAGGCACAGCTCGGTGGATTGCCGATTAGAGCACAGGAGCGACCCGGCAAAAACGCCGTAAACGTAACGACCGAATGCCTGCCCACAGAGGCCTGGTCGCTACTGCAGGTTTTGCGTGATCGGCTGAGCAGCGGGGACGTATATGTGCAGCCCGAGGCGGAGCGCGGCAAGCGCCTGCTGATCTGCGATATGGACATGACCATCGTCGATGCGGAAACCCTCGATGAGGTCGCCGCCAGGCTCGGTATGGGCGACGAGATCGCGGCGATAACCGAGCGTGCGATGCACGGCGAGATCGATTTCAACGCAGCGCTGCGCGAGCGTATCGCGATGCTCGCCGGCCAGCCGGAGCGTGTGTTTCACGAGGTGGCGCAGGAGATTGGTCTGAACCCCGGGGCGAAAGCTCTGCTCGACGGCGCGCGCGCTGCGGGCGTGCACACGATCCTGATTAGCGGCGGCTTCAGCCAGGTTGCCGAGCCGGTTGCGGCGCGGCTCGGATTCGACGAAGTACACTGCAATCACCTCGAACTGGAAGCGCGAACGTTGACGGGCAGGGTGCGCGAGCCGATTATCAACGCCGATCTCAAGTGCCAGGTGTTGCAGCAGAGCGCGCAGATGCTTGGTATCGGGCTCAGGGAATGTTGTGCGATCGGAGACGGCGCAAACGATTTGCCGATGTTATCGGCGGCCGGGCTCGGTATTGCGTACCATGCGAAGCCGGTGCTGCGCAGTGCTACCAGTTGTCACATCGACGCGACCGACCTCGAATCGGCGCTTTTCTTCATGGGCTACGGCAGCGGCGCGCGCTAGCGGTCATCCGAGCTAGAGCTCGAACAGGACGTCGCTGCGGATTATGTACTTGGTGCCCGCGGTAACTGGCTGCGAGCCGTGCACGCAGTGCAGCGGATGTGTGCCGTGCGGAAAGCACAACGCGCCGCCAAGCGGCGTGCGCACGTCGACACTGGCGGCCTCGCCGGCTCGAGGGGCAGGGCGGTGGGGATCAGCCTTGCTGACCTGGAACCGGGTCGCGCCACCCTCGTAGCCATCGCTCAGGAACAGCAGGAAACTCAACTGGCTCCCACGCGCGAACCGGGCCAGGAGCCGTCGGTGTGCGGGGCAAAGTAATCTCCGACGCCGTAGCGATAGAATCGAAAGCGCGCATTCAGCCCGAGTGCAGCCTTGCCGGCATTATATTCGCTGTCGTCGCGCAGTAGCCTGCGGCAGCGCTGCCAGATGATGTCGCAGGTTTCATCGTCGGCGACCCAGGTGAAGCTGTCATTGTGGCGGATATCACGCCCCAGTGAAACCGCCGCGTCGCCGAGATAACCGCAGCTTTCGCTGACGGCGACGAGGCGCGTGCATTCGTCGGCGCCGAGGACGTTCAACAGTTGAAACGCGCCCGGGACGGTCTCGATATCAAGCCGCTCGATGGTCGTTTCCCGGTTTATAGTGAGTTCAGCCGGATTACTGCCGCGGCAGGCCCAGGTCGGGATTTCGGGATTCTCGGCGCCCGGTTGTAGTTCGACGATGAAAAAATCCTGCAACTTCATTTCCGGTGATCGATAGAGTCCCGATTAGATCACAGGGTTTCCGGTATCGCCATGATTCGCGAGGCACCCGGTGCAATGCTTCGATCGACCATCCGGCTTTTATTCATGGTAAAGTATGCACTTGTGCAAACCTGTCGAGGGTAAACAATGAGCCAGCCAGCCGGCAAAGCAATCGAAGAGACGGTTCTGATCGAACATTTGCCATACGAACTCGATGGCGGTATCGCCGAGCGGGCGTCCATCGGCCTGATCGTGCTGGCCACCGATTACACCATCGAGCACGAGTGGCGCCAGGTGTTTGCGGCGGTCGACGGCGTCGCGCTTTACCAGAGCCGCATCCACAACGAAAACCTGATCACCCCGGATACGCTGCGCGCGATGGCGCCGCGCATCGTCGAGTGCGCGCGCGTGATCACGCCCGACACCCCGGTCGACGTGATTGCCTATGGCTGTACCTCGGCGTCGATGGCGATTGGCGAGGAAGGCGTGTTCGCCAATATCAGGCAGTCCAAGCCCGATTCGAAATGCACCACACCGATCACCGCCGCGTTTGCGGCATTCGACGCCTTCAAGGCCAGACGCATCGGGGTTTTGACGCCGTACCCGGCCGACGTCAACCAGATCGTTTCCGACTATATCGCCGCGCGCGGTTACCAGGTGCCGGTATTCGGCTCGTTCAACGCCGACCGCGACACCGTGGTGGCTCGCATCACGCCGCGATCGATCGAGCAGGGCGTGCGCGAACTACTCAAGCATGCCGAGGTCGACGCGATTTTCGTTTCCTGCACCTCGGTGCGCCTGATGGCGGCCTGTGCCGAGCTGGAAAAACATCTCGGTATTCCGCTGACTTCGTCGAACCACGCCATGGCCTGGCACGCGCTCAGGCTGGCGGGTATCGACGACAGGCTCGGCCAGTTCGGCTCGCTCTACGATCTACCGCTGCCGTAATTGACTATCGTTATGATGTGGCAACCATACGGCCGCGGAAGCATCCTTTCACGCCAAAATTTACCGGCAAGTCGATCTGTAAGCTGCTGACAATCGGGTCTTAACAGGGTAACTTTGAGCGCATGAAACTTTTTGTCAGCCTGCTTCTGATAACCTGCCTCTGGCCCTCTGGTAGCCTCGCCGCGGAACTAAGGATAACCTATGTTACCGCCAGCCGGGCAGCGCTGGGAAATCCGCACGATCTGAAACTCTCGCCCGACGGGAAGTATCTCTTTGTCTCCGACGTCGACAACGACCGTGTTGCGATACTCGATCCTGAATCGCTTGAGCTGCAGGCGGAATTCGGGGCGGACCACCAGGGTGGTACGCACGATGTCGATTTCGATGCGCGCGGCCGCGCCTATGTTGCCGATACGCACAACAACCGGGTCACTATTTACGATGTGGACGGTACCCGCGCGCACCTGGTGGGCGAACTCGGCGAGCGCATCCGTGGGCCGGAAGGTGTGCTGGCGCATCCCAACGGCAAAATCTATGTTGCCGGTGCCTGGTCGGGCAACGTGGTTGCGTTCCAGGATGGCGAAGTCGTCGGAGAACTCGGCGGCCTGTCGTCGCCGCACGATCTCGAGCTTACGTCCAGCGGCGATATCTGGCTCGCCGATGCCGGCAACAGCCGGTTGCTGTTGCTTTCCGAAAGTCTCGAAATCAAGCGTGAGCTGGGGCGTAAAAAATACGATTTTAACGGTGTGCGTTACCTGGATTTAACCGACGATGGCATGATCGTTGCGGCCGACAAGAACAACCACCAGATCAAGTTCATCGCTGCGGACGGCAGCCTGTTGCATGTCATGGGTGACGGTAAGCCGGGCAGGGGGCCGAATCGTTTTCGGACGCCCGAAGGGGTCGAGATACGCGGCAGCGAACTCTGGTTGTCCGACTCGGGCAACGACCGCATAGTCAAGTACCGGCTCGAGACCGAGTAGGCCTATCTCCAGTATTCCGGTTCGTGGGCCGGAATGGCGGAACTAAAAACACAGGCCAGTAAGCTTGCCGAAAACAACGGCAGGAGCCTCTCGCACTGAATCCTGCGCCTGATCCAGGACGAAATTAAGAAACAATCTCGGGATAAATCCGGCAAGAAATAGCCTGCTGCCGGTTTGTCGTTCTGCGTTCCGGAAGTTCGCAAGATCCCATCGAAACTTATAACTAATTGAAATAAATATAATTTCATACTATTAAAGGTAATAACGACAGCGCGGAAGTCGGGTTACGATTCATTGGCGCGAAACTTGCTCTTGATACTAAACAAGCAATAAATAATCGGTAACCACGGAGGCATCACCTGAACTCGACGAGGTGAAGCATGAACAGGAAGAGTACGATTCTTTGGCGGCTGGCCGTGTTAGGCCTGTTTGCAAGCCTGGTGCCGCTGGGCATTAACGCGCTGGAGCAGCACAATCGAGTCGATACAGACGGCATGCTCGACGTTTCGGTATCGATTCGCACCATGTCGCACGTGACCGTCGACAAATTCGGTGATTCGGTCTGGGAAATCAACAACGGCTCGGGTTTCCTGGTTTCGTCTCGCGATTGCGAGGTCTGGACTAATCACCACGTCATCGCCGACGCCGCACTGATCGAAGTTTACCCGAGGGGCTGGAACCGGTCCGCGGGGATCCAGGCGACGGTTATCAACGCCACCCCCAGAAACGACATCGCCATTCTGCAGCTCGAGGATTGCAGCGGTATTCCCGAGGCCGTGCTCGGCGACTCCGACCTGGTGCGACCGGGGGACGAAACCTTCGCGGTCGGAAATCCCCTGGGGCGCAATCCCGATTCGATAAGTCGTGGCATCATTTCGCATGCCCAGCGCTACCGCGATAGTACGACACCCTACCTGCAAACCGACGCCGCGATAAACCCGGGTAATTCGGGCGGCGCGCTGTTCGATCGTAACGGCCAGGTTATCGGAATCAACACGGCAATCGATTCGACCCGGTTCGGCACTAACCTCGGGGTTGGTTTCGCGGTGCCGATCAACCAGGTTATGCAGACAGTCGCCGATTTGCGCCAGGGCCCGCCGAGCTGGGGTGACGCGGGCTTCTCCGGTATCGTCACCACGCTGACGCCGGACGAAGCCGAGGTGCTGCAGGTGCCGGGCGGCGGTGGCGCGCTGGTCGTTACCAGAACGCCCGAGACGGGTCCCAGCCAGGGCAGGCTGGAGGCGCATGACGTTATCTACCGTATCAACGAAACCGCGATCAGGGACACCGCGCAGGCGGTGCGCCTGGTTGGCCAGTACGGGGTTGGTGATGTCCTGTCGCTCGACCTGATACGTGGCGGAGAGCCAAAGGAAGTCGAGGTCGTGCTGGGCGAAGGCTGGCAGGGCGATAGCGTCCCGGCGCCGGATAATTATGACGGTTTTCTCGGCATGACCCTGGAGATGTGGGGCGAAGCGGAGGGCGATCGTGGCCAGTTCAAGCAACCGGTTATCACCAAGGTTCACAGCCTGGGTCCGGCACACCGGGCCCACGTAGCGAGTTCGCAACGCTCGGTCATCGTCAATGGCCCCTATGTCATTCCCTACCTGCTCGACGTCAAAATCGTGACCGGCGTGGCTTATCAGGGCGAGTTACATGCGATTACCTCGGTGGAGGAGATCGAAGACTTCGCCCGTCGCGCCTATCATGACGGGGAGCCGCTGCTGCTCGAGATCGAGTACTGGGCACGCAGCAATCCGCAAGACCACAAGGGTGACCTGGAACTGGCCAGCACCGCTTTTTTCAAAATCCTGCCGCAGCGCGCGATTGCCGATGTCACCGATCCCGTATTCAGAAAAGTTCTGCGCCGCGGCGTTTCCAGGCCGTCGTTCGAGATTACCAAGAGGCACGCCAGTTCCAGGAATATCTGATCTGGGCTTTGTGCCGCCAGCCGGTTAGACCACCGGCGCGCCGCCCTCGGCGCTACGGCGTTCGATAAATGCCTGCAACTCTTCGAGACGGGCGGGATCCATCGCCGGCGCTTCGAAGTCATGCAAAATCTTTTTCCAGATGCCGTTGGCGCGCTGGGTCGCGGTCTTGCTGCCGTTTTCGGTCCATTGTCCAAAATTACTCCAGTCGGAAACCAGCGGTTCGTAAAACGCGGTCTGGTAGCGAGCCATGGTGTGTTCGCAACCGAAAAAATGACCGCCCGGATCGACGCTGGCAATCGCCTCGTAGGCCAGTTCCGCGTCGCCGCTGTCGAGCGGATTGAATATTTCGGCGAAGGTTTGCAGCATTTCGACGTCGAGAATGAACTTTTCCATCGACCCGGTGAGCCCGCCCTCCAGCCAGCCGGCCGCATGCACCATTACGTTGACCCCGCCGAGAATACTGCCCCAGGCCGACATCAGGAACTCGTACACCGCCTGCTCGTCCGGCGCATTCGATGCGGTCGCCGCCGAGCCGCGCCAGGGAAGGCCGATATGCCGTGCCAGTTGCCCCGCACCGAACGCCGCCTGCACGAATTCAGGGGTGCCGAAGGCAGGTGAACCCGATTTCATGTCGACGTTCGAGGTGAAGGAGCCGTAGACTACCGGCGCGCCAGGGCGCACGATCTGTGACAGCAGGATGCCGGCCAGTGCCTCGGCGTGCTGCAGCACCAGCGCTCCCGGCATGGTCACCGGCGCCATCGCGCCAGCCAGCGTAAACGGTGTAATCACCGATACCTGCCCGGCGCGGGCGAAGTCGATAATGCCCTGGCACATCGGAATATCGAGCTGGCGCGGCGAGTTGGTGTTGATCACCGTGTAACACAGGGGTTTTGCCTCGAATTCCTGCTGGCTCAAACCGTGGGCGAGGCGCGCCATCGCAAACGCGTCCTCGACCTGTTCGCTGCCGCGGGAAAAAATGAAAAATGGTTTACGGCTCAGCGTCAATTGGGCTTCGGTAACCTGGTAATGACGCAGGTGCACCGGGATGTCCTGCGACTCGACGTTGGGCGACTGCAGGTGCAGCACGTCGAAGTGCTCGCTGAGCTTGATAATATTGCGCGTGTCCTCGAGCGTGCCGGGGCGCTTGCCGCGATCGAGATCGGAAATATGCGGGGCGCCGCCGACGCAGGTAAAAGCGATGTTGTCACCACCGAGGGTGACATCAGCTTCCGGAACCGAGCCGTACAGGGTAAATTCGCTGGGTGCTGATTCCAGCGCGCCCGCGATCAAAGCCGGATCGATCCTGACCAGTTGCGACGTTTTGTCGACACTGGCGCCGGCCTGTTTGAAATAGTCGCGCGCCTCGTCATTGAGCACCTTGATACCCAGCTCTTCGATGACGCGCAGCGCGGTTCGATGGATCGCTTCGAGCCGGTCCTCGCTGAAAGCCGGTTGGCGAAGAAGCGGATTCTTTAGTTTGCGATAGTCGACCTGGCGTCGATGCGAGGTATCGGCGACGCCGTGGTGTCTGCCGCGTCTGGATCTTCTGTTCACGATAGCGCTTCTCCGTAGCTGTCGAGAATATGTCGACGAAATTCGTCGGCCCGTTTGGGATCGAGTTTGCGCCCTGTGAAGCACTCGAAATAGGCTTCGGTGTAACTTAGCCGGGTGGATAGCGGTTCTTCGATTTCGAGTGCATAAAAACCGATCTGCGAGTAATAAAGCACCCGCGCTCGGATCAGCGCCTCGGGCATCGGGTAGTCGAAACCCGCGAAAAAATTTTGCAGGGCTTCTAAGCGCGCGGCGTCTTCACGATCTACGAGCTCGCGGATTCGCGACGAGCGTCGCGACCATTCCCGGATTGCGAGGTCGAGCCGTGAATCGAAGTCGGCCGCATCGATACAGGTTTCGAAGAAACGGAAAATACCTTCGGCCAGGCTTGCGGCATTGTTTACCGATCGCGTGAGGGCCGCGGTGTTCTTGTCTTTCCAGTAGCTGACCAGCGCGTCGATCAAGTCCTCGCGATTCTCGAAATGCCAGTAAAAGCTGCCACGGGTCACCCCGAGGTCGTCGGCCAGGCGGGTGATGCGCACGGCGTCGATTCCTTCGGATACGAAAACCTCGAGCGCGCATTGCAGCCAGTCGATACGGCGCAGCTGTTTGCGATCCTGGGGTGGGGCGCCGCGCTCGGCCGCCGCCTTGAGTAGACTGGTATCGGGCATTGGTTGCGCCATACATAGTTGTATGTTTGAATATACAGATCTGTATGTTTTATGCAAACAAAAAATAGAATGACAAACAGAAAAGCTGCTACCAGGTTGATGCGCTTCGACGATCTCGAGTTCGCGCCGCGCTTCGAATACGGTG
>JAACFA010000159.1 GCA_009937625.1 Gammaproteobacteria bacterium | reverse complement strand
TGATCGAGGAACCCGAAACCGTTAACGCGTTCTGCATGGCGGGCGGCAAGATGGCGATTTACTCGGGCCTGATCCAGAAGCTCGAGGCCAGCGATGACGAACTGGCGCAGGTCATGGGGCATGAGATTGCGCACGCGCTATCCGCGCACACCGCCGAGAAAATGTCGATAGCGCTGGCCACGAGTGTCGCGGCAACCACTTTCGCGATAACCCAGGATCGACCGGGGGTTGCCCTGGCAGGGGCGTCCCTCGCCGCGGCGCTGGCGATCAAGCTGCCCGGAAGCCGCCTGGCGGAAACGGAAGCAGACGAAATCGGCATCGAGCTCGCGGCGCGCGCCGGTTACGATCCCCGTGCCGCCGTTACGCTGTGGCAAAAAATGGCAAAAGCCTCGGGCAACGACAGCGAGTTCGATTTTTTCAGCACCCATCCCGCGCCCAAGAAAAGAATGGACAAACTGGACAGGCTGGTGCCGAAAATGATGCCGTATTACGAGGCGAAAGGAGAACGGCCGGTCTATCCTTTGGAAACCGATTAAATGACCCGGCGACTGCCCTCGCAGCCGCCGCCGTCTTCGGATTACGCGCTCTCGGGCTCGAGCTCTGCTGAAGCTTTGTACTCAAGGTACTTGCATTGCGTGGCAATGTGGTCCGCCAGGAACTTCGCGTCG
Source organism: Gammaproteobacteria bacterium (assembly GCA_009937625.1). GTDB lineage: Bacteria > Pseudomonadota > Gammaproteobacteria. The sequence continues at coordinate 6,106 of JAACFA010000159.1, read as the reverse complement.
TGCCAGACGCCCCAGATAAAAGAAGACCCGCGACGCGATTGCCAGGGAAGCCCCAGGAAATAGATTCCGGGCTCGGCTGAAATTCCGCGTTGATGCTTCGGTTTGCCCTGTTCGTCGAACGCATCGACTTTCAACCAGCTGTAATCGACCGCAAAGCCTGTTGCCCAGATGATCGAGGTTACTCCAGCCTCTGCCAGATCCAACGCCAGGATGGGATCGGTCACGCACTCGGGATCCGGCTCGATAATGCGCGCTTCAGGCTCTTCCGGGAGATCGAGACCGTTGCGGGCAACATAGGCGTCGGCCTCGTCCAGCACCGACAGGTAGTTCGCATCCCCTTGCGCAAGATTATCCGCCAGATCCGGCGCGAAGCGCATCACACCGTCCTCGAACGATTCGGTACGACCAACGAGGGTCATCCCCCGCGCGGCGAGACGCCGAAAGTCGACCGTCTGCCCGCCATGGGCACCGCTCACCGAGATCGTGACATGTTCCGTTCCCGGCCCAGGCGCCGCGGCATCCCACTTGCCGAGGACTCCCAGCCACCAGACGAAGTCACGCCCACGATAGCTCCGAGGGGGTCGGTCGTGCGGGCCCACCGAGAGGTAAACACGCTTGTTCGCTCGCAGCAGTTCATCCGCGATCTGCCCGCCGGAAGATCCCGCCCCGACCACCAGCACCGCGCCCTCGGGTAATTGTTCGGGATTGCGGTAGGCGTTGGAATGGATCTGCATGATTCCCGCATCTTCGGGCACCACGGCCGGGATCACGGGGCGCTGGAAAGGCCCGGTGGCGGCAACCACGCTGTTGGCTTCGATCACGCCATCGGACGTTTCGACCCGGAAGCCGGGGCGTCCAACATTCTTTCGCACTTCCTTTACCTCGACGCCGCAGCGGATGGGCGCAGCGATCTTTTCCGCGTAGGCGACAAAATAATCCGCCACCTGCTCCTTGGGAGCAAAAGCATCCGGATCGAGATCGGAGAACTCCATGCCCGGAAACCGATCATGCCAGGCGGGACCATTGGCAACCAGCGAGTCCCATCTTTCCGAGCGCCAGCGTTCCGCAATTCGGTAGCGCTCCAGAACGAGGTGAGGCACACCGCAGTTACTAAGGTGTTCACTCATAGCCAAACCGGCCTGGCCGCCGCCGACAACGAGCGTCTCTACTTTTTCAATTGACATCACTGGCTCCTATTCTGGCTTTCCAGGAATTCCGGCAAGTCTTACCCGCCAAACACCGTCAACATTATCATCCATGCGCCGGACTTCAATAAATTATTCGTTTTCGATCAATTGAATCAAGAGGGCCGCGCGTTTCCCTGCCCGAGCCAAACTGCGTTATGGTTATCTTCGATGCTAATTCTACAATTGCTTCGGCCGAGTATCGGCTAAATCCGCTCTAAATCGAAAAAAACTCGCACTGCGCAATCGGCCAACACCATAGTGGACCGTTTTAAACTGGTCGCCCCGGTTTGATCAAATCGATGCATTCACCCGGCATGGGTTTATGCGCGAGCGTACCCAGCTTGGCCCGGATGCGTTCAGCCAAGGCTTCCCTCGACCGAGGCTCACCATGAACCAGTATCAGCGGCGGTCGGCCACTAAAATGCCGATACCAGTCCACCAGACCCGCTTGATCGGCATGCGCCGATAATCCACCCACCGTATGAATTTTTGCCCTCACTCGCAGCGTTTCTCCCCACAACCGGATATGACTGGCGCCGTCGACCAGTGAACGCCCCGGGGTACCCTCCGCCTGGTAACCGACTATTACGATATGGCAACGATCGCGCCAGACGTTGTGTTTGAGATGGTGCTTAATCCGTCCACCGGTACACATTCCGCTACCGGCGATTATAATCGCGCCCGACTGAATCTTGTTCAGCTGCATCGACTGGTTAGAGGTGCGCGACAGATGCAGATTCGGCAGCAAGGGCTGCCGCTTGTTCCTGCGCCACAATTCGGCCGCCTCTTTATCATATAACTCGGTGTGTTTCGCATACACCGTGGTGGCTTCGATAGCCATCGGGCTATCCAGAAATATTTGCCACCGGTCCAGGTCCCAGTCGTTAAAATTCCTGGCAAATTCATATAGCAGATGTTGAGTACGTCCGACCGCGAAAGCCGGAATGATGATATTCCCATGTGCCTTTCTTGCCTGTCTGACAATTTCTACAACCTCTCGCTGCGTCTCCTCTCCAGAGCGATGTAAACGATCGCCATACGTGCTTTCCATTAATACAAGGTCGGCGTTTTCTATAATGGCGGGATCGCACAGAATGGGTCTACCCGGGGTACCCAGATCCCCGCTAAATGCCAGCTTGCGCCTGATACCGTTTTCTTCGAGCCAGAGTTCTACGATGGCAGAGCCCAGGATGTGACCGGCGTCGGAAAAACGCAGCGTAATTCCCGGAGCAATTTCGACCTTTTCCCCGTAGCTTACACCCTTGAACTGCCGCATTGCCGCCTGCGCATCCTGCATCGAGTAGAGTGGCTCGATCAGCTTGAGCCCTTTGCGCTCGCGCTTGCGATTTTCCCACTCGGCTTCTTTTTCGTTGAGGTAGGCCGCATCCTTTAACATGATGCGGCAGAGATCCCGGCTGGCTTTGTGGGTGTAAACCGGACCCCGGAATCCGGACTTGACCAGGTAAGGGATACGACCCGAATGGTCGATGTGCGCGTGACTGAGTATCACGGCATCTATAGCGACCGGATCGAATGGAAACGGCCTGGCGTTACGCAACTCGTTGTCCCGGCCACCCTGAAACATGCCGTATTCAAGCAGCACCCGATGCCCGGCCACATTAACCAGGTGACAGGAACCGGTGACCTCGCCAGCCGCGCCATGAAATTGTATATGCACTATATTTTCCCTCTATCCCCTAAAGCGGCCGTCCTTGCCCGGACTTCGGTTTACAATCCTTCGCCGACACTTAAGCCACGACGATATCCAGCGCCGTCGACTCCAGTGAGGAGACCGCCACGAGAGCCCGCAAACTAGCCCAGGCTCAAAACGGCGTCTTTTAGCAATCCGCGCAACGGGATGACGTTGCTATCATGAGCAACGCTGTCCGTACTCCATATGTTGCGCGCACCGGCGAGGGCCAGCCGCTGTTTCGCATCGGCGTCGAGCAACGCGTGGGTAACCAGCACATCGACCTGACGGGCATTAGCGGCGAGACATCCCTTAATGGCTTCCAGCAAAGTATGCCCGCTGCTCGCCACATCGTCGACGATTACGACGTCGCGGTCGCGCAAATCGATCCCCGGCAAGGTAATCTCGACCTCGCGATCTCCGCTCCGCAGTTTTTCACAAACCCCGTATTCCCATTGACTCGGCTTTGCGACGGCGCCAACCCATTGCTCAGCTTCGCTGTCCGGCCCCAGCAATACCGGGTTCTGCAGGCGCTCAGCCAGAAATTCGGCCATCAGGGCGGTGGCGCTTAGCGTCAGCGTGCGCGTAGTCGGAATCACCTGCTCCAGGTGCTGGATACGGTGGAGGTGCGGGTCGACGGTGATCACGTTTTCGAACAGGTTGGCCAGGAAGCTGCCGACAATTCGCTGGCTAACGGCCTCACCCGGTTGGAACGCCATGTCCTGGCGCATGTAACAGAGGTAAGGGGCGACCAGGGTTACAACCTTGGCACCCAGCTCCCGCGCGGTTTTTACAGCCAGCAATAGCTCCAGTAATTTTTCATTCGGGTGGTCGAGACTACGGCAAAAAATCACCTGCCCGGGAAGGCTCGATGGCAGAGTGATTTTGTTTTCACCATCGGGAAAACGATGCCTTTTCACGATACGACAAGGCATTCCCAGCGCCTCGGCCAGCGCCGCGGCCTGCTCTTGATAATCATCGAAACCGAGTAACACTAAAATTCCACGAAGGCTTTGGGTATCTGGCTTTCTTCCCCGACCAGGTAACCGGGATTACGCTCACTCAATGACCGTGCAAACTTAAAGTCAGCGGGATACACTGCGTGAATGCGATACAGCGGCTCGCCCTTCTCGACCTTATCGCCTAACTTTTTAAACAGATCTACACCCGCACCCTTGTCCATGGGCGCACCGGCAAACCGGGCAATACGCGCCAGTTGTAAATTATCGATATCGATGACCACGCCGTCAGAGGGCGACAGCAGGTCATGCGTCAATCGGCCCAGTTCGAAATCTTCGCTTTGAACGCCCTGGGCATTGATAATGTTATTCATCATTTCCAGGGCTCGACCCGAATCCAGTATGTCGCGGGCGATTGCATACCCATTCCCGCCTCGAACATCGGGATCGAACTCGAGCACACGCCCCGCGAGGCGCAGGGCCTTTTGTCGAAGGTCGTTTGGCATGTCGGGGGAATTTTGCAGTACCTGCATTACGTCGCGGGCTTCCAGTAACGGGCCGATGCCGAAGCCAACGGGTTGCCGGCCATCCGTTATGACTACCTCCAGGTGAAGGCCGAGTTGATCGCCCACGTATTCGAACAGTTTCCTCAGCCGCTGTGCCTGTCGCATGTGACGCACTTTTGCGGTGGGCCCGACGGGAATGTCGATTAGTAGATGCGTCGAACCCGCCGACAGTTTTTTGGACAGAATAGAGGCCACCATTTGCCCGAGCGAATCGATACCTAGAGGCCTCTCCACCGCGATCATAATATCGTCCGCTGGCGATAACTGGGCCGTCCCGCCCCAGGCCAGGCAGGCCCTGTGTCTGCGCACTATGTCGTGCAGCTTCTTGATGTCCAGCTCCACGGTCGCCAGGACTTCCATGGTATCCGCGGTGCCGGCCGGTGAAGTGATGGCTCGACTCGAGGTCTTGGGAATCAGCATTCCATGCGCAGCAACTATCGGCACTACCAGCATCGAGGTACGGTTGCCGGGAATGCCACCGATACAATGCTTGTCCGCTACCAGCGATTCATCCCAGTCCAGTCGCTCGCCGACTTCCAGCATCGCTCGCGTCAGGTAAAACACTTCGTCACGGTCCATGTCGGTTTGCCCCGATGCGACAAGAAAAGCGGCGATTTCCGTCTTCGAATAACGCCGATCCGTGATGTCACTGATGATATCGCGATAATCCTGTTGATCTAGCCGCGCACCGGCAATTTTGAGTCGCACCGCATCCATCGAGCCTGGCGGCTCGGCATGCTCGATATTGACCATGTGACCCTCTTCCAGCCCGAGTTTGACGAAGGCTTCTTCAGATAAACCGAGATCGGTGGGAGTCACGATATCGGGATCATCGACAACATTTAACACCGCGAGAATTCGTCGACCGTCTGCGCAAATCTCTACCTTGGATAACGCCTGAAAGCCCTCGGCTCGATAAACCTCGCACTCACGATGCAAGTAAGCGACGTTTTCCCGGTAGGTATCGATTCCGAGGCGACGCAGTTTGAGGGTTTCCTTAACGACTTTCGATTTGGTTGCTTTGGCCATGGATTACGATTTCGAATCGATCAGGAGAATCACAAAGACAAGAGTATCGTCGAATGTATCCCCGAAGATACAAGCATTTGAAGAGAACATGAATTTTCTCCAGGAGTTTTGATATTGCTCAATAAATGGTGTATCGGCCTGTTATTACTGAAGCGCCTTCTATGATCGTTATTTCCTATTATTTAAATCGACATAAACGATTTTACCTATTTATCTCTAGGTCCGATACTACGCGAACTTTTTCAAGCACCACAACTTTTTGCAACCGAGAGACAGGAGAAGCACCATGTCAAACAATCATGAAGGCCAGGCAGTACCCCAGGTAATTTTCAGAACCCGTCGTGAACACGAATGGGTCAACCTCACCACGGACGAAATCTTCCAAGATAAGACGATCGTCGTCTTTTCGCTCCCGGGTGCATTCACCCCGACCTGCTCTTCCACTCACGTACCGCGCTACAACCAGCTTGCACCCGTCTTCAAGCAGCACGGCGTAGATGAGATCATTTGTATCTCGGTAAACGACGCTTTCGTCATGAACGAGTGGCAGCGCGAACAGCACGCCGACAACCTGACTTTTCTGCCGGACGGAAACGGTCACTTCAGCGCGGGCATGGGAATGCTGGTCGACAAGGAAGAACTCGGCTTCGGCAAGCGCTCATGGCGCTACTCGAT
>JAACFA010000337.1 GCA_009937625.1 Gammaproteobacteria bacterium | reverse complement strand
TCAGCCTGACGCCGAGCGTCGCCTACCCGGTCAACGATAAACTGTCGCTCGGATTGTCCGTCCCGGTCACGGTTTCCAATTCGGTCACCGTCTCAACCATCAACAGCCCGGTACCGAACGCCGCGGATGGCGAGCTGGAGGTCGAAAGCACGGATGTTTCACCGTCGTTGAGCGTCAGTTCGCTGTATGAGTTTTCGCAAGATACCCGCATCGCTTTCATCTACCGCGCCGAGACCGACTACGACACGGACCCCGACGTCGAAATCAAGCGCTACAGCCTGCCGGCAAACGTAATCGACAACATCGAAGACGCGATCGACTCGCTGGAATACAGTAGCAATCTGCCGCAATCGCTCAGCTTCGGCCTGTTTCACGAGCTCGATAACGGCTGGCAAATCACGGTGGACGCCGTCTGGATCGACTTTTCCGAGTTCGGCATCACCGAGATCTCGATCGTCGGCCAGGACGTGGTCGCACCCGACAGTAACTTCAACGATATTTACGCGCTTTCCGTGGGCGCGCAAATGCCGGTCAAGGGCGACACCACCTGGCGCTTCGGCATGGTCTACGTCTCCGAGGCGGTCGACGACGAGGACCGTACCTTTTCGTTTGCGCTCGACCGGATGTTCGGCATTGGCGCCGGCATGCACAAGGAGCTCGGCAGCGGCAACGCCTACGACCTGAACCTCAATCTAATCGATACCGGTGAGGGCCCGATCGACACTGGCGCCGATCCAGTCAGGGGACGCGTTGCCGGCGAAAGCGACAACCATTACGCAATAACGGTCGATTTTTCCTTCCACTGGCGTTGAGTCCTGCCGCCAGCGCCGTCTTATTCAGGCGCTGGGGGGAGGGAACTGTTGCAGGATCGCGGTGACGATCTCCATGACTTCGCTAGCTCTTTCTTCCGGGCTGCGCCCTTCTCCCAGTGTACGGGCACTTACCCCGCGCCACAGCAGGTCTTCGCCGGTCGCGTCGATGACATCGATGATTAGCGTCCCACGGGTATATTCCCTGAGGCGGGTCCTCGAGGAAACGCCCACGCCCCACCTTCTGTTACTGTACCCCAGGCGACTGCTCATCTCGTCCACGCGTAATGCCTGTTCCGCCACCGCGGTAAAGCTCACGCGAAAATCCGGCGCGGCATCAGGCTCTACCCTGGCGTATCCCCTGGCAGCCAGCCTGGTTTCGATAGCGTCTCGAATACGTTCTGCAACCAGCGGGCTCGGTGCGCGCGCCTGGTCGTGCCAGGCGTAATTACGCAACCTCGAAAAATCCTGTCCCGGATCGTAATCCGTTTCCACCGGAATCGAAGCGGCGCAGCCCGCGACGAACAGGCAAGTAAAAAGGGTAAAACAATGGATAATTCGCATGATGGGTAATTATGGTGACAGTTACCCTAATTTTTGAATTAGGGTAACTGTCACCATATTTGATGGGAGCGGAGAGGTTACTCTTTCTGGATGTAGTTCAGCTGACCATTGCTGGTAAAGTGAAGGACGTTTGTCACGCCCCTGCTCTCGTAGACCCAGGTATCGCCGTAACGCGCCTTTGGCTCGCCACAACGCTTCAGGACCGGTGATGAGATGGGTTCCGCAACGCATGGAATTAGCGAGTGCGGGATTGCCCGCGATGGCGCAGAAAACAACCGACGCGGTAATCAATTTTAACTTGTTCGTCATTTGGGATTTCCTCGGTAACTGAGTACACGCTTCGCAGAGCGCTGCCATCTATGGAATGCTGTAGTTGAGATCTTTGATCATGGCCAGGCCGGTGGCGACTCGCACCACCGCGCCGGACGCCAGGTCGGCGGCAATTGCCCGCAACGGTGAGCGAACCTGGAGCTTGCCGCTACCCGAAATCCCCTTGAACTTGCCTTCGCCGTCGGTAAGCTTGAAATCGCCCTTGCAGCCGCCTCCGCCAACCATGCCCTCGCAGCTCATGCTGGCAATGACCAATGGCATGGGTTTTACCGCTCTCCAGGTCGAGTTGCTGCGTGACCGGGCAGACGACAAAGCCCTCGTTCATCTCGCCGGTCGCGGACTCGACGTACATGATGCCCTTGAGCGAACCCAGGAAGACGATCGTGCTGGTGTTCACCTGGTAGACCTTGCCTTCACCGTCCCACGGGATGGTTGCCTGAACGGTGCCTTTTTCCGCTGCCGCGGCCGGTGCCAACACCATCGGCAAGATTGCCAGTATGGGCAGCACAATAAATCGCTTTACGGTCATTACTTTATTCTCCTGTTCTGTCAACAACTTCAAGCAGCTCATTAGACTGTCAAACACTATAGCAAAACGCAGCCAGCATTTTGAGGGAAATAATACCCATCGAGGCTGCATCGCCAAGTTACTCGGAGCGATGGTATCAGAGTACATCGTTAACCAACAGTCAAGGCGTTGCTAGACGAATGCGTTTAGCTTGCCGCTGATGATCAAAGTCCGCCGCTGAGATATAATTCAAAAACCCCGGCATAGCAACTTGTAGCCCGAGGCAAACAATAACAGAGGGATTATAGACCATGGCCAACAAACCCGTACTTGTTTATGGCCTCGTGATCGCACTGGGTACGATGTCCGGCTGCGCCAGCTTTGGCCGCGGCGTGACCGAGGCGGTGCTGGATCGGCAAACCGAGGATACCCGCCAATGCTGGATCAACGGACGTGAATTCGATGGCCTCGAACAACTGTTCGACGGAGACGGCAGCAGCGATGCCCGTCTGAAAGTGTTGAAGGTGCACGGCATCGGCAGCCATACGCCCGGTTATTCGCAGCATTTGCAAAACGGCCTGATCGAG
>JAACFA010000158.1 GCA_009937625.1 Gammaproteobacteria bacterium | reverse complement strand
CTCGCCGGGGTCGCGGCATCGGCCTCGAGCGAACCGTCCATCATCACCGAGGTGAAACTGGCCTGCATCGCCGACACGCAGGTGGCGCGGTTGTTGCCGTGATCCTGGTGCAGGCAAATCGGTATCTGCGGATACATTTCCTCGGCGGCCTCGACCATCTTGCGGATCATGATGTCGCCGGCGTAACCGCGCGCACCGCGGCTGGCCTGCAGGATTACCGGCGCATCGACCGCGCTCGCCGCATTCATGATCGCGAGCACCTGCTCCATGTTGTTGATATTGAACGCGGGTACGCCGTAGCCGCGCTCCGCGGCATGATCGAGTAACTGTCTAAGCGTAATTCTTGCCATGTCGAAATCTCTCCAGGTTAAATCTGTAATAGACGGCGCACTTCGTCATGCACCGCCTGCGCGGTAAGGCCGAAATGCTGGTATAAATCCTCGGCGGGCGCCGAGGCGCCGAAACCGCTGATGCCGATGATCGAACTGCGCTTGCCGAGCCATCGATCCCAGCCCATCGGCGATGCCGCCTCGATCGCGACCCGGCACTCACCGCCGAGCACGCTTTGCTGATACTCGGGCGACTGCTGTTCGAACAGCTCCCAGCACGGCATCGACACGACCGCGACTTCGACCCCGAAGCGCGCCAGCATATCGGCTGCTTCGAGCGCGATCTGGACTTCCGATCCGGTTGCCAGCAGCGTGGCCTTGCGCCGGCCCAGGGGTTCACGCAGCAGGTAAGCGCCGCGCGCACTCAGGTTTTCGGGTCGGTGAACGCTACGCAAGGTGGGTAAACCCTGGCGCGACAGGCACATCACCGAAGGCGTAGCGCTTGCCGCCAGCGCACAGGCCCAGGATTCGGCGACCTCGACCGCATCGGCCGGTCGGAACACCATCAGGTTCGGCATCGCGCGCAGCGAGGCGATCTGTTCGATCGGTTGATGCGTCGGTCCGTCTTCGCCCAGACCGATCGAATCGTGCGTCATGACGTGCACCACGCGCTGTTTCATCAATGCACCGAGTCGAATTGCCGGTCGGCTGTAATCGGCAAAGGCCAGGAAAGTACCGCTTAGCGGAACGTAACCGCCGTGCAGCGCGATGCCGTTCATCGCCGCGGCCATGCCGTGTTCGCGCACCCCGTAATGAATATAATTGCCGTTGAAATTGTCCTGCGTCAGCGCAACGGCGTTACCCGGTTTGGTGCCGTTGGAACCGCTCAGGTCAGCGGAGCCGCTGAGTAACCACGGCACCGCGGACATCAGGCCTTCGAGCACCTGCTGCGACGATTGCCGCGTCGCCAGTTTTGGCTGTTCCTCGCTGAATCGCTGTTTCAGCTGATCGATGCAGGTATCGAAATCTTTCCCCAGTTCACCCGCCAGCATTGCCTGCAGGCGCTCGCGCCGTGCAGCTGGCAAGGCGTGGACCCGACGCTGCCAGCCGGACCTTTGCTCGGCACCACGCACACCGCAGTCGCGCCAGGTTTGCAGCAGCTCGGCGGGGACTTCGAACGGCGGGCTATGCCAGTCGAGCTGTTCGCGCGCCAGCGCAATCTCGTCTGCTCCCAGCGGTGCGCCGTGGGTGGCCGCGGTTCCCTGCTTGTTCGGTGCGCCGAAGCCGATCACCGTCCTGCAGGCGATCAGCGACGGTTTTTCCGATAGCTTCGCCTTTGCGATGGCCTCGGAGATGGCGGCCGGATCATGCCCGTCGACATAGCTTACATCCCAGCCGGCGGCTTCGAAACGCGCCAACTGGTTGGTCGAGGTCGTCAGGCTGGTGGCGCCATCGATGGAAATACCGTTATCGTCGAACAGCACGATGAGTTTCGATAGCTCGAGATGACCGGCAAAATCGATCGCTTCGTGGCTGATGCCTTCCATCAGGCAGCCGTCGCCAGCGAGCACGTAGGTATAGTGATCGACGATGTCGTCACCGAATTCGGCGGCCAGCTTTTTCTCGGCCAGCGCCATACCCACCGCGGTGGCGATGCCCTGCCCCAGGGGCCCGGTCGTCATTTCGATGCCCTGGGCGTAGCCGTACTCCGGATGGCCCGCGGTTTTAGCGCCGAGCTGACGAAAGTTCCTGATCTGCTCGATAGTCATGTCTTCGTAACCGCACAGGTACAGCAGGCTGTAGAGCAGCATCGAGCCGTGGCCGGCGGAGAGAATGAAACGATCGCGATCGGGCCAGCTCGGGTCGGCGGTATCGAATTTCAGAAAATCGGCGAACAGCACGCTGGCCACGTCGGCCATGCCCATCGGCAACCCGGGATGCCCGGAGTTGGCTTTTTGTACCGCGTCCATCGACAGCGCGCGAATCGCGTTGGCCATTTCGCGGCGGGTTTCGATTTTGACCTGATCTTGTTGGACCTTGGTATCCATTAATAATCTCCGTTAGGCCGCGCGGCGCTTGCGCTCGACCATCTGTAAAACCAGCGGGGTAAAAATGAGCTGCATCGCGAGGTCGATCTTGCCGCCGGGGATGACGATAACGTTCGGCCGCGACATGAAACTGCTGTCAATCATGCTCAGCAGGTAAGGAAAATCGATGCCGCGCGGATTGGCGAAACGAATCACGACCATCGATTCATCCGCGGTCGGAATCCAGCGCGCGATAAAAGGATTGGAGGTATCGACGATCGGCACCCGCTGGAAGTTGATGTCGGTGTTGGTGAATTGCGGGCAGATGTACTCGATGTAATCCGGCATGCGGCGCAGGATCGTGTCGGCGATCGCCTCGGCCGAGTAACCGCGCGCGGCCTTGTCGCGATGAATTTTCTGAATCCACTCCAGGTTGGTGACCGGCACCACGCCAACCTTGAGATCGGCATACTGGGCAACGTCGGCCTGCTCGGTTTTGACCGCGCCGTGCAAGCCCTCGTAAAACAGCAAATCGGTGTCGTCGGCGAAAGACTCCCATTCGGTAAACTCACCGGGGGCAACCCCGTAGCATTCGCTTTCGCCTTCGTCGTGCACGTAGTGACGGCTGCGCCCGGTGCCGGTTTCGCTGTACTGGCGAAACACGTCTTCGAGCTCCGGCAACAGGTTGGCTTCGGGCCCGAAATGGCTGAAGTGATTGTTGCCGGCTTCCGCGGCCTGCGCCATCGCGGCCTTCATATCCTGCCGGTTGTAACGGTGGAAGGCATCGCCCTCGATGAAACAGGCCTTGATGCCTTCGCGAAAGAAAATTTGCTCGAAGGTTTGCTTGACGGTCGAGGTACCGGCGCCCGAGGACCCGGTAATCGACAATATCGGATGTTTTCTTGACATGGAGGAACCTTAATTTCTGAATAAACTGCGGGTCTCGAACAGCGGGAAGCGCGTGTTTGTCGCGGCCTCGCCGGAAACGTATTCAATCACTTCCTGCACGCGGTCCTCGGAGCCGAAAATAAGCGGCACCCGCTCTTGCAGCGAAGCCAGCGTCATATCCCGGATTCGAGCGACGCCATCGCTTGCCATGCCTCCCGCCTGCTCGATGATAAAGGCGAGCGGTAGCGCTTCGAACAACAGGCGCAAACGTCCACTCTCGAAACCGGGACGGGAATCACCCGGATAGAGAAAAACGCCGCCGCGCACCAGAATGCGGAAGGCCTCGGCAACCAGCGAAGCGTTCCAGCGCATGTTGAAATCCTCGCCCAGCGGGCCGCTCTCACCGGCAATGCAGTCGTCGATAAAACAGCGCACACTGTCGTCCCAGAAACGATAGTTCGAGGTATTGATAGCGAATTCATGCTGCCCGGCCGGAATCTTCAGCGCGTCTCCGTCCAGGTAGAAATGGCCATCGTCCGGGTTCAATAAAAAGCTGTAGCTGCCGTCACCGCAGGTCAGGACGAGGCGGGTTTGGGGGCCGTAGAACAGGAATCCGGCGGCCTGCTGAACAGCGCCGAGCTTTTGCTGGTAAAGGTCATCCTGGTTCGCCGATAACACGGAAAAAATGGTACCGATCGAGGTGTTGGTTGCGATATTCGACAATCCGTCGAGCGGATCGATGGCGACACCGAACTTTGCAGCGGGATCGATTTCCAGCAGGTCACCGCTTTTTTCCGAGGCCAGGAACGAGATTTTCAGCTTACCCAGCGCCTCTCTGAAGATCCCCTGTGCCAGGCTGTCGAGCGACGACGCCTGACCGGCGGCCTGATCATCGCCGCCGGGACCAACGGCCTGCCAGGACATTGCCCGCCGGGAAATCATGTTAGCCAGGCCGACACCGGCAGACGCGATAACGAGTATTATCGAGACCAGCTCTTGCCGGCCGCCGCCCGTCTGTACCCACGAAGCAAGATGCTGCTCGAGCCTGATTCCTGTCGCCATCTGTAAAACTTGTCCCTTACTTATTAATAGCGGGTATTCTGTGGAGCCTTGACTATTTAGTAAAGTTTAATAAACTTTCAGATTATGAAAGAAAATCTTTACCCCTGGTTGCGCCAGCTCACGCTCAAACAGATGCGCGGTTTCGAAGCCGTTGTCAATGCCGGCAGCGTTTCCAGCGCCGCAAAAACGCTCCACCTGACACCGCCCGCAGTTTCATTGCAGCTGCGCGACCTCGAGGACACGACGGGCATTCCCCTGCTCGAGCGCAGCGAAGCGGGACTGGCACCGACGCTCGCCGGACGCGAGTTGTTCGACATGATCCAGCAAATCAACGAGGTCATGGCTCGTTTCGCGGAAAATATTACCGAGATGAAGGGAATCGACCACGGCGTGGTGTCGGTCGGCGTGGTCAGTACCGCGCGTTATTTCGCCCCCATGGTGCTGGCCGAGTTCATGCGAATCTACCAGGACATCAAGATTCAGCTGCAGGTCGGTAACCGCGACACCACCATGGAAAAGCTGGAAAACATGGAGCTCGATTTTGCGATCACCGGGCTTCCGCCCGATCACTTCGAGGTAAAGAAGGAGTTCATCAGCAACCACCCGCAAATCATCATCGCGGCGCCCGACCATCCGCTGGCAAACCACAAGAGAATTTCGCTATCCGAGCTGAAAGAGGAGACTTTCCTGCTGCGCGAACAGGGCTCCGGTACGCGCTCGGTCGCCGACAAGCTGTTTTCCCGCATCAAGGGGCTGCCGAAATCGGGACTCGAGTTCGGCAGTAACGAAACCATCAAACAGGCGGTCATGGCCGGCATGGGTATCGCCGTCATATCGTCCCACACCGTGGCCGCCGAGCTCAAGGAGAGGCGCCTGGTGGCGCTCGACGTCAAGGGCACGCCGATCAACCGCAAGTGGTTCGTGGTCAAGCACGCCAACAAGCGCTTTCTGCCATCCGCCGAGGCGCTGTGGAATTTCGTCGCGCGCAACGGCAAGCACTACCTGCCGCAACCCTGAGCTTCGCCGTCGCTGGCACCGCGGCGCCCCTCCTATCCGGCGGGATTTAGCGGCATCAAACCTGTCTGCTCCCTCGGCGGGTCCGGTTGCTCCCGTTCCAGCCGCCGGCACAGATCGGCGAGTTCGCCGCCGTGCCAGGCGGCGTGATCTTTCGCATACAGGCTGCGATCGAGCGCCTCGATTTCGCGCATTAGAGTGCCATCGAAGAGGTTGTCCAATTGATGCAGATGAGTAACTTCACGCGGCGCGAGCAGCTCCCTGCCCCAGGCCAGCAACGCATACCGTGCGGCGGCGGCATCGTTGGCGGCGCAACTGGCATACAGCCGGCGACGCGCTGCTTTCAGGGGCTCGTTTTCCGTCGGCGCGGTGGCACGCGGAAGCGCGCGGCGTGCGTGGATCCACCAGTAAAACCCGCTTGCGGCCCAACCGCAGCCGAGCAGCAGGCTCGACCACAGCCACAAGCGGGTGCCCGCGGCAGCGGTCGGCGCCAGGTTTTCCGCCCCGCTATCGGCCGCGGTCGACGGCAGCGCCACGCCTGCTGCCGGCGCAACGACCAGCTCGCGCGCGGGCAGGGTCGCAACTTCCATCTTGCCGGTTTCGAGATTCCACCAGGGAACGCGCAACTCGGGCACGCGGTAAACCCCGGCGGCACCCGGAATCAACGCCACTTCCTGCGCTCGAATACCGCGAATGCCGTCGCGCGTGCGGCTGTTTTCGAGGCCGGGCTGTTGGGGATACTGCCTGATCCCGTCGATTGCGGGCAACTCGAGCTGCGGCAGCTGCGCGGCGGTCAAACCGTCGGCTAGCAGCGTCAGAGAGCGTTTTACCGGTTCCCCGGCAACCAGCGCGGAGGTATCGCCATGCCAGTCCTCGCGCAGCTCCAGCCGCGTCGCCGGGAGCCAGTAGGCCGCCCGGTAGCCGGCGGGAATCGGTTTGACATTGATGGCCAGCGGACGCGAGCGTATGCGCCGCGAACCGCCGGTCCCGAAGAGATCGTAGCGCGCCGCCGCCTCGGCCATGACCGGTCCAACCTCGAGGCGGCCGCTTTGCTGCGGATGCAGTGTGTATTGCCGCTCCCGCACGAGGTAACGGCGATCGGCGATGCGGGCCTGGTACTGGCGCTCATCGCCCAGTGGTTCGACCACGACGTCCAGCGAATCGATCTTGACGTCGCCGAACTCGTAAGCCGAATTATCGGTTGCGCTCAAAAGGCGCTGCGTCAGCAGAACCTGGCCCTGAACGTAGACCTCGTCGACATCGGCGATCAGTTCCAGCACCAGCTCATCCCGCGGCACCGATGACAGGGTCGACGGCTTGACCGTGATTTGAAACGGTATGAGCTCGCCAACCTGCTTCGGCATCAGCTGCAGCGTCCATTCGATGTTGCGTCGGTAGTTGCCATCGACAAGGCTGAAGCTGCTACCGCGGTTATTGCCGAGGATGGTGAAGTGCCGCTGCAGAGGCGAAAAATCGGGGTCGTGATCCGGCGTGTAGTCGGTCGAAAACAGGAGCTCAAAGGATTCGTTGACCGGCACCGGATTGCGATCGACGCTGACCGTTGCCTCGGCCAGCGCCGGTTTGGCGAAACCGAAAAGCAATAGTCCGGCGAAGACAGTTCCGATGAGTGTTTTTACGCTTACCATGGCTGCACCCCGGTATCGACGCCACCGCGCCTGCGGTACCGGTTAACTATTCATTATTAATTGGATCACCTGAGCTCACGCCACTCCCCCACCGGCCTGGTCGTCCTGTTGGTAATATCCACCACCATCACATGGGCTCCCATCGCACCGATACGGCGGTTGGGGCCATAGGTCAGCGGCGGTGTCAGGCCCGTATCATAGCGGTACAGCGCCTCGATGGCCTCGACCAGGCGCGCCCGGTCAAGCGCGTGTCCGGCGCCCCTGAGACCCTCCTCAAGCAGTTTGACGGCCGCCAGTGCGGCAACCTGCCCCTGCAGGTGGCCCGGAGGCAGTGCGTGAAGCTGCGCCAGTCGCTGGTACTCGGCGCGGCC
>JAACFA010000157.1 GCA_009937625.1 Gammaproteobacteria bacterium | reverse complement strand
TTGAGCAACTGCAGCACCTCACCCTGGGCGATCGTATTGGTGGTGTTGGCGAGCAGGTCCATGATTGCCATCGATTGCGCGCGCACCATCATCTGGAAAGCCCTCGAGTAGAGGTAATCGCCGACCAGCACTGCGGCATCGTTACCCCAGATGGTACTCGCGGTCTTCTGACCGCGGCGCATATCGGAATCATCGACGACATCGTCATGTAGCAGCGTTGCGGTATGGATGAACTCCACCACCGCGGCCAGCAGGGCATCGGTTTCGCCCTGGTAGCGGCAGGCGCGGGCGGCGAGGATTACCAGCGTCGGGCGCAGGCGCTTGCCGCCACTGAGGATAATATGCTGGCTGAGCTGGTTGATCAGCACCACCTCGGAGGCGAGGTTGTCGGTGATCACCTGGTTCACCCGCAGCATATCGCTATCGGTCAGGCGTTTGAGGTCTTCCAGGGTAAAGGAATCGCCCGATGTTATGGCTGCTTCGTACATAGTGCGGAGTATCGCAAAGAGACTGGCCGCGATCTAGCGTTCGAGCGGTTTTTTTATTGCAGCGACTGGTAGTACTTGATCAGGATTTCAGCCACTTCTGGACGCGAAAATTCTTTCGGCGGTGCAATACCCTCGCTCAGCATTTCGCGCACTTTGGTGCCCGACAGCAGTACAAAGTCTTCCTTGCTGTGATCCGGCGCCTCGTTCATCATCACCACGCGGTTCAACTTCTTCGACCAGGCGGTGTGGTCGGCTCGGAAGATTTCGATTTCGAGTGCACCTTGCGGCACCTCCTCGTCGAAGATGGTTTGCGCATCGAAGGCGCCGTAGTAATCGCCAACGCCGGCGTGATCGCGGCCGATGATAAAGTGGCTGGCGCCCATG
Source organism: Gammaproteobacteria bacterium (assembly GCA_009937625.1). GTDB lineage: Bacteria > Pseudomonadota > Gammaproteobacteria. The sequence continues at coordinate 8,525 of JAACFA010000157.1, read as the reverse complement.
TTCTGCCTGAAGTAGGCGTGCAGCACCGCTTCCCGCGGCCCGGCGTAGAGCATGTCGAAACCGTATCCGGTTACGATCGCGCTGTTTTCCGGAAAGTAGAGTTTCACCATGGTGCGAATCGCGTCGTCGCGCACCTCTGCCGGAATGTCGCCCGGCTTCAATTTGCCCAGCAGCATGTGGATGACGAGTCCGTCGCAATTCAACCGCTCCATCGCCATGTGGCACAGCTCTTCGTGGGCCAGGTGCATCGGGTTGCGGGTCTGGAAGGCGACCACGCGTTTCCAGCCGCGCTGCTCGATTTCGTTTCGGATCTGCACCGCGGTGCGGAAGGTGTCGGGGAAATCGGTCTCGAAATAGCTGAAGTTAAGTACCTGTATCGGTCCGCTGATGGCATAGCGGCCGTGGCCGTTGAAGGCCGCGACGCCCGGGTGCTCGTTATCGAGCGTGCGATAAACCTTCTCCGTCATCAGTGCCATCTGGTCGTCGCTGACGGTTTCGATGTTGTCGACCTGCTGGATTGCAATAACCGGATTGCCGTCGACGTTAGGATCGCGCAGCGCGATGCGCGCCGAGCCTTCGATCTTCGCAACCGATTCCACCAGGTTCAGGATCGGCACCGGGAAGAAGCGGCCGTCGGTCAGGTGCATGTTATCGGCGCACGCAAGCGCATCGGCCACGTTCATGTAACCCTGCAGCGGGGTGAAGTAACCCCCGCCGAGCATCACCGCGTTGGCGGCCGCGGCGGAGCTGATTTCCACCGAGGGCAGTTGCGCGGCTTCTTCGATAAGCGCGTTGCGCTCGCTGTCGTCGTAAACGTAGAGCGGGGTGAGGTGGTCTGCACCGATGGGATTTATCATGGCGATTCACGAGTTTATTAGTTTGCGTCAATGTATCCGTTGCATCGGATATGTGCAATCGAATCTCGTTGTGCGGTTATAGAGAGTACTTATTCCCGGGCTAGCACGAACTCCCGCGACGTAATTTTGGGTCAGTGTAAAAACTGGTTATCGTTTTGAAGTAAGTTTACTTTGAGTAAGCTCTGGCTAGCCATCGAGATGGCAGCGTTCCAGCGCGATGTTCAGCTGTTCGAGTCGTTGCAGGATGGCATCGATCCCGGGATCTGTCGGCTCGACGGCGGTAATAACGATGACCGGGAGCTGGTAGCGGGCGGCCAGACTCACGGCAAGTGGGGGTGGCGCCGGGTCCAGGGTCAACAGGCAACCGGCGGGTCGCGTTTTCAGCCAGGTCTCTACTCGTTCCAGGTCCTTGAGCCCGCCCTGCGCGCCGTGATAGTCCTGGATGGGTTCGATCTCGAACCCGCCCAGGTCATGCGCGAAGTGCCCCAGGAATTCGTGATCGGTTAGCAGCCTGGGTTTGTTGTCTTGCCAGCGTGCGCGCATACGTTCGCCCCAGGCCTCCACGGCCGCTGACAGTCGCCGCGCGTTTTCCAGGTAGCGCACCTGGTTTTCCGGGTCGAGTTCTGTCAGCGTTGCCGCCAGGATAGAAATACTTTGCTGCAGCAGCGCCGGCGAGTACCAGATGTGTCCGTCCTCACTCTCGATACCGAGTGCCGGCAGCAGTTCCAGGGTTCGTGTAGCGGCTGGTAGCGTTTGCGCGATCCGGTTGAAACCCGGCTCGAATTGACTATCGATCCAGACCACCAGGTCGGCCTGCTGCAGTCGCCGCATGTGCGAGGGTTTGAAGGCAAAGTGGTGGGCCGATGCCTGGTTCTCGATAATCACCTGCGGTTCGGCGATGCCTGCCATCAGCGCGCCGGCAATCTCCTGCAGCGGCGCGATCGATGTTACGACCCGCGGCGCGGCTAACGCTAATGCGGGTTGCAGATAAAGCAGCAATAGTAAGATTCGTTTCATTGAATTGTTTCGGGCTATCGAGATAATTATCGTTACGTTATAATATAACACTATGTCGCCCAAAGCCCAGATCCCCGGTATCGCTTTTCGCAAGCACGACCATCGCCGTTGCCAGCGACAGCTGCTATCCGAGGCCACGCAACTCTGCGCCGAACGCAATCTGCGGCTGACCTCGCGCCGCCGGCAGGTGCTCGAAATCCTGCTCGCCAGCCACCAGCCGATGGGCGCCTACGATATCCTGGCCGAGTTGAATCGGACCGACCCTGACGAACAAATTGCGCCCCCGATCGTCTACCGCGCGCTGGAGTTCCTGCTGGGGGAAGGCCTGATCCATCGCATCGAAAGCCTTAACGCTTTTATTTCCTGCGCCCAACCCGGGCATCGCTGTGGCGCGCAGTTCCTGATCTGTCGCGACTGCGATCAGGTCGCCGAGTTCGAGGCTAGTGATGATGGTCTGCTGGCCGAGGCCGGCAATCTCGGATTCGCGGTCGACCATTCGGTGGTCGAGATCACCGGGGTGTGCGCGGAGTGCCAGAAGCATGTCGGATGACCTGCTGTTGCGGGCCCGCGATGTCAGCTACGGGATTGGCGGGCGCCAGATTCTGGATTGCGTCAGTTTCGAACTCGGGCCCTCGCAGATCACGACGATAATCGGTCCCAACGGCGCCGGTAAATCGACGCTGGCGAATATCGTCACCGGGCTGATCTCGAATTTCGAGGGTGAAATCGAACGCCGGCCCGGGATGCGCATCGGCTTCCTGCCGCAAAAAGTATACGTCAACACGCTGATGCCGCTCACCGTGGAGCGGCTGCTGCGACTCACCCGTAACCCGGGCGCCGGCGAGATCGATCACGCGCTGGCGCAGACCGAGGTCGGTTACCTGAAACAACGCCAGGTAAGATCGCTGTCCGAAGGCGAACTCAAGCGGGTGTTGCTGGCGCGCACCACGCTCGGTAATCCTGATTTGATAGTGCTCGACGAACCGACCTCGGGCGTCGACGTCACCGGTGAAATCAGGATGTACGAGCTGATCGGCGAGTTGCGCTCGCAGCTGCAGTGCGCGGTGCTGCTGGTGTCGCACGATCTGCACTTGGTGATGTCGCAAACCGACCAGGTACTGTGTCTGAATCAGCACCTGTGCTGCTCGGGGTTACCCGAATCGGTGAGCAAGCACCCGGAATACCTGGCACTGTTTGGACAAAAAGCGGCCGACTCGATCGCGATTTACACCCACCATCACGATCACCTGCATGACGTTTCCGGAGAACCCGCCGAGCATCGGCATGACTGAATGGCTCGACGATTTCCTGCTGCGCAGCGTGCTGGCGGGCCTTATCATGGTCGTTATTGCCGCGCCGATGGGTTGCCTGATGGTATGGCAGCGGCTGGCATTCCTGAGCGATACCCTGGGGCACGCTGCCGTGTTCGGCGTGGGTATCGGCCTGATGCTGCAAGTGGTGCCGATCTTCGGTGTGCTCGCGGTAGCGCTGTTGATCGTTTTCTCGCTGAGCCGGGTCAGCAACTTCAATAGCGCGCTGTCGGAGACGACGCTCGCGATTATTTCTCACACCGGGCTTGCCGGCGGCATCATCCTGGTTGGCCTGTTGCCGGCACAGGCGGTCAATCTCGAGTCGATCCTGTTCGGTGACCTGCTGGCGACCACGGCTACGGACCTGTTGCATATGCTGGTTACCACGGTGGTATTGCTGGTTCTGCTCGTCCACCACTGGCGAGCTTTCGTCGCGCTATCGGTGAGCCGCGAGATCGCCCAGGCCGAGGGCGTCGAGGTGCGCAAGCTGCAGTTCCTGATGTACGCCATGATCGCGCTGCTGGTGGCGGTCATGATGCAGGTCATGGGCGTGCTGCTGATCGCCGCAATGCTGGTGATCCCGACCACCAGTGCCCGCCTGCTTAGCCGCGGTCCCGAGCAAATGGTCGCACTCAGCGCGCTCTACGGGCTCGGCGCGCTCGCCGGCGGTATGACCAGCTCCTATCATTTTGACTGGCAGACCGGGCCCGCCATCGTCGTTAGCGCCAGCGCGCTGCTGCTTGCAACCCTCGCGCTGTCGCGCGTGCTAAGAAACCAGCCCCGATAAAAAACCGGATTCCAGTATGAAAATTTCCGAAATTGAAGTCTATATACTAGGCGGTCCCACCGAGGAACGGCCGCACTGGGTCAGCCATTTTCCAGTACCCGCGGCGAACGAGTTGCTGGTTGTTTTGCGCACCGATAGCGGTCTCTCGGGTTTCGGACTCGGCAGCAGTAACGGCCCGCTCGAGAAAACGGCGCGGCTGTTCGTCGACGGACTGCAGGACATCGTCGTCGGCAGCGATGCGCTGTCGCCGGAACGACTCTACGAAAAACTGTTTTCCGTGACCTGGCAAAAGATTGCCGCCGAAAAAGGATGGAGCAAGTCCGAACTGGTGCTGGCCTCGGCGGCGGTGGATATCGCGATGTGGGACATACTCGGAAAACACGCCGGCCTGCCGCTCTACCGGCTGTTCGGCGGTCACCGCGACGCTGTGCCCTGTTACGTCACCTGCGGTTACTACCGCGACGGCAAGGACCTCGACGCATTGCGAGAAGAAATGCAAATGCTGAAATCCCAGGGGCATCGAGCCTTCAAGGCCAAGATCGGCGCGCTCGACCTGGCGCAGGATATGCAGCGCCTGAGGGTTATTCGCGACGTCATCGGTGACGATGCCGAGTTGATGATCGACGTTAACTGCGGCTGGGATCTGACCACCGCGTTGGCGGCGGTGAAACGCCTGCCCGAGGTTAATCCGCGATGGCTGGAAGAGCCGCTGCACTGGTATGACGATCGGCGCCTGCTCAAACTGCTGGCGCAAAAAACCGATATCCCGCTATCTGCCGGCGAGAGCGAACTGAGCGCGCAGGGCTGCCGCGCCCTGCTCGAGGAGCAGGCGATCCAGATCCTGCAGTTCGACTGCACGCGCATGGGCGGATTCACCATGGGGCGGAAGCTGGCGGCTCTGGCCGAGCTCAACCACGTCGAGGTCGCGCCGCACCACGACTGCTTTCTGCATGCGCACCTTGTCGCGGGCAGCCCAGCGGGATTGATCGTCGAATCCTTCACCGACCCCGAGCGCGATCCGCTGCAGGCCGAGTTGTTCGAGGATCCCCCCGAGATCCGTGACGGCACGCTCTATCTCAAGAACGCACCTGGCCTCGGTTTGACGCTGCGTCCGGACACCGTCGAAAAATACGGCCGACGGATCGTTTAGCGTTTGCCCGAGATCCGGGCTGGCGTGCTGCTAAAAAGTCGCGATCGCGCTTTCGATAACGGTATGCCCGGGTATTTCATAACCTTTTTTTCACTCGTGAAGGGTGCGACCCGATTTTTTTAATCTATAATTGTGACGACAGTCATATTTTTACTTGAGCGGCGAGTTAGCAGATGGCACCAAACTTCAAGATATTGCCCGTTTTGGCATTGGCACTCTTATTTTCGGTCCCGGCCCAGGCGGATTTTGTTGGATTCAGGATTGGGGCCTCGTACTGGGAGCCCGAGCTGTCCGGCGACATCAGCAGTACTGGTGACCCTGACATAGACCTGTCAGACGATCTCGGCCTCGACGATCCCTCGGAATCGTCGCTGGTGCTGGTGCTGGAACACCCGGTGCCGTTTTTGCCTAACCTGAGGTACCAGGGCATCGAACTCGACAGCAGCGGCAGTGAATCCCTGACTGGCGGTATTACCTTCAACGGCGAAAACTATGTCGCCGGTGAAACCGTTCGCAGCACGCTCGATTTGTCGCATGACGACCTCGTTTTGTATTACGAGGTGCTGGATAACTGGGTAAATCTCGATATCGGACTCGACATAAAGAGTTTTGATGGCAAGGTATCGATCGTCGGTAGCACCAATACCACTACCAGCAGCATCGACATCGACGAAACCATTTCAGCGGTTTCTACGTAGGGGCGGATATCAGCACCTTCAGCGTCGACGATAGCAGCGTCGACGACACCACCCTGAAACTGGGCTACGAATCGAAGATCGGATTCGGTATCGAAGGCGGTATCAAGACCTTCTCGGTCGAACTCGACGATGCCGATGACCTCGACACCGACCTGGAATACGACGGCGCCTTCGTCAACGGCTTCTTCAACTTTTAAGCCAAACACCGGCGCAACCGACCTTCCATCGCAAGGTTCAAACCGGAGCTTGCCTCCGGGCCGTCATCCGGAGCGGTCAGTCGCGACTGTCCGGCTGACCTTCAGACAATTGATAGCACCAACGCCCTGAGATATTACCTCCCGGTCAGACGCTGTTCATCAGCCGGCCTTTATGTCGCGAATGACCGCCCCGGACGACGGCGACGAAAGCTCGAGAGACCTCGGACCCGGAAACCGTCAGCAGCAGGTGACCGTTGGGGCCGATTGCGGCATAAAGGCTGGGTGAAGCAGAGCGTCAGTTCCTTCGCCGCTGCACTAAGCTCAGGATCCAACCGGTATTCGAAGGTCACCCAGACAGCCGCTATCGGTCCCAACGGTCGCCTGCGACGGGATCTCTCAAAGTCACCCCGGACAGCTGCAATCGGCCCCGGTGCTCGCCTGCATCTGGAATCCTCCAGAAATCTGGATTTAATTAGATAATCAACCGGTTAAAGGCATTGACGCCCACCCAAACAGCCGCTAGAATTCGCCACCTTTTTCAGTATTGCATCGGAGTCACACATGTACGCTGTCATCGCCACCGGCGGAAAACAGTACAAGGTAACCAAGGGTGAAACCCTGCGCGTAGAAAAGCTCGCCGGCGACGAAGGCGCGACCGTCAAGCTCGACAACGTATTGATGGTTGCCGACGGCGACAAGGTTTCCGTGGGAACTCCCGTGCTCGACAAGGCTACCGTAACCGCGACCATCAAGGCGCACGGCCGTGGTGACAAGGTGGAAATCGTCAAGTTCCGCCGCCGCAAGCATTCACGCAAGCAAATGGGCCACCGGCAGAGCTATACTGAAATCGAAGTAACCGAGATCAAGGCATAGGTTGTTAGACAATGGCACATAAAAAAGCGGCGGGCAGTACCCGCAACGGTCGCGATTCAGAATCTAAACGCCTGGGCGTCAAGAAATTTGGCGGCGAAGCGGTCATCCCGGGCAATATCCTAGTGCGCCAGCGCGGCACCAAGTTCCACCCCGGAGATAATGTCGGCTGCGGCAAGGACCACACCCTCTACGCCAAGGCGCAGGGCAAGGTCGAATTCAAGGTCAAGGGGCGCCACAACCGCACCTTCGTCAGCGTGGTGAGCTAGCGCTAGCAAGCACCAGCACCGAACTCGAAAAGCCTCGCCCAGCGAGGCTTTTTTATTTGCCGATGGTATGATCCCGCGATGAAATTTATCGATGAAGCCAATATTTTCGTAAAGGCCGGCGATGGCGGTAACGGCATCGTCAGTTTCCGGCGCGAAAAGTACATCCCCATGGGTGGTCCCGACGGCGGGGATGGCGGTGACGGCGGTTCGGTATACGTGGTCGGCTCGAAGGATTTGAATACGCTCTCCGATTTTCGCCATACGCGTCGTTTCGTCGCGCAGCGCGGCGCCAACGGGCAGGGCAAGAATAAAACCGGCGCCAAGGGCGAGGATATCGTCATCGAGGTGCCCCTGGGTACCGTGATCACGACGCTGGAACAGGGCGAACTGCTGGCCGACGTGGCGTCCGAATCCGAGCCGATCCTGATTGCCCGCGGTGGTTTCCACGGGCTCGGCAATACGCGTTACAAGAGCTCGACCAATCGCGCTCCGCGACAATGCAGCGAGGGCAGCAAGGGCGAGCAGTTCGATCTCAAGCTCGAACTCAAGGTGATCGCCGATGTCGGCCTGCTGGGCATGCCCAACGCCGGCAAGTCGACTTTCATCCGCTCGGTGTCGGCGGCGCGCCCCAAGGTGGCCGATTACCCGTTTACCACGCTGCACCCAAATCTCGGCGTGGTCAGCGTCGCCAGGCACCGCAGCTTTGTGGTCGCCGATATCCCGGGCCTCGGTATCCAGTTTCTGAAACATTTGCAGCGCACCCGCCTGCTGCTGCATATAATCGACGTCATGCCGGATGCGAGCGCCGATTCGGCGGTCGTTTCGGCGCGCAAGATACTGCACGAGCTGGAGCGCTACGATGAATCGCTTTATCGAAAACCGCGCTGGCTGGTGTTGAATAAACTCGACCTGGTGCCGCCAGACGAGCGTCAATCCGTGATCGACGAGATCACCGGCGGGCTCGAGTGGTCGGGACCAGTGCATGCGATCAGCGCGCTTAACCGTGAAGGTGTCGAGCCGCTATGCCACGATATTATGAAGTTCCTTGAAGAAAATGAATCGTTATAAAAAAGTAGTCGTCAAAATCGGTTCGGCGTTGATCACCGCCGGCGGCAAAGGGCTCGATCGCGTCGCGATTACCGCGTGGGCGGAACAGATGGCGCAGCTGCGCGCCGACGGCGTCGATGTGGTGCTGGTGTCGTCGGGCTCGATTGCCGAGGGTATCACCCGGCTCGGGCTGAAGGCGCGCCCGCGCGCTATTTCCGAGCTGCAGGCTACCGCTGCAGTTGGCCAGATGGGGCTGGTGCAGGCCTACGAGGCCTGTTTTCAGGCGCACGGCATTCATAGCGCGCAAATCCTGCTGACCCATG
>JAACFA010000156.1 GCA_009937625.1 Gammaproteobacteria bacterium | reverse complement strand
ATCACCGGCATCGAGGTCGTCGAGAAAGCCCGCGAGCAGGGCATAGATACCATATTTCTGATGATGACCGCTTATGCTTCGGTCAATACCGCGATCGAGGCGATGCGGGCCGGCGCTTACGACTACACCATCAAGCCGCTGCGTAACGAGGATTTCCTGAATCGAATCGAACGCCTGGCCGATGTCATCCACCTGAAATCAGAGAACAAGGTTTTGCGCGAGCTGGTCGAAAACCAGGAAAGCGAAACCTGCGACGCGATATCGCCGGCAATGCGGGCAGTCGACCGCCTGGTGCTCAAGGTCGCGCCTACCGACAGCACCGTGTTAATTACCGGCCCCAGCGGGTCGGGTAAGGGGGTGGTTGCGAAATTGATCCATCAGAACAGCCTCAGGGCCAGCCGTGCATTCGTTCCGGTCAATTGCGGCGCGATCCCCGAGAATCTTCTGGAGAGCGAATTTTTCGGTCATACCAAGGGCGCATTCACCGGTGCCAGCAAAGCCAAACGTGGATTATTCGTCGAAGCAGACCAGGGGACCATTTTTCTCGACGAAATTGGCGAATTGCCACTCAACCTGCAGGTGAAATTATTGCATGTAATCGAGGATCAACAGGTGCGGGCGCTGGGCAGCGAGCAATCCAGAAAAATTGATGTTCGCATCATCACCGCCACTAACCAGGATTTGAGCGAAATGGTCAAGCAGGGGAACTTTCGCGAGGATTTGTATTTTCGCCTCAACGTTTTCCACGTACCCATTCCCTCGCTCGAACAGCGCAGGGAAGACCTGCCGTTACTTATCAAGCATTTCATTCGCAAGGAGAGTGCCAAGATGGGCCTGTCGGATTCGATCGAAATCCAGCCGGAGGCAATGCAGTGCCTGCTGGCATACGACTGGCCGGGCAACGTGCGTGAGTTACAGAACGTCATCGCGAGATCGTTGATACTGGCCGAGAACGATTGCATCGAGGTCGCGGACCTGCCGCAGAATATCGGCATTCTGCACTTCGGGGCCATAGCCCACGAGAGTGACGGGAAGGGCACCTTGAAGCATCAACTGCGGAATCTTGAACAGGCGATTATCAAGTCCGCGATCGAGGAGGCTAACGGGGATCGCAAGATAGCGGCCCATCGCCTGGGTATAGGGGTATCGAGCCTGTACCGGAAGCTAGACGCCAATATTGAGTCATGAACCATGCTAAGTGCAGTAATCAAACCGAAATTTAGCGCAATCGTCTACCTGCTGGCACTGCTTTTGAGCCTCCCCTGTATGGCACAGGCGGACGCCAGGGCGGATGGTGAGCGCGGTATTGCCGAGTATCGAAAGGGGAACCTGATCGAGGGTATGCAGCTACTGAACAAGTCGGCGCAACAGGGTTACATTCCGGCGCAAACCACGCTGGCCTACATCCTGGACGCCGCCGAGAAAAATGACGAGGCGTTTTACTGGTATCAACAGGCCGCAGATCGTAATGACGCGGCAGGCCTTTTCGGTCTGGGCAGCATGTACGGCAAGGGCGAGGGTACCGACAGGGACCCCGTCAAGTCAGGACAGTTGATCGAGCGCGCGGCGCAACTCGGACATGTGGAGGCCATGCGGGTTTACGCACACGCGCTGGAACATGGACAATTGGGTCTGGCTGCTGATCCTGGCAGTGCAGCCGACTGGTACCTGAAGGCGGCCGAGCTGGGAAACAAGATGTCGATGCATCGTCTTAAGCAGGCCTACTCGTTGGGTCAGTTGGGCCTACCGATAGATCCCGAGCGCGCCGAGGCATGGGCCGAAAGAACCAAGGGGGCCGAATAATTAAGTTAAGGAAACGGTTAACAAAGAATGAAATCCAATACAAAAACTATGATAGTGCTAGCCCTGACATTGTTTTTTGCAGGCAATGCAACGGCTTCCGATATCAACGCCGGGCGCGATATTTATCGACGTCATTGTTTGCAGTGCCATGGCGCCAACGGTGCCCCCAACATGGCAGGCGCTCCGGACTTCAGTCGTGGGCAAGGATTGATGAGGTCCGATAAGTCCCTGCATCAAAGAATCAAAACCGGTAAAAATGCCTGCCCGGGATACTTTGGGATCCTGAAAGATCAGGAAATTCTAGACGTCGTCGCTTATATCAGGACGCTGTTCTGATGCGACTATCGAAGGCAGGATGGTTGTGCCTGATATTAACCCTGGCCGTAGCCTGCAGCGACGACAACAACGGCGATAAGATCCCGCCGGCGCAAACTGACGGGCAGGATGCAAGTCAGGCACAAGCCGCTGCCACCCGGCCGCGGCCGCAGGTTATCGAAGTGTTCAACGTCGGCCCGACCACTTATGTGCGCTCGCTGGCGATCGAAGCGGGTAGCAACCGCCTCTGGGTCGGTACCTCGCTCGGCGTCAATGAAATCGATCTGGATAGCCATGCGCTGCTGAATACCTTTACCCGCGACCACGGACTGGCAAACGAGTACGTGTTCGGCATCGGCATCGATCCCGACGGTTATAAATGGTTCGGCACAAATGCCGGCGGCATGTCGCGCTACAAGGACGGTGAATGGAAGACCTTTTTCCCGATGCATGGCCTCGCGGATTACTGGATTTATGCCTTTGCCAACGACCTCGATGGCGGCCTGTGGATCGGGACCTGGGCAGGTGCCAACTACCTCGACCGCCAAACCCAGGAGTTCAGAACCTATGTCAAGGAACTGATCAACGAATGGGTTTACGGAATCAGCGTCGACAGTAAGGGTGTCGTCTGGTTCGGCACCGAGGGCGGGGTCAGCCGCTTTGACGGCGAAACCTGGACCGCGTGGAATCACGAGGATGGCCTTGGCGGCGAAAATCCGGACGCCCTGCCATTCAGTCGCAACACCGGCCTGGGTACACGCTCGCGCCACGATCTCGGAATTCTCGCCGGCGGCAAGGCGACCTATAACCCGGGGTACATATTCAGCATCCTCGCGGATCACGAGGACACCATCTGGGCGGGCACCTGGGGAGGCGGGGTAACGCGCTATAAGAACGGCGCCTGGACCAACCTGATGGAAAAAGACGGGCTCGCGGGCAATATCGTGTACTCGATTGCACAGGGACCCGACGGCAGCTACTGGTTCGGTACCAACAAGGGCCTGTCGCGCTATGACGGCAAAAACTGGGACAGCTGGAACGTGCATCATGGCCTGCCAGGGAACGATGTTTATGCGATCGCGATCGAAGCCGGCGGGAACGTCTGGGTCGGTACCCTCGGTGGCGTCAGCCGCCTGGGAATGCAGCCCGCAGCGGCACAATGATAACCAAATAATCGAACCAAAAGAGAAGGCCATTCATGAACACTAAAACGCTGATCATCGGAGCTGTAGTCGTCGCCGCAGCCATCGCTGGCGCTTACTGGGCCGGCCTCAATCGCAACCTCGAAAGCGCCGGCGCCGAGGTGGCCAAACCCACCCAGGAGAAGCCTCAATCAGAGGGCCCGGCAACGCGGGACCTGACCCAGGTCATGGATGAAACGAATAATCCGAAGTTTACCCATTTCCGCGTCGGCAACCGTAACGTGAAGTCGATATACGCCGAAACGGATACCGTCTGGGTCGGTACTTCGGGCGGCGTCATCCGTTACGACTCGACTACCGACGATTATCGGCTCTTCGACGTGCGCAACGGATTGCTGGCCAACGGCGTGTTTCACGTCAGCCGCTGGACCGAGGATAAGATGCTGGTCGGTACCTACGGCGGCGGCCTCGCGATCTACGACGAAAACAAGGACAAATTCGAAATCTACAACGTACCCGAGGGTCTGGCCGACGCTTTCGTTTACGACGTGCTGGTGATGCCAGACGGCGATCTATGGATTGCCACCTGGTCGGGGGCCAATCGCGTCAAGGGTGGCAACCTGTCCGATCCGAATGCCTGGGAAACCTTTACCGTCGAGAACACCGGTGGCGGCCTGCCCAACGACTGGGTCTACGGTCTCGATCTCGGCAAAAACGGCGAGGTATGGCTGGCCACCGAGGGCGGGCTGGCGCGGTTTCAGGATAACCGCTGGGATAACTGGAATCACCAGGACGGACAGGGAGCGGCCTACGAACTGGTAAAGAACGACAACAGCTTCGGCACCGACCCGGCAACGATGTCGAGTCACCACGCCAGGCAGAAAGTGGAAATGGGGCTGGAAGCCGTCGATACAGCCTACAATCCAAACTATATCGTGGCACTCGAGGTCGACGCCTCGGGAACGGTATGGGTCGGAACCTGGGGCGGCGGTCTGGCGCGTTTCGATGGTGAGAAATACACCAACTATACGGTTCGGGACGGATTGCCCTCCAACCATGTGTTCATGCTGCACGAAGACCTGCAGGGTAATTTATGGGTCGGCACCAGCCACGGTCTTTCACGCTTTGAAAATGGCAACTTCGTCAACCGACTGACTACCCACGAAGGTTTATTCTCCAACACGGTTTTTTCCATGGCCACGCAGCGGGACGACCTGCTGTGGGTGGGTAGCTTCGGCGGCGTTGCGCGCCTGCAACTCTAAACGACGCAAGACCGCCCCAGAATAACAGGGTGCCCGGCGTCAGGAGCAATTCATTGCGCCGGGCTAGCCGTGTTCTCGCTGGCGGACCCGGGTGGCGACGATTTTGCCGCCAGTTGCGCTTCCCATTCCCATAAGGCCGCGCGGGCGCGGCGCATGAATTTTTCCTGCTGCGCGGAACCCGCCGCCAGGTGAAGAAAACTGCGCATTGCGCCCAGCGCGCCCTCGATGTCGCCCATCTTTTCGCTGGTAATGGCAAGTCCGTAATAGGCATTGGCCTGATAGGCATTCTGCTCCATCGCGTCGATAAAAAAATCGCGCGCGGTAATGTACTCACCTAGCTCGAACAGCGTGAACCCCATATTTACCTTGACGTCGGGGATATCAGGATTAATCAATAACGCCCGATGCCATAGGTCAAGTGCCTGCTGATTCTGGCCCTGCTGCATGTGCCATACGGCAGCGCTGAAAATCCTGTCCAGTTCATTGCTTGCGTCCTCCCGACCGGTGCCAACCGATATCGGTATCGACGATGGCTGAGTCATCCAGGCATTCAATAAAAAGCCGCCGATAGACACGACCAGGATGAGCAACAGCGCGGCTACGAGGTACCGGCTTTTGCCGGCGGGCGATTTACGCGCGGCGCCCGCGGCCATCAAATCATACCCTTGTGGGGTGCGGTGGACACGAACGGCACACCGAAGAAAGTCAGAAATGCAAGCACGAAACACCCACTAACCAGCAATGCATAGATGGCTTTGCGGGGGTGATTCAGGCGCCAGTGCAAAACGAAGATGACGCAGAGCCAGGTCAGAAAGGCCCAGGTTTCGAGTGGATCCCAGGCCCAGTACCTGCCCCAGGCATCCTGCGCCCACATCGCCCCGAACAACAACATGAGCGACTCGAAGCAGAACGCGAACGCGAGCAAACGATAACTCATCGAATCGATAGCCGCAGCGGAGCCGGGGCCCTTTTCACCAGCAAGGCGAAGGTATTCGTATATCGCCAGGCCGGTTGCAAGCATCAACAGGGCAAGAAAAAACTTTCCTGACACCACGTGAAAATACAGCCATATCGTGTCGTAGGTCGCGGGTAGATGGGTATCCCTCGGGGGCGTCAGCAACAACCAGGCCATCAACAATCCCGGTAACGGGAAAACGAAGCGCATTGCCTCCCGCTGCCTCCTTGCCAGCAGGATGAAGCAGGTCAGCGCGAGCATCAGACTCCACAGGTTACTGCTGAGAATTTCATAGAGGTTGATAAACGGCCCGTGCCCGACACGCTCCCAGCGCTGCGCCAGGCTGAGAGTATGGCTCGCGAGCCCGAGTACACAGGCACCAACCAGGTATTCGTGGGTGAATCGCCTGCGATCGAGATAGGCGATGATCAAAGCGGCGCTGTAAAATACGCAAGCGATATTCAGCAGCAAAGTTTCGTCGAGTATCGGCATGTCAGATATTGTAAAGCCTCGCCTGCAGGAGTCGAATGCGGAATCTGGTCTGGATCCCGGGGCGCTTAGATCGCCTGCCTGTCCTCGGCCGGCTCGTCTCCGGGCAAATCCTCGCTAACCAGATCGAGCGGCAGATAAACATGAACCCAGGTTCCCTTTTCCGGTTCGCTTTCGATGCTGAGCTCGCCGCCATGCGCACCCACGATAGTATCGCAGAGCGATAGTCCCAGGCCAGTGCCCTCTCCGACCGGTTTAGTCGTATAAAAGGTCTCCATCACGTGCTCCAGGGTTTCCGCGGACATGCCGCTACCGAAATCCTGAACGCAAACATGCACTCTGTCCCCGTCGCACTCGCTGGTCAGAATGATGCAGTCCTTTTGCCTTCTCTGCGACGCACAGGCATCCATCGCGTTGATCAGCAGGTTCATGAACACCTGCGTGAGCTGATCGGCAACGCCGACGATGGCCGGCAGATCCTTATCCAGCTGCAGGCGCACGCCTATGGAGCTGAACCTTCGATCATAAGTTAATAGATTCGCGGTACTTCTAAGCAAGCCGTTGAGGTCGAGCATCTCCCGCTCTCGCGGCTTGGGTGACGCGAAGTCGGCGATTTCGCTCGTAATTTTGCCGAGTCGCGTAATCTGTTCGTTGATTAGTTCGACATTCTGCGCGACATAGTCGCTATCCATTTGGTTCTCGAAGCCATATTTCACCTCCGCGGCCGCGCCGGCAATCGCCGCAATCGGGTTGCCGACCTCGTGCAGGATTCCGGCCGCCAGTTGACCGATGGCCGCCATTTTTTCCTGGTGAAAGTACTGTTGACGGGTCGCCTCGAGATCTCGCTGGGCTTTTATCTGGCT
>JAACFA010000155.1 GCA_009937625.1 Gammaproteobacteria bacterium | reverse complement strand
TCGATGTCGATATCGGCAATCGCAATTTTTGCGCCGAGTTCCGCCAGCTGACGCGCGACAGCAAATCCGATCCCGCTGGCGCCGCCGGTGACCAGGGCCGTTCGACCGGCGAAATCCATCCGCGCACTGAATGGCTTAGCCATTGTCTGCAATACTTTGCTCGAACAGCTCGCTGGCCCGGCCAATGGCGTCGCGGTCAAGTTCAAAACCCAGCCCCGGTCCCTGCAATACTGCCAACTTGCCGTTTCGCAAGGTCAAATCCGGGGATTTGACGATGTCCCATGCCAGCAAGTGGTTCATGTACTGATTGCCGTCGTCAAGATTGGGTATCGTCGCTGCCACCTGGTTCGTCGCGCAGGTGGTAATGCCGGTTTCATACAGCCCATGGATGCAAATATCGATCCCCGCCGCTTCGGCAATGTGTGCGCACTTGCCGAAGCGCGTTAGTCCGCCGGTTTCGTGCAGGCCCAGAACGATTAAATCGGCGGCCTGTTCGCGGCACACGTCGAAAGCATCGTAGGGCGTGAACACGAGCTGGTCCGCGGCGATGGCGATCGGACTGTTTTGCCGCACCTGGGCCAGGGCCGAAACGCTTTCACAGGTCGTGGGCTGCTCGATGAACTCGACATCGAATTCGCTCATTTTCTGAATCATCCGCTTCGCGCGAACAGGACTCCAATGCTCATTGGGGTCCATGCGCAGGCGTTTATCGGGTCCGATCGCTGCACGAACCTGTTTCGCGATGTCGAGGTCCAACGCGTCCCCGCGGCCAACCTTGACATATATGACCTCGCAACCCGCTTGCGCCATCTGCCCGGCCTGGCTAGCGATTTCTGCAGCTGTGTCACCCTGGGGGAAGCCAAAGTATTCGATCTCGCCGCGCACCGCACCACCCAGAAGCTCATGCGCGGCGCGGCCTGTTGCCTTGCCCATCACGTCCCACAAGGCCATTTCCAAACCCGCAAGTATTTGCCCGGCAAATCTCGGGGAACTGCAGGTTCCGAGCAACTGAAACAATGCGTGATAAGCATGCGACATCAGGCCCGCGTTCTCGAATGGAGAATGTCCGATACAAACCGCCCCCGCCAGCTTGATGTAAGACTGTATGCCCTCCGCCGAGGCCGAGCCTATCGATTCGCCATACCCGACCAGGCCATCATCCGTGTGAACTTCCACCAGGATAACCGTTGCTCCGTGAACAACGCCCTGGGCGAAATAAAAAGGCTCTGTATACGGCACCAGGAGCGGGGCAGTACGGATTTCAGTTATCTTCATATGTCAGCGCCTAAAAATATAACAACGTACAAAATCAACCATGCTACTTGAGCAGAAACTCGGGGAGGAACAGGGCGATCTCCGGTATGAAGGTCGTGAGCAGGAGCGTCGGAAACCAGGCGAACAAAATGAAGAGCATGGTAGGGCCGAGCAGGTTACGCACCGAAACGTTGGTCACCTGGGCGCCGAGATAAAGTAATGGCGCTGTCGGCGGCGTGATGTTACCCATACCCAGGTTTACCCCGACGATGGCAGCGAAATGGATAGGATCTATGCCGACACCTTCGGCGATGGGTAACAGCAGGGATGCGCTTAAAATGATGCCGCTGATATCGTCCATCAGCATACCGATCAAAAGCATCACGAGATTGATCATCAAAATAATGATGATGCGATTTTCGGAGATCGAGTAAATCAGCTCTTCTGCAAGTCCGGGAATATCCTCGAAGATCATGAAGCGACTGACGATAAGGACCATGAAAATCATGACCATTACCACGCCGATAGTCACCGCGGATTCCTTGAGGCTTTCATAGAATATCGGCAGCGTCAGCCCGCGATAAAAGAAGAAACCAATCGGAATCGCGTATACGACCGCAACGCCAGCGGCCTCGGTCGGTGTCATGATGCCGCCATATATTCCGCCCAGGATAATTATCGGCATGAGCAAGGCGGGTGTCGCGATCCAGGTTTTCCTGGAAAAGGTTCGCAGAAATGGTCGAGGGATCGGCTTCAGCTCGATCGATTCATTTTTACGCAGCACCCAAAAGTTCACCAGAACAAGAAGGGTCGTGAGGATCAAACCCGGGACGACCGTCGCGAGAAAACACTTCAGCACCGATAACTGGCCTACCCAGGCATAGAGCAATTGCGCGGCACTGGGCGGGATCAACAGCCCCAGGGGGCTGGCCGAGATAATTAGTGCCGCCGAAAAGCCGCGCGGGTATTTGGCCTTCTGCAGGTGCGGCATGATAATCGACCCGATACAGGTTAGAGTCGCGGCCCCGCTCCCGGAAATCGACCCGAACAAAGCGCTGGCGATTACGGCTGCGGCACTCAGGCCTCCCCGCAGATGGCCGAATAGTGTTTCCGCAATTTCGACGATCGGCTTGGCTATCCTGCCTTTCTGCATGATGTACCCAGCCAGGATAAAAAGCGGAATTGCCAGCAGTATCACCGAGTTCATCTTCCAGTGGCCGGTCGCCAGGTAACCCGAGACATCGTATCCGCCCGTTACCGCGAGGAAGATCAGCACGCCGGCAAAGGCCAACGGAACCGATACTCCGATGACCAGGAGAAAGCAGATCAGAAGAATCGCGAAAGCAATTACCATGTCGCTCTCTCCTCTTCGATTTCTTTCGCTTTATTTGCCTGTGATATGGTTTCTACATATTGATCGGGGCCAACTTTCCACAGCAGATAAAGAAACAGGGCGCTATAGAAAGCCATGAATACGAATCCCAGGAAGATCCCGACCCGGGGAATAAAGAATGGGATTTTCAGCGCAATCGTCGTTTTCCAGCCTGGATAAGACGCGATTTCATCGGCTAACATCAGGTAGGCCCAGTAGACCACGAACAGCACGATTACCAGTTCGATTATCGTGATCGCGATTTTCCGCAGCCATAGATATTTCGGGCTGTCTGAAACTGCGCCCAGTAAATCGGCATTGATATGTACATCGTCGTAGGTTCCCAGCGCGCCGCCCAGAAAATAGAGCCAGAAACAAATTGGCAGCAGCCATTCTTCATAGGCAAACAGGTCGGTTTCGAGGACGTAACGAAAGAGTACGACCAGAAAAAAAGTAATCGGGAGAATTGGAAGAGAGAAAACGACTATAACGGTCTTGATCCGGACCAATGCCCGAACGATACTTCTGAGCCCATGGGGAAGTTCACTTTCAAGCAGGACCATAATATCCTCTTTTGAAAAACGCGAGTGTTACGAGGAAGCCGCCTGGTACCAGCGGCGGCTTCCCCGGATGTTTTTCATTGATACGTTGACGCTGCTTACTTGGCTTCCAGCTTGTCCATCGTTTCCTGCCCAATGGTTGACGCAACCGAAGGCCATACATTGGATTTGATGTGTTCGACCATCGCGCTGCGCTCGCTGGGTGTATAGTCCAGGATTTCCCAGCCAGATTCTTTCATCTTGTCGATAAATCCCTGGCTCCGTTCCCATGCCTTGGCCATGATGGCTTTCGAGGCTTTACGGATGGCGCCTACCAGGACGTCCTTCTGCTCCTGGTTCATCTTGTCCCAGGTTTTCTGGCTGCCGTAGAAAGCCGTGGCTTCGACGTTGGCGTTGACCGGCACGAAATATTTGCCTACACCTGCGATGGTGAACGTGTTGTAAGCCCATTCCGGAGTGCAGCAAATTGCACCGTCGATTACCCCGGACTGCAGCGCAGGCAGCACTTCCGCCCAGTTCATCGTGGTGGTTCTATAGCCGATACTTTCCACCGTCTGCTTGGCCAGATCGGAGCTCCACACGCGGATGTTCATTCCTTTATCGCCGAAGCCGGCATGATCGACCGGCTTTTTCTCCGCTACTATGCCGACAAGACCTTCTCCGGCACTGGTGACGTATACCAACCCGAGATCCTTCATTATTTCTGTCATGATCTTGCTGTAGTTCGAATTCGGATCGCCAAAGGTAGCGACCAGATCTTCATAAGACGTTACCAGTCCCGGCAAGTTTGTTATTTCCAGCCTTGGGTCGGCCTGCGCATAGATGAAGGCTTGCACGATATCGATGTTGCCCCGAACTGCGTCTTCGATGAGTTCTTCACCCGACCCGAGTTGCGAGGCTGGAAAGAACTTCACTTTCAGGCCAACGTCGGCAGCCTCGATCTCCTTGACCATGTTCTCGATAATTTCATTGCCAAAATGCTTGGCAGGAAAAGTACCGGCGAGCTTGAGCCGCACGGTATCAGCCAGTACAGAGGTCGACATAAAAGCCATAAGGCACAGGCTAAAAATGAGCGACACACGCTTAATAATAATCATATAAATCTCCTCGATGACGCATTGGATGGAGACTCCATCCGCAACTTACAGTTTTAATTTTGCTTCACATGTATTTGCTGTACATGTATTCGGGGCTTGTGTTTTTTTGTGTCTACAACCTGCTAGAGAACTCTCCAGACATATAACAGTAGTTATCTGAGAAAGGTATAATTCAGAGACAACAAGAGCGGCCTGCGAGAGCGGTTCCATGTACTGGAACCTCGTTGTGTTTATTCGATCAAGCTCGCAAGAGCCCTAACCCAGGAATCAACAAGTAATATCAAACCCGGAGAAACATTATCAGCCAGCCCGTGCAATAGCTTGAACAAAGTGGCCGTTTTATTGAATATATGAGATGGTGTATCCCGATAAATATAATACCAGGCCTGTTTTGAACGAACTCGACGCTGTATTTCCGCCGCCTCCCCCAGCACCCGATGGGCTGCGCCCGGACCTGTCTGTGGGTATTATTCTGGCTCCGAATTTTTCAATTTTACCGTTCGCGGGATTCATAGATTGTTTGCGTCACGCATCGGACGTCAGGGACCACAGCCGCCAAATCTACTGTAATTGGACGATAATTGCGCAGTCGATCGAGCCAGTTCGTGCGAGTTGCGGACTCGAGGTTTTGCCGCAAACGATCTTACCCGAAGTTGAGCAGTTCGATTATCTTGTTATTGCGGGGGGTGTTTTGCCGGGGTGTCTGGATTTGCACCCCGAGACCTATGACTATATAAAACAGGCGGTAAAGAAAGATATTCCCGCCATTGGACTTTGTACCGGTAGCTTCATATTAGCCAAAGCCGGCCTACTGGATAATCGTCGTTGTTGCGTCCATGCCGAGCATAAGGAGCAATTCAACAAACTTTTCCCCACGGTCGAGAGCATTAGCGACCGGGCTTTTGTAATCGACCAGGGAGTGATTACCTGCCCCGGGGGCATTGCTTCATTAGAGCTTACCTTCTCACTGATCGAGACCCACTGCGGCAAAGCGCGGGCGACAAAGGGACTTAAGTCGCTTTTGGTCGCCGATCATCGTTTAACGCAGCGCATGCTGCAGCGCCCATACGAACAATTGACCAGTTGTGGAAACCGGCGTGTTGAAATGGCTGTAGATCTAATGGAATTGAATTTTGCGACACCCTATAGCATCGCCGAACTTGCCAGAAACGTAGGTATTTCCGTGCGTGAACTGAACCGGGCATTTATGCAATATGCGGGCGAACCGCCCACGGTGGTTTGGCGAAATATCCGTCTTGCACACGGCCATTGGCTGCTCCTTAATTCATCGAGGACGGTCACCGAAATTGCCTTCGAGTGCGGTTTCGCCGATAGCCCTCATTTTTCGCGCTGGTTTAAAAAAACCTACGATGAGTCGCCAAGTGATTTTCGCAACAACCGACGAGATATTTAAGATATAGGGGACAGACCACTCAGGACTTGTGCTTGTCTCGAGCAGGCTTGCGACGCAATAAAATCCTGCCGGTTTTATGCCGGATGGAACTCAGGCCGGCGCGCAGTTTTTTTCTGACGGAAAATCGGTTGGCCGCGGCGAAAATGGCTTCGATGTTTTCGATGGCCTGTTCGTCATGCCGATCCTGCCGGCCATCGACCTCGACGATGTTGCGTAAGAAACCGAGTATTTCGCGTGCCATCAGCTTGAAATTGCAGTCGCGGTTTTCACCGGCGAATTCCGCCAGGGTCTGCGCCAGCTGCTCGATGGAAAGTTCGTCCAGGGTCGATTCGATATAGTTCGTGCCCGCAACGACGAATCTCGGGTCGTAACCCCATTCCTTGACGAAATAATCGCGGATGAGTTGACGCCTGGACTCGTCGATGCGGCCGTCGACCTCGGCCACCTTCATGGCCAGCGGCACCAGCAGGTCGAACAGACCGAGCGCCAGCACATCCAGCGGTGTGTTGATAAAATTGGGAACCACGGTGACGCGGTTCGCGGCTGCGGATTTCAGATGCCGGGTGATACCGTACCAGGCGCCGCCGGTCACCACGCCAGCGGCGATCACCCAGCCGACGGGCGTCACCGCGCTGCCGATTCCCAGTGCTGCCCAAAACCCGGTCGGGGCGAAAAATGTCGACGCCACCACCGACGACTTCGCGACGACCGCGGCGGTCGTCGCTACCCCGGCGACATCCCAGACCTGCACCACCGCGTTCTTTACCCGCAAGGCCGTATAGGCATCTTCGCCGATCGCCAGCTTCGCCTTGAAGTTCAAGGGCGCCGAAACGATGCTTTCGATATCCTTGAACCAGTTAACCTGATCTTTGTTGCTCACTGCACTTTGTTCCAAAATTCGGCGAGAGTATACCAACTCCCTGCAGCTTTGAGTCACCCCAAGAAGAGATGAGCCACGGCCATGGCGCAATTCTGGAAATCGGTTGGTGTTTTTTCGAAACCTTGAGCGACAATCCGCATAAACTGAAACTCGTCTGGTACGGGTTCGTGGTGTTCCTGAGCTCGGCGATCCTGCTCGTGCTCGAAATCACCGCCGGGCGTCTGATCGCGCCGTATGTCGGGGTGACGCTTTACAGCTGGACCTCGATCATCGGCATAGTGCTGGCGGGTCTGTCGATCGGCAACTGGATCGGCGGGCGCTGGGCCGACCGCGGCGCGGACGAGCGCGGCACCGGCATCGCGCTGGCGCTGGCGGCGGTTTTCAGCCTGGCGAGCCTGCTGACGCTGACCCTGCTCGCGCCGGTGTTGCAGGGGAGCGAGCTCGACCTGGTCAGCGCGAGTTTCATCTACGTGCTGTGCCTGTTTTTCGTACCGTCGCTGCTGCTCGGAATTCCGACGCCGCTGTTGACCACGCTGGCGCTGAAGCTCGACCTGCGGACCGGCCACGTGGTCGGTCGCATGCACGCGTTGGCCGCGCTCGGCAGCATCGCGGGCACTTTCGTGACCGGCTTCGTGCTGATCCAGTATCTCGGCACGCGCAGCGTTATCGTCGTCTCCTCGCTAATCCTCTTCGTGCTGGCGCTGCCCTTTTTTCGACACGCGGCGCGCCCTGTGCCGCTGCTGATCCTGGCCGCCGGTGTGGCCGTCGCCGCTGCCATCGAATACCGCAACGGTTTTGCCGGTTCCTGCGACCGCGAGAGCAATTATTTTTGCCTGCGCGTCGTCGACGCGTCGCACCAGGCGCCTTTCGGGCGCGCGCATGCGCTGGTGCTGGATCACCTGCTGCACGGGATCAACCACGAAACAGAGCCGGCAATGCTGATCTCTCCCTACGTTCACCTGATGCAGGAGCTGGTCAATCATCATTTCGCGGACGAAGATATTCCCCGCCTGTCCTACTTCTTTGCCGGCGGCGGCTCCTATACCCAGCCGCGCGCGGTACGCCATATGACGAGGGAGGCGAACATCGTCGTCGCCGAGCTCGACCCGGTGGTGACGGCCACGGTCGTGGAAACGATGTTCGTGGACCCTGAAGATTTCACGATCCGTCACGGCGATGCGCGCGCCACGCTGTATCGGCAACCGCCGGCTTCGTTCGACGTGATCGTGACCGACGCGTTCCACGATATCGCGATTCCCTACCATCTGGTCACACTCGAGTATGCGCGCCTGGCCAAATCGAAACTGAAGCCGGGCGGCCTGTTTACGACCAACGTGGTCGACGTCTTTCCGGACCCCAGGATGGTCAAAAGCCTGGTCAATACGCTGCGCCAGGCGTTTGCCGAGGTCGACGTCTGGCTGGATCGGATTCCCGAACAGCCGCAACGAATGACCTACGTGATTTCGGCGAGCGAGCAGGCGATCGGCCGGGACGTGCTCGAATCGCGCGATGGGCTGCGCCGCGCCTGGTTGCGGATCAACGAGCCGCTGGAGAATACGGGCACGGCCCTGTCGGACCTGCCGGTTTTTAGCGACGATTTCGTGCCGGTCGAGCGCATGATCTCGAGCCTTTTGCTGACCCCCGAGGGTAAGTAAGTCCCCGCTGCCGGAGATTCCGGAATCGATCATCGAGGCACGTAACCGAAATGAATAACAGGAATTCCTGTGTCCCCCGAATTCCTGATTATGCGATTACCTCTGATCTGTAACTTGTTGCAAAAACCTCTCGAATAATCCCGCAACGACCTCCAACGAACTATTGAGTGGATGATCCCCGCTGATCAGGTGCAGCATGCAGTTGGCCTGCTTCGCGTATTTGATCGAATTTTCGACCGGTATCACGTCGTCGGACCAGCCGTGCACGATTTCGATATGTGAACAGCGAGAGCGATACTCCTGCCGCTCGAAGCCCGGGATATACAGCGCCGGTGCCATCAGAAATATGGCCTCCGCGTGCACCTCTTGCGAAGCCACCAGGGAAACATACCCGCCCATGCTCGAACCCACCAAAACGAATTCGTCTTGTTCTTTGGCCAGCACACCCAGCAGGCGTTCGATGCGCAGATCGGGGTCCATCGTGTCTGTGTAGTCGATGCTTTCGACGCCGCAGCCCCTGTTTTCGGCTATTTTGGCGAGGCGCCTTATCTTGGTTCCCCAGGGGCCGCTTTCTTTGCCGTGCGAAAAGTATGCTTTCATAGTAAGGATATTAGCGGAGCGTATAAAACCGGGACAGATTTATTTAATCATTGTAAATTACCGGTTTCCTGGTTCTCAGTTGGATATATGGCATTTTGGTCGCGCCGCAGGCGCCGTGCCCGGGCGCGCGTTTCCCGGCTCAGAAGGTTCCTGCGCTGGAGTTGGCTGTTATTACTGCTGCTGGTCGTTGCCGATGCCGCCTACCTGGCTTCGATCTGGCCGGACTGGGGGGCTTATCGGCATGGCCCGATTCAGCGCTCGCAGTTTATCCGGGACTACGAGCGGGAACGTCGGCAGCGAAGCGACTGGCCGCAACTGCGCTGGCGTCCGGTTGCCATCGACAGGATTCCGAAACACCTGGTTCGCGCCGTTATCGTCGCCGAGGATTCCCGTTTTTTCGAACACGAAGGCGTCGACCTGGAAGCGCTTAAAGAGGCGATGGAATACAACCTGTCGCAACAACGTCTGGCCTATGGCGCCAGCACGCTGTCGCAGCAGACCGTGAAGAACCTGTTCCTGAGTCCGTCGCGCAACCCGCTGCGCAAATGGCACGAACTCGTATTGACTCTCGCCATGGAGCGCAGCCTGTCGAAGCGGCGTATCCTCGAGTATTACCTGAATGTGGCCGAGTTCGGCCGGGGCATTTATGGTGTCGATGCCGCCGCGCGATTCTACTGGAATGTGCCGGTTTCGAGGATTACCGCGCGCGAGTCGATCGAACTCGCCGCGACCCTGCCGTCGCCGGTCGCGAACAATCCAAGCAGCAATACGCGTGCCTTCCGGAAACGGGTCGACAAGATCAGGCGCTACTTTCGTCGCTGAGGATCGAGCCCCCCGAAAACCCCGCCCGACGCGCGGTTCTAGCGGTTGCCCGCCACCTGCAGTTTGCCGGTGACGCCGTGTTTTTCGATCAGCTCAGCCACCAGCCCGCCCGATTTGGCGTCGGCGATGAACGCCTGGGTGACGTCATGAAGAGCGGTGTTTCCGGGCCTGGTGCCGAATGCCTGGCATACCGAGGTATAGCCGCCCTCGAGCACGCGCGAGCCCGGCAGGTTTTCGGCATTGTCCTTTAACGCCGGGACCAATCCCGCCAGCGCGTCCAGTTTTTGAGTAACGAACAGCTCGAGAGTGATCACCGAGCGTTGAACGAACGGACAGCGTTTGGTACTGATGAGCTCTAGTTGCATTGCTTGTCCCCGGGTGTGATTCGAGTGCGGAGGCACCCACGAATTATAGGTCTGGTAGTAGTGTGAATCCAATGCCCGGCCCGGGCAAAGCGTTAGTTATGCAAAAGCTGGCAGGGCATTAAAGAGCTACCAACGACGATGTCAATTGCAAGGCCTGATCCCGCAGTCCATAGTTCGACTGTAATTGGCTACTCCCCCGGACATAAAACGAAAACCTCTCATGGGAATCGCAAACGATTATTTACAGTTAATGCAGACCATCGACGCGAAGCTGCAGATTCCGCCAGTACAGGAAATCTACGTCGCACCGCTTGAGCCAGAGCCTGCAAAAAGCAGCAAGTTTGGCGCCCTGGTGTTAACGGATGGCACGGTCGGGCTTACCTACACGGGGCTCGACGACGACCTGCTGGTGCTGCAGGACCGAAGCAAATACGAATCCCTGCTCGATGAATCGGCTGTTCAGGCAGCGAGCCTGTATGGCGGGGAGGAGGGTTGGCAAAAGGTTCTCGGTATGGCCGCAATCAATGCAATAAGCCAGTACCTGTTCAAGCGGGCTAATTACTCGCCACCAGCGGGTGGAAAAACGGTGACTCACCTGGAGCTCGATGAAGGAGATCACGTCGGAATGGTGGGATTCTTCCCGCCGCTGGTTGAGCAGGTGCGCCAAATGGGCTTGCCTTTGACCGTAATCGAACTGGATGAGCAGTGGTTGCAGCAAGATGGTCAATTCGTGGTCACGCTGGAGCCGGAAAAACTAAATGATTGCAGCAAGATTATTTGTACGGGTACCGTGCTGGTTAACCAGACTATTGATGATTTGTTACCCCACTTTGGGAATGCCAGGCAGATTTTTATCGTCGGCCCAACCGTGGGCTGTCTGCCTGACCCCCTGTTCGAGCGGGGTATTACACAGCTCGGCGGCTGTGCCGTGTTGAACACCGCTCGATTCCTCAGCTTGTGGACGGCCCAGGAAAAGTGGCGCGATTCTACCAGGCGCTATGTCTTGAGCCGGGGTTCGGCTTACCCTGGCTTTTTGCAGCTTTTGGAAAATGCTACCTGGGGCTAACGACCAGGCAATTATGGTGACAGTTTACTTAATTCGAAGTTAGTTTAACTGTCACCTTAATTGGAGCTCGCCATTAAACACGTTGTCACTGTTGACGAATTCACATAATTAGATCTGTCGCAGTTTCGCATTTTTTGACGGGTATCAAAATCCCGTTTTGCGTTTTGTGGCATTAAGCATTTTGCAGATACCCGCAGAGGGTTTAAATCTATCGTTAGTCCAGGAGATTGCGATCATGGGGACATCGCAGCCGAATGAAGCGATTGATCAAACAGGTCGCTCACAAAATCCGAATCGACAACAAGATCCGGGTCGGCCCGAACACAGTGCCGGGATTCGCATCGGTAAGGAGCTGGTGCAAGCCACGCGGCCGTATGCACAGGAATCCATCGCCAGGAGTTGGCGCTATGTGATTTCCACCTTTGCCCTGATGATTGCTGTGCTGGTCGGCGCGGGCATGGCGCCCTGGTGGCCGCTGCGACTGGCACTGTCCATCCTCGGTGCGCTGGTCATGGTGCGGGCGTTTATTACCTACCACGATTACATGCATGGTGCGATTCTGCGTGGCTCACGCGTCGCAAAGTGGTTGTTCCAGCTCTATGCCGGCTTTGCGCTGACACCTGCAAGCTCGTGGAAAAGAAGTCATAACTATCATCATGGCCACGTTGGCCAGATTAGTGAGGCCAGTGTTGGCGCCTTTCCCTTGATGACCACTCGAATGTGGCACGACGCTTCCTTTGCACAACGCTTCAGTTACCGCTTTCAGCGTCATCCGCTGGTGGTGTTGTTAGGTTATATCACGGTCTTTGCCTTCAGCGTCACGTTGCTGCCGTTAATCACCGAACCGGCTGAACACAGAGACTCCGTCTGGGTAATCCTGTTTCATGGTGGGCTCATCACGTTGTTGTGGTTGCTCGGCGGTTTCGATGTTGCGCTGTTTAGCATAATACTGCCCATGGCCATTGCCTCGGCACTCGGTAGCTACCTGTTTTTTGCGCAACACAGTTTTAAACGTATGCACGTGGTGTCGCCCGAGGCCTGGACCTTTTACCGCGCGGCGTTGGAGTCCTCCAGTTACATGCGGCTGAGCAAGCTCATGCAGTGGTTTACCGGTAACATCGGCTATCACCACATTCATCATCTCAATGTACGCATCCCGTTTTATCGACTGCCCGAAGCCATGGCCGCCATCCCCGAGCTGCAGTCACCGGTCACCACGTCACTCGCGCCGCGGGACATAGTGGACTGCTTTCGCGCATGCCTGTGGGATGAAAACCTGCAACGCATGGTTTCTTATCGCGAGGCGGGTGAGCTTTGACCATAAACCCACCGTATCCAGATTTAAATCCCTCCGGGGAAGCTTAATTACTGTATACTCCCTAGATCACGCCGGTGTCATTCGGTCGACACCGCCATTTATCCGGTAATCCACTCGATTCCCCGCTGAAGAAATCAAAATTGCCCGGACCGCGAATTGGCGCTAAAGCGCCCCGTGGGTCGATTTCTGGAGAAAACTCTCGATCATGTCGCTTTCATCGTTCGGCCCAGGGCCCGAGCTGGCTAACGGCTCATGAGCGAATCGTCCAGCATTCTGGGA
>JAACFA010000154.1 GCA_009937625.1 Gammaproteobacteria bacterium | reverse complement strand
TTCCCGTGTATTGGCTTGCTGGGTTCTGAGCGTCTATGTAAGAATGAGCGGTCCAGATTCTATACGATTAATGGCAAGCAACGAAATGATTGACGTAGATGGCTACCGCGCAAATGTCGGAATAATACTGTGTAATAACGCTGCCCAGGTGATGTGGGCGCGACGCGTCGGGCAGGATGCCTGGCAGTTTCCGCAGGGTGGTATCAGTCCTGACGAGGACCCACGAGATTCGATGTACCGGGAACTGTGGGAGGAAACCGGGCTGAAACCCGAACACGTTTCGGTGCTCGGGGCTACCGATAGCTGGCTGCGCTACAAGCTGCCACGGCGGCTGATGCGTCGCTCGGAGCCGCGTTGTATCGGGCAAAAGCAGCTGTGGTATCTGCTGCGGCTGGAATCCGACGAAGACAGTTTCGATCTGAGCGTATCGCATACGCCTGAATTTGATCACTGGAAATGGGTTGACTACTGGTACCCGGCCGACAACGTGGTCTTCTTCAAGCGTCGTGTTTACCAGTGTGCTCTGGCGCAGCTCGAATCCATGCTGCCGTCGCCCGACGCAGACCGCAGCGATTAACATTTTTACCAGGGGGAGGCTTTAAAACGTGG
This sequence comes from Gammaproteobacteria bacterium, assembly GCA_009937625.1. Lineage (GTDB taxonomy): Bacteria > Pseudomonadota > Gammaproteobacteria. The sequence continues at coordinate 10,827 of JAACFA010000154.1, read as the reverse complement.
CGTCGATGATCCACAGGCTGCAAAGAATCGTGCAGGAGGTCAATCGGGCTCCTGATATCGACCGTGCGCTGGTGATGATCACCGAGAGCCTCACGCGCGATCTTACCGCCGATGCCTGCACCATCTTCCTCGCCAGTAAAGATGATCCCGAGGTCATGGTGCTGCAGGCCAGCAGCGGATTGAATCCCGATATCATTGGCAAGGTCGAGCGCAGAATGGGGCAAGGCCTGATCGGTACTATCGCCGCCAAGGCGGAGGCAATGAATTTAACCGATGCCCCGGCGCACAAAAAGTTTTTGCTGGTGCCCGATTCCGGGGAAGTCGATTTCCCGATTCTGCTAGGGGTGCCGATTATTGCGCACCGCGATGTGCTCGGGGTCATCGCGGTGCAGCGCGCGGAAAACGTATTCAATGAGGATGAAGAGGCATACCTGACCACCCTGGCGGCGCAGCTGGCAACCTCGATCGAGCGCGCCGAGAGCCAGGGGCGTTTCAGTACCCAGCAGGCCACTCACATGATTAAGGGGGTCGCCGGTGCGCCGGGCATGGCGATTGGCGTGGCGTTGGTGCTGAATCGCGGGGTCAACCTGGAGTCGGTACCAGACAAGAAAACCAGCGACATCGAGGGTGACTTGCACAGTTTCAGGCAGGCGGTGCGCAAGGCCAGCGACGAGCTTACCGCGCTGGCGGAAAAAATGCGGGCGACGCTGCCGGAGGAAGAGTGCGCGTTATTTCTGGCCTACGCGCAGATGCTAAGCGGCGGCTCGCTGATCGATGACACGGAAAAGAGTATCAATGCGGGCAACTGGGCACCGTCGAGCTGGCGCGATACGGTGGAACAGCACGCTCACGTGTTTTCCCAGATGGAAGACAGGTACCTGGCCGAGCGCGCCAACGACATTCGGGATCTTGGGTTGCGCGTGCTGCGCAAGCTGATGCTGGAGCAGAGTACCTACATTGACTTTCCGGATAAAACCATCCTGGTGGGGGACGAAGTGACGGCAACCGATCTCGCGGATGTCCCCACCGATTGTCTCAGTGGAATCGTTTCGGCGCACGGCAGCAGCTCGTCGCACGTCGCGATACTGGCCCACGCGCTCGGTATTCCCGCGGTAATGGGCGTGCCGAACCTGCCGGTCAAGCAGCTCGATGGCGTCGAGCTGGTGGTCGATGGTTATAACGGTTCGGCGTTTATCAATCCGGATAAACGGGTGCTCGACGAATATAACCAGTATCTGGAGGAAGAGGCCGCGATCGAGCAGGATTTGATCGGCTTGAAGAACGAGCCGGCGATCACTACCGACAAGCATCAGATCTCGCTGCTGGTGAACTCGGGCCTGATGTCCGACTATACGCCGTCCCTGCGCAGTGGCGCCAGGGGCGTTGGGCTGTACCGCACCGAAATCCCGTTTCAGATCCGCGATCGCTTTCCCAGCGAAGAGGAACAGTACCAGATTTATCGCAGCGTGCTCGAGACTTTCAGGGGTATGCCGGTTGTGCTGCGTACGCTCGATGTGGGTGGCGACAAGCCGTTGAGTTACTTTCCGATCAACGAAGCCAATCCCTTCCTGGGCTGGCGCGGGATACGCATTACCCTGGATCACCCCGAGATTTTTATCACCCAGGTGCGGGCGATGATTCGCGCCAATATTGGCGTCAATAACCTGGAAATACTGCTGCCGATGATCAGCGGTCGCTCCGAGCTGGAAGAGGCGCTGTCGTTTATCAACCGGGTGCGCGACGAAATCGAAGAGGAATCCGGCGAAAAAATTCTGTTGCCTCAGATAGGCGCGATGATCGAGGTGCCGTCGGCGGTTTACCAGATCGAAGATATCTGCCGCCTGGTGGATTTCGTCTCCATTGGAACCAACGACCTGACCCAGTACCTGCTCGCCGTGGATCGCAATAATGAAAACGTCGCCGAACTCTATTCGTCGCTGCACCCGGCGGTGCTAAAGGCAATGTGCCAGATCGTGGAGGGTGCCGCGGTTAACGATACCCCGGTAAGCGTTTGTGGCGAACTCGCCGGCGATCCGCTTGGCGTCATGGCCCTGCTCGGCATGGGAATCGATAGTCTTTCCATGAGTGTCGGCAGCCTGTTGCGCGCGAAGAAGGTTATCGTGTCTTTCAGTTACAGCGAGTTGCTCGAATTGCTGCAACAGGCCCTGACCATGTCGGATGCATTCGCGATTCGCGAAATGTACGCTCGCAAGCTGGATGAGCGCGGTCTCGGTGGGCTCATCCGCGCCGGCAAATGACCTTTGGATGAAAATCAGGTAGTAACCTGATTTTCATCCAAAGGTCATCCCGGAAAGTGCAAAGCACTTATCCGGGATCTCGTGCAGACCTTACGATTTCATCGACGTTGTGGTTAACCCGATTGGTAACCTTGGCGGCGGGTCATTCCGGAAACCTATCGGCGTTATCGGGGAGACAGTCCTTCAATCCCTCGTAAGCACCTGCATGTTCGGTATTCTGATCTAGAACGGCTTGACTACCGCCAGGATGACCGCTGCGAACAGTACCAGCACCGGGAGTTCGTTAAACCAGCGGTACCAGACGTGTGAACGACGGTTATTTTCGTTGGCGAAGTCGCGCAGCAGCTTGCCGCAATAGAAATGGTAAACTACCAGCGCGGCGACTAGTGCGAGCTTGACGTGCAGCCACAGCATATGGGCATAGGCGGCCCAGGCGTAGTCGAACAGCAGCCAGAAGCCGAAAACCAGGGTCAACACCATCCAGGGAGTAATGAAGCGGTAAAGCTTGCGCTCCATCAGCCTCAGGCGTGCTTTGACCTCCTCTTCCTCGGCCATTGCATGGTTGACAAAAAGGCGTGGCAAATAGAAAAGTCCGGCAAACCAGGCGACCATGAAGATAATGTGAAAAGCTTTGACCCAAATCATTAAAGAATCTCTCAGAGAGCTGTGCTAAACAACTGTAGACTATTGTTTTTCAATGGTCACGATAAACGATCAATGTATAATGCTGCGTCCATTTTAGCGGCTCCAAATAGACATTAGAATGATAAAGGTTGGAATAGTTGGCGGTACTGGTTACACCGGTGTGGAATTGATACGACTGCTGGCGCGGCACCCGGGCGCGCGGGTGGAAGTCATCACTTCCCGCTCCGAGGCGGGCAAGCCGGTGGCCGAGTTGTTTCCAAACCTGCGCGGGTTGATCGATCTGGATTTTGTCGAGCCCGCGGTCGATTCCTACCGAAACTGCGACCTGGTCTTTTTCGCTACCCCGAACACGACTGCCATGTCGCAGGCGGAAGCATTACTCGCCGCGGGTATCAGGGTGATCGACCTGGCCGCCGATTTCAGAATCAAGGATATTGCTACCTGGGAACAATGGTATGGCGTCGCGCACGCCTGCCCTGCGCTGGTCGAGGACGCGGTTTACGGTTTACCCGAATTGAATCGCGACGCGATTCGCGGTGCGCGCCTGGTGGCGAATCCCGGCTGTTATCCAACCGCGGTAATACTGGCATTGTTGCCATTGCTGAAGAATGATTTGATCGATCCGGCGAGCATTATCGCGGATTGCAAATCGGGCACCAGCGGCGCCGGGCGCAAGGCCAGCGTGGGAACCGCTTTTTGCGAGGTTACCGAATCGGTGAAAGCCTACGGCGTGCCGGGCCATCGCCATCTGCCCGAAATTCGGGAGATTTTGCAGACGCTCGATGCGAATGCAGACCTGGTGTTTACGCCACACCTGATGCCTATGATCCGCGGCATCCATGCCACCGTTTACGCCGATGCGCGCGGTCCTGCCGACCGGGTGCAGGCCGTGTTCGAGAGCTTTTATCGCGACGAACCCTTTGTTGACGTGATGCCGGCGGGATCGCATCCGGAAACCCGTAGCGTACGCGGGGCCAATACCTGCCGGGTGGCAGTGCATTACCTCGAGGTGGCCAACAAATACGTGGTGTTGTCGGTTGAGGATAACCTGGTCAAGGGTGCCGCAGGGCAGGCGATCCAGAATATGAACCTGATGTGCGGCCTCGAGGAAACTTCGGGCCTCGAAGCTCCGGGGGTAATGCCTTGAGCAGGGTTCACCGCGGATTCCAGGTCAGGCAGCACAAGCCGTGGAAGGTCTGGCTGGGCGTCGCCCTGCTAATGGGCCTGATGGCCATGGTTTTCTACCTGGGTAAAAACTACCAGTCATATCAGCTCGAGCACCTGATGCTGGAACGTGAGACCCTGGTGAGCCGTATCGAGGAACTCGAGACCCGGAACCATAACCTGGTGCAAAAAAATGCCCACCTCGAGGGCGGCAGCAAAATAGAACGGGATGCTTACGAGCTGGCGAATCAGGAGCTGGTCAGATTGCAGCAGGAGTTGCTGGCGCAAAAGGAAGAACTGGTATTCTACCGGGGTATCGTATCGCCCAAGGATGCCGCCCTGGGCGTGAACCTGCAGTCGTTCGAAGTGCGTAAAAAGAACAGCCAGAACCACTACAGTGTAAAAATGATCCTGACCAAGAGCGGTAAAAGCACCAAAAAGATCGCGGGCGGTGCTAATGTGGTAATTCGAGGAGAGGATGGCGGTAGCGTCAGCGAGTTGAAATTGACTGACCTGGCGCTTGAAAATTCAAAGATAGGTACCAAGTTTGCCTTCAGGTACTTCCAGGTTTTCGAAGGAGATATCGCTCTACCTGAAGGATTCGAACCGTTCGAGGTGGAAATAGGCATCAAACCTACTACAAAGAAGGTAAAATCTTTTTCAGAAACTATTTCATGGACGCAGGTATTGTCCGAGGGAGTTTAAATGTTTGGCAGAAAAAAAGGCTTCAACGCGGCTCGTATCGACACACTGGTCGGTCAGGGTACCGAGATTAACGGCGACCTGGTGTTTTCCGGCGGCCTGCACGTGGACGGTAAAATAAACGGTAACGTCATGGCCGAAGAGGGCAGCACCGCGCTCCTGATACTGAGCGAGTTTGGTCGTATCGAGGGCGAGGTCAAGGTGCCCAATATGGTGCTGAACGGGGAGATAGTAGGCGATGTCTATGGTTCGACCCGGGTCGAGCTGGCGCCGAAGTCGAGGGTCAAGGGTAGCGTTTATTACAACTTGATCGAGATGGCGATTGGCGCCGAGGTCAACGGTGGACTGGTGCATCAACCCGCCGGCTCAGAATTGCCCAAGCGACTGGAAGATAAATCGAACAACCACGGCAGTGGCAAGACCGAACCGATAACCGATAACTGATTTCACGTGTTATCATGCTGCCTGGACTGCAAATGGTACGAGTAACGTTATGGAAGTAATGATCGACGCTAATTTCGGCATGGCGCTGGGGCCCAGCTCTGGTGAAACCCTGCTCGAATTTTCTGATTCCGCGGTGCGCAAGCTTAAGGCATTGCAGGAAGAGGAGGATAATCCGAACCTGATGCTGCGGGTATCGGTTTACGGTGGCGGTTGTTCCGGGTTTCAGTACACCTTTTCACTCGAAGAGGAAGTCAAGCCGGCCGACAAGACCGTGGAAAAGGATGGCGTCACTCTGGTAATCGATCAGATGAGCTATCAATACCTGGCAGGATCCGAGGTCGACTACACCGAGGGTGTCGAGGGCGCAATGTTTGTTGTGAATAACCCAAACGCGACCTCAACCTGTGGTTGTGGGGCTTCGTTTTCGATTTAGAAATACAGTTTTGCCCAGGCGGACGCGAAATGTTCGCCTAGAAGGTGAAGTAACCGTTCAGGAAAAGACCGTCGTATTGCAGGTCGTTGTCCTTGTCCAGCCTGTCGATATCATCCAGGTCCAGCGAAAAATATTTGAAACCACCCTCGACACCGAGCCCGTTGCCGGAATCATATCCGAGCATAATGGAGGAATCCTGGGCGCTGCTATCGCTCAGGCCGAGGTCAATTGAACTGGTGTGAATGTTTGCGCCAACGTAGAAACCGCTATTTGGCAGGTCATAGCGGGCCGACAGGTAGAGCAGCGGAATAGTCTCGTCGACCGTCAGACTGGTGTTTGCGTCACCGCCCAGTGATACTTCGCCATTGAATTTTTTCAAATCGACGCCCAGGTCGAGATTGACTCGACTTTTCAGCAATTGGTAGTAGAGCACGATATCGTTCTGGGAAAGGTCGTAAGTAGAGGTAATCTTTTCGCCGGAGCTGAAGGTCTGGCCGTTAAGGCTGATGTCGGCATCGAGGGTCACCCGGTTCGAAGAATCCAGGTTTTGGCAGTGCCTTGATCGGGTGTTCCAGGATTAACACCATCGAGGATTGCTCGGGGTCGTCCAGCTCCAGGTCGTCAACCAGCTCGATACTGTCGGTTTCGAAGTTGTTATAGCCGCCATTGAGCGCAGGCGCAAGCTCGCCGCCGATGTTGAGCCCTATGAACTCCGCTTCGGCGGTGCCGATTGTCAACCATATGCAGGTTGACATAATAATGACACTCCTTGTGTATTTCATCGGCCTTCTTGCTGGAGAATATCTAACCAGACTATCATAATGAGGCCTTTTAGACATCCAGAAGAGCTACGGGTTCGGTGAGTTTGTTAACTAGGTCACACAACTGGAGAGCGTGACTATTCGGCCGCGTAAACCCCGCCGAGCACGGTTGCACGCTGCGCATGAGTGACTGCCGGAATATTGCCGGGACGCAGTTTGAGGCGTTCGCGTGCCAGCCAGGCAAAGGCTGCGGCTTCGATATAGTCCGGATTCATGCCAAGCGCCTCTGTGGTTTGCACGACACATCGCGGCAGTAGGTGTTGCAGGCGCTCGACTAGGTAACGATTGCGCGCTCCGCCCCCGCAAACGAAGCAATTTGCAGGTAAAACAGGCAGCTCGGATATCGCGCTGGCGATGGTTACCGCTGTCAGTTCCACCAGCGTTGTCTGAACGTCCCGCGCGTCGCAGTCATGGTTTAAGAATCCGTGCAGCCAGGTGGGGCTGAAGTGTTCGGTGCCCGTCGATTTCGGGATTGCTTCCTGGAAGTAGCTTTCTCCGGCAAGCATCGCCCGCAGCAGGCTATCGATGATCTCTCCTCCCCGTGCCCAGTCTCCGGCATCGTCGAAGCGGGTCGCATGGTGCTTTTCGTTCCAGTAGTCGAGCAGGGTATTACCCGGGCCGGTATCTAAACCAACGATTTGCGACTCCCGGTTAGCCGGGAGCAGGGTGATATTGGCGATCCCGCCGATATTGATGACGACGCGATCCTCGGCTGCCGAGTGCAACAGGAACTGGTGATAAGCGGGCGCGAGCGGTGCCGCCTGGCCACCCAGGGCAATATCCTTGCGCCTGAAATCGGCTACCGTGGTGATGCCGCAACCGGCGGCCAGGCGATTGGGATCGCCAATCTGAACCGTATATGCCGGTGATGTATTCGGGCTGTGGCGAATCGTCTGCCCATGGCAGCCCACCGCGGCAATGTCTTCCCGATTAAGCGCCGCCGCGGCAAGCGCGTTTTTGACCGTAGTAGCGTAGAGCTCACCCAGTTCCGCGTCGAGGCGATAGAGGTCGTCCAGCGAAGATGATTGCGACTGGCACAGGGCCTGCAGCGCCTGACGTGTCGAAACCGGGTAAGGGGTCGTCTGGCAGTGCAGGACCCGGGGTGGGGACTCGTTAAAATCGACTATTGCGACATCGACCCCGTCGAGGCTGGTGCCCGACATCAGGCCGAGGTATACCTCTTTGCTGCGCGGGTTCACTGCGAATTATCGGCCAATGTGCGATCCATCAGGCGCAGCATCGACAGATAAGCCTGGGTGTTTTCCTCGAAGTGGGAGAGATAGGCCTCGTTAACCGGCTGGGCTTCCGGTAGTTTTACCGTTAGCGGGTTGCGGTGCACGCCGTTAACGCGAAACTCGTAGTGCAAATGGGGTCCGGTAGCCAGCCCCGAGCTACCGACATAGCCGATGACCTGGCCCTGTTTGACTTTCTTGCCGCTGCGCAGACCGCGCGCGTAGCGATGCAGATGACCATAAGCGGTGGTATAGCGACCACCGTGGCGAATCACGATCAGGCGACCGTAACCGCCCTTGGTTCCGGCGAAGATTACCTTGCCATCACCCGATGCGCGCACCGGCGTTCCGCGCCGCGCAGCATAGTCGACGCCCTTGTGCGAACGCCACTTCGATAGCAGCGGATGCCAGCGTTTGTTGGTAAAACGCGAACTGATCCTGGAGAATTCGACCGGGCTGCGCAAGAAGGCCTTACGCATGCTTTTGCCATCGGGCGAGAAATAGTCGCTGTCGCCCTTGGGGTCGGTATAGTAAACCGCGCGGTAGGTCTTGCCGTCGTTGACAAATTCGGCCGACAGGATGCGGCCATTGCGAATCTTGACGTCGTCCTTGTAGAGCTCTTCGTAAACGATACCAAAGCGATCGCCCTTGCGAATATCCAGAGAGAAATCGACGTCCCAGCCGAAAATAGCAACCAGGTCCATGATCACGTCCTCTGGGATGTCGGCATTCGCCGCGGCTTCGAACAGCGAGCTCTCGATCGTGCCCTCGCGATAAACCGGGTAGGCGTCGAGCTGGTAATTGATGATCTGGCTGCTAAAAGACTGATCCTCGCCGCGCTGTATCAGCAGGGTGCTGGTGATGTCGGGAATGTATTTCATCTTCCGCAGTTGACGCTCGTCGTCCAGCATCAGGCGTATTTCCTGCCCTGGCTTGATGTAACGCAGTCGTTTGGTTTGTTCGTTGAGCCTGGCGATTTTATGCGTTGTGGTCGACGGTATGCCTTTTTTGGCGAATATCGACGCCAGTGTATCACCGGATTTGACGGTTACGCTTTCCCAAAATTCTGTATCGAGTTCGCTCGCGGTTTCGGCGATCTCCTGCTGCAGGGGCGTTGCTGGAGCAGGCAGCGGCAACGAGTAGTGTAATCGTGCTGACTTCGGCGTAGAATTCGCGGCTTTGGCCGAGGGTTGCCAGTTCGATACACTGAAGCCGAGCAGCATGACGGCGGTTGCGACTAGCAGCAATTTAACCGGGAGTCCGGGATGAAAGGCCGGGGCGGTGGGCGCACTGGTGCGAGACGTTTTCAGACGAGCGCGGTCGGATTTGAAGTCAAGATCTTGAAAACTCATTAGAAAATACGTCTAAGTTATTGGTTGAATTGAGATAACAGGCCAAAATATTATCTCCAGACAGGTATATAGCATGATTTCCGAAAAAGATGCAATGCAGCAGATAAAAAGAGGGTGCGATGAAATCCTGCTCGAGGCTGAATTGCTAGAAAAATTAAGGCAGTCCAGGCCCCTGAAAATAAAGGCAGGCTTCGATCCGACGGCGCCTGATCTGCATCTCGGACATACGGTCCTGATCAACAAGATGCGTCAATTCCAGGAACTCGGGCACCATATTATGTTCCTGATCGGTGACTTTACCGGCATGATCGGTGATCCCAGCGGGAAGTCGGCTACTCGTCCACCGTTGTCGCCCGAGCAAATTCAGCAGAACGCGCAAACCTACCAGGAACAGGTTTTCAAGATTCTCGACCCGGATACGACGGAAATTTGCTTCAACTCCTCCTGGCATGGCCGCAGGACTGCGGCCGACATGATCCGGCTGGCCTCGCGGCACACCGTGGCGCGCATGCTGGAGCGCGATGATTTCGCCCGGCGCTACAAGAACAACCAGCCAATTTCGATCCACGAATTCCTTTACCCGCTGGTGCAGGGCTGGGATTCGGTAGAAATGCAGGCCGACGTCGAGCTCGGTGGCACCGACCAGAAGTTTAACCTGCTGGTTGGCCGGGAGCTGATGAAGGCTGAAGGCATGGAGCCGCAGGTGATCCTGACGATGCCGATTCTGGAAGGATTGGACGGTGTGCAGAAAATGTCAAAATCGCTGGATAACTACATTGGTATCGAGGATGCGCCCAACGAAATGTTTGGCAAGTTGATGTCGGTCAGCGATGACTTGATGTGGCGGTATTTCGAGCTTTTAAGCTTCAGGCCCATGCAGGAGATAAATCAGTTTCAGCACGACGTCAGAGCGGGTGCGAACCCCCGGGATATCAAGTTTCTGCTAGCCGAGGAAATCATCACCCGATTCCACGATGCGGCGGCAGCCGAATCTGCCAGGCAGGATTTCATCACGCGTTTTGCCAAAGGCGCCCTGCCGGATGACATGCCGGAAACCACGCTGAATCTCGAACAGGATACGATTGGCATCGCGGCCTTGCTAAAGCAGGTCGGGCTCACCGCCAGCACCTCGGAAAGCTTCCGCATGATTCAGCAGGGCGCGGTCAGGCTCGATGGCGAAAAGGTGTCCGATCGAGGCCTTGTGCTGGAGCGCGGTTCGGTGGTCGTGGCCCAGGTCGGCAAGCGGAAATTTGCTCGAATTTCGCTGGCCTGATAAAACTTTCAAATAGCGCTTGACGGAGAATTAATACCGCCTATAATGCGCGCCTCTTCGGACCGAAGCGGCTTGCCTCAAAGGCGCTGTTTCGGTTCCGGATAGTGCTTTATCAGGCCCTTGCGAATCCCGCAGAAAACGACTTTGCGATGTTTATCAAAATAAATGTTGCACAAGGCGTTGACGCCGTGTCAAAAGGGTCTATAATGCGCGCCTCGCTTTTAAAAACGTCCGGATTTCGAACGATCTTCGGCGCTGCGAGGTGGGCCCCTGAAAGGCCCGTTTTTGCTGGGCGTTCCCCGGCGAACAGATCTTTAACAATTGATTAGGTAATTTGTGTGGGCACTCATGTCAATGATGATCTCGTATCATTACGATTTGAGTGACCAAAACTTTAACTTACGTTAATAGTCGAGGTTACTCTCTTCAAAAAAGTTACACGGAGCTATCCGTAAATAGTTTTAAACTGAAGAGTTTGATCCTGGCTCAGATTGAACGCTGGC
>JAACFA010000017.1 GCA_009937625.1 Gammaproteobacteria bacterium | reverse complement strand
CGCTGCTGCACCCTCACGGATTCCTCCGGCTTCAGATCGGCGACCAGCACGGCGCGCGTAAAGATGACTTCATCACCGGTGCGGATTGCGCCCGTCTTGCCGCACATCATCTTGGAAACATCGATATCCATGGCGCTGAGCTCGCTCGCAACCTGTCGCAGAAAATCATCTTCCGACTGTTCCGGGTCACAGCGTACGGCGCGCGCGTGAATCGTGCTCAGGCTCGATAGTTTACGAATCGAACTGGCCCCGACCTGAACCGATTGCCTGCCGATCTGCAGCGTCCGGTCGGTTATCTGCGTCACCGCGTCGCTATCGTCGCGATGCACCCGGATCACCAGCCGCGCGCGGCGCGACAGCGGCAGTTCCGCGTCGATCTGCTCGGGACGGTTCCAGCCGTTGCCGGAACCTGCCATGTGAACGCCATGCACGCCTATCCTGGCGCAGGTATCCGGGTCCAGATGCTGCTGCAGCGCCTGTGACAGTGCATAAGCATGGTCTATGTCGAGGCTGCTGCCGCGCAATTTGAACACCAGGTCGAAGATATCTTCGGGTACCCGGTACTCTTCCTTCTTATCCTCCTGTTCGCGCCAGTACATAGCCGGTTTCAGACCTCCGCAGCCTGCGGCTCCTGCGCTCGATCGAAATCGATCGCATCGTAATAGCGCGCGCGGTAAATCAGGCGGCTGGACTGTTCGCCCTGATCGTGGAAAGCCTGCCGCCCGTGCAGGAGATTGTTGCACACGATACCCTGGTTGTTTTGCAGCCGCAGATCGATAACGGCATCGCTATCCATCAGGATTTCACGCACCAGGTTCAGCGCGCGTTCGCTGCGTTTGTCCGACTTCCAGACTATGTTGCGCGGACGCGACGTGTAGCGCATGTTCAATCCGCAACTGTCGGATTGAATCGAGAACACCGGGCCCGATTCCTGCGCGCGGATAACCCGACCATTCTGAATGTTGGGCGGAATGCGCATCAGATCGTCATCCATCAGGGCCGCCAGTAGATCCGGCGCCTGGTCGCGGATCAGGATATACATCAGCTCGTGATCGAACAGGTAGTTTCCCCCGCCGCGCTCAGCCTGGTTGACGCAGTAAAGCGCAAACGCGCCGATACGCCGCCCGTGAGGATTATAGTAACCGTCGGTATGCCAGTTCAGCGCGCGGTTGGTGTAGGGAATGTACTGGGCGCGCTCGTCCGAATCGCTGACAACCCGCAACGACGTTACCTTGTCGACGTCGGCACCGAGATTGGAGTCCAGCCGAAACAGGCCAAACTGCCGGTTCAAGCGGAGGAATTCGCTTTTGCTGATTTCAGACTCGGACTGGAACAGCACAAAGTTAAAAGCGCTCACCTGCAGCCGCAACTGCGGCAGCAGCGATTGCGGCAGGCGGTGCTCGTGATCCAGCTCGAACACCCGGCTGGCCGGCAGTTGCTCACGCAGTTTCAGCTTGCGTAGCCGCCACGCCTGGTATGCACCCTCGTTTTCGAGGAGGAAAGGCGAATTTTCCTCGCAATCGTTGAGTGCAGCGGTCATATGGTCTATGGTGGCGTTCAAATCGGATCCGGGGGTTAATGTCCATCGGTTTAACAGGCCGAAGTTTATTACAGGCTAACCCCGATTGGAGCATCCCATCGGTAGGAGTCCGAAAACTAACCTGGCGTATTCTATAAGTTACTGATTATTGGAGATTTATAGAGTTTTAAATGGGAGCTGGGGGGATTTACGAATAGGCGCATAAATTAAGCCTATCTCGATGGGGATAAATTTAGATTTTACAGCACCCCAACCGGGGGATAGCTCATTTGGCTGTATTCTACCAAACTAGGCCCCGTCTCCAGCGAGTCGTCGAATTTCTGAGAGGATAGAATTCGGCAAACTTCAGATTTCTCTGGTCAGCAAAGCCGGAAATCGTTCAAAACAGACAAACGGAAACGTTATCATTATGGCTAAAAAAGTACATGTAACCCCTATGCTCGACGAGCTTGAAAATGGTCCCTGGCCAAGCTTCATTTCCGGGATCAAGCGTCTGCGCGACGAGCACGACGATCAACGCATCAACGGCATGGCCAACTCCCTGCTCGGCCAGCTCGAACATTCGTACGAAACCCGCAAGGGTTACTGGAAAGGCGGCACGGTCAGCGTTTACGGTTACGGCAGCGGTATCATTCCGCGCTTTTCCGAAGTCGCCCAGGCCTTCCAGGAATCAAAAGAGTTCCATACGCTGCGGGTACAACCCCCGGCCGGTAACTACTACACCACCGATATGCTGCGCCAGCTCGGCGATAGCTGGGAAAAATACGGTTCGGGCCTGGTTACCTTCCACGGGCAGACCGGCAATATCATGTTCATCGGAACCTCCACCGAGAACACCCAGCATTTTTTCAACGAGATTAACGATTACGGCTGGGACCTCGGCGGCGCCGGGCCCTGCGTGCGCACCGGCATGTCATGCGTCGGCGCGGCGCGCTGCGAGCAATCATGCGCCGACGAAATGCGCATCCATCGCACCCTGCTGAACAACTTCACCGACGATGTGCATCGCCCCGCGCTGCCTTACAAGTTCAAGTTCAAGGTTTCCGGCTGCGGTAACGACTGCATGAACTCGATCGAACGTTCCGACTTCGCGATTATCGGCACCTGGCGTGACGACATGAAGGTCGACCAGGAAGCCTTCAAGGAATATGTCGCGGCCAAGGGTCGCCAGCATACGATCGATAACATCATCACGCGCTGCCCGACCAATGCGCTGTCGCTCAACGACGACGATACGCTCGAAGTCGACAATCGCAACTGCGTGCGCTGCATGCACTGCCTCAACGTGGTGCCGAAGGCGCTGTCGCCCGGAGACGACAAGGGCGTCACCATCCTGATCGGCGGCAAACGCACGCTCAAGATCGGCGACCTGATGGGAACCGTGGTCGTGCCTTTCATGAAACTGGAAGACGAGGAAGACTACGAAGCGCTGACCGAACTGGCTGAAGAGGTCATCGACTACTGGGCCGAGAACGGTCTCGAGCACGAGCGCTGCGGCGAAATGGTAGAACGCGTCGGACTGGTTAATTTCCTCGAGGGCATCGGTGTCGAGGTCGATCCGAACATGATTTCCGAAACTCGCAGCTCGTCCTATGTGCGCATGGATGACTGGGATATCGAAGCCAAGAAGTGGTTCGACCGCAAGGCCGAGCAAAAGCAGGCTTCCTGAGCCAGCGCTAGCAGAGGTTACAGAATATGTTAATTGAAATGAATGCAGGAGCCCGATAATGGAAGGCCAACGTACCCCGATCGAATCCGGATGTCCCGATGGATTTCAGTACATGCATCCGGTCATGCGCAAAAACTACGGCGACTGGGCATATCACGAAGACCCCCGCCCTGGCGTGCTGAAACATACGGCGCACGGTGGCGACGCGATTTACACGGTCAGAGCCGGTACCCAGCGTATCCTCGACGTTTTCACGCTGCGCAAGCTGTGTGAAATCGGCGATAAGTATGCGGAAGGTTACGTGCGTTTTACGATCCGCAGCAACATCGAATACATGGTCTCCGACGGCAGCAAGGTCGAGCCCCTGATCGAGGCGTTGGAGAAAGAAGGTTTCGTCGTGGGTGGCACCAAGAACTCGGTAGCGATGATTTCGCACACCCAGGGCTGGCTGCACTGCGACATCCCCGGCACCGATGCGTCTGGCGTCGTCAAATCGATGATGGACGAGCTGATCGAAGAGTTCAAAAACTGGAACATGCCCAACCGCGTACACATTACGACCTCCTGCTGTCAGATCAACTGCGGCGGCCAGGGCGATATCGCGATCAACGTGCAGCACACCAAGCCGCCGAAGATCAACCATGACCTGGTAGCCAACATCTGCGAACGTCCGTCGGTGGTGGCGCGCTGCCCGGTGGCGGCAATTCGCCCGGCGCTGGTAAACGGCAAACCCTCGCTCGAAGTCGATGAGAAAAAATGTATTTGCTGCGGCGCCTGTTACCCGCCCTGCACGCCGATGCAGATCAACGATCCCGAGCACACCAAGCTCGCGATCTGGGTTGGCGGTAACCACTCCAACGCGCGCGGCAAGCCGACCTTTCAGAAACTGGTCGCCGCCGGCATCCCGAACAACCCGCCGCGCTGGCCCGAGGCAACCGCCATAGTCAAGAAGATCCTGCAAACCTACAAGGATAACGCGCGCGACTGGGAGCGTCTCAACGACTGGATCGAGCGCATCGGCTGGCCGCAATTCTTCGAACTGACCGAGCTGCCCTTTACCAAGTTCCATATCGATAACTGGCGTGGTTCGAGGCGCACCCTGAATGCATCCACTCATATCCGCTTCTAACGGGGTAAGCCAGTGAAATTCGGAATACTTGTGAACGAAGGACCTTACACGCACCAGGCGTCAGATTCGGCCTACCATTTCACCGCCGCGGCGTTGCGCGCCGGGCATGAAATCGTGCGCGTGTTTTTCTATCACGACGGGGTCAATAACGGTACTCGATTGTCGGTCCCGCCGCAGGATGACCGCAACGTCAGCGAGCGCTGGTCGGAACTCGCCAACGAGCACGGCGTCGAGCTGATCCTGTGCGTGGCGGCCGCACAACGCCGCGGGCTGCTGGACGAGGATGAAGCCAAGCGCGCCGGCAAGGACAGCAACAACATGGCACCGGGATTCCAGATCTCCGGCCTCGGCCAACTGATCGATGCCGGAATCCAGGCCGATCGCTTAGTCGTTTTTGGTGATTGAACTATGGCCACTAAAAAGTTTTTATACGTAAACCGCACGGCGCCCCACGGCAGCATTTACGCCCAGGAGTCGCTCGAAGTGGTACTTATCGCCGCTGCCTTCGAACAGGATGTCAGCCTGGCGTTTATCGATGACGGTGTCTACCAACTGATGCAAAACCAGGACACCAGCGGCATCGGATCGAAGAATTTTTCTCCGACCTACAAGGCGCTGGGTGATTACGACGTCAGCAAGATATACGTCGAACAGGAATCGCTGGAACTGCGCGGTCTCGGCAAGGACGACCTGATGCCGCTGACTTACGAAGACGAGGATGACGACTGGGCGGAAAAAGACTCGATCCACGTCGTCAGCAGCAAGGAGCTTGCCGAAATAATCGATCAACAGGACGTTATCCTGAATTTTTGACGGAAGTAGAAATGTCTGTATTGCATATCATCAACAAATCGCCTTATGACAGAAGCTCGCTGGATACCTGCCTGCGCCTGGCGCAGCCGGACTCCGCGATACTGCTGATCGAGGATGGAATTTACGCGGTGCAGAAGAATGCTGCAGCTGCACAGAAGGTGGAACAGGCGTTGGCCAATCACCAGATCTACGCTTTGCAGCCCGATCTGGAGGCACGAGGCATCAACCCGGACAACATGATCGACGGCATTGCACTGGTCGATTACGACGGCTTTGTAAAGTTGACAACGGATTATGACAAGTCGCAATCATGGCTTTGATTGCAGAATTTAACTACGTATCAGAGGCACAAAATGACTATTGAAGCAGGTGGAAAGACGTACGAAACGGACGAAGAAGGTTACCTTGTGAACCTGTCAGACTGGAACGACGAACTCGCAAACGAGATGGCGAAAGCCGATGGCGCAGTGCTCGACGAAAATCACTGGGAAGTAATCAATTTCCTGCGCGAATACTACGAGGAATACCAGATTGCACCGGCGGTACGCGTACTGACCAAGGCGGTCGGCAAGAAACTTGGCAAAGACAAAGGCACCAGCAAGTACCTCTACGAGCTGTTCCCTTACGGACCTGCCAAGCAAGCCTGTAAGTATGCGGGCCTGCCGAAGCCGACCGGCTGCGTATAGTCCATTCGCGGCTTTACCGGGAAAGGCGCAGGCCTTTCCCGGCGCAGCAAGCCCGGAGATGACGTTGTTATGTCATTGCTGACGATCGCATTTACGCTACTGTTTTATTTCGCTACAGCGACACTGCTGGCTGGCCTGGCTTACCGGATCAGGCTTTACGCCGTAACGCCTGCCCCGCTGCGTATTCCGACGACCCCGGCGCCGATTACCAGATCCGGCGTCGCCAGGCGCATGTTTTTCGAAGTCACGCTGTTCAACAGCCTGTTCAAGTCCAACAAGTGGATCTGGCTGTTCGGCTGGGTCTTCCATGCCGCGTTGCTATTCGTGCTGTTGCGGCATTTGCGCTATTTCACCGACCCGGTGTGGTCCTGGGTGAACCTGATTCAGCCGATCGGCAAGTATGCCGCCTTCGCCATGGTCGCGGGCCTGGCCGGATTATGGGCGCGCCGTTTGCTGGTAGACCGGGTACGTTACATCTCGTCCCCGTCCGACCACCTGATGCTGGCGCTGCTAATCGGCATCGGCCTGACCGGCCTGGGGATGAGTTACGTCGCGCACACCGATATCGTCGCGGTCAAGGCGTTTTTCCTGGGGCTAATGTATTTTGACTGGCAACCGATGCCGGCCGACCCGTTACTGGTCCTGCACCTGTTGATGGTCGCCCTGCTGATGATTATTTTTCCTTTCAGCAAGTTGCTGCATGCGCCCGGCGTTTTCTTCAGCCCGACCCGCAACCAGGTCGATAATCCGCGCGAAAAGCGGCATATGCCGACGCGCGAAACGGCCGCTACCGAATCGGCGGGTTGAGACGAGCAGCAAGCATGGCCGACTTCGAAACCCCAGCCCTGAAGCCCTATCCCGAGATCCCGCCGATCGAAATCGGCGTCATGGCGCACAGCAAACCGTTCGTCGCCAAGGAAGATCATCAACAGAAAATAGGCTTTCCCGGCGAACTGATCGATAACTGGCAGCAGGTTGCGATCGATAAAATGGGCGAGCTGGTCGATAACTCGCGGGGTCTGCGGGTGTTTCTCGATAGCTGCGTCAAGTGCGGCGCCTGTACCGACAAATGCCATTACTACCTCGGCACCTCGGACCCGAACAACATGCCGGTGGCGCGCCAGGACCTGTTCCGCTCGGTTTATCGCCGCTACTTCACCCTGGCCGGCAAGTACTTCCCGGCGCTGGTCGGCGCGCGCGATCTGGATCAAGGCGTGCTCGACGAGTGGTACAGCTATTTCCACCAGTGCTCGCAATGTCGCCGCTGCTCGGTCTATTGCCCTTACGGCATCGACACCGCCGAGATTTCGATGGCGGCGCGCGAGATCATGGATACGGTCGGCGTCGGTCAGAAGTACTGCAACGAAATCATCGGCAAGGCGCAGACCATCGGCAACAATCTCGGCTTACCCGAGCCCGCGCTGGCCGATACGCTGGAAGGCCTGGAAGAAGATATCGAAGACGAAACCGGCGTCACCGTGCGCATGCCGCTGGATGAAAAAGGTGCCGATGTCCTGCTGGTAACGCCGTCGGCCGACTTTTTCGCCGAGCCGCACGTCGACGGGTTGATCGGCTATGCCAAGGTTTTCCACCAGGCCGGCCTGAGCTGGACGCTGTCCAGCTATGCCAGCGAGGCTGCGAATTTCGGCATGTTTATCGGCTCCTACGACAACATGCAAAAGCTGGCCCTGCGGGTGCGCGAGGCGGCACTGGAGCTCGGCGTCAAACGTATCGTCTTCGGCGAGTGCGGGCACGCCTGGCGAGTCGCCTACAGCTTTCTGAATACGCTGGCCGGGCCTTTCGATTTCCTCGATCCGAACTACCCGATCCCGCAACACGTCTGCGAAGTCACCTACGACCTGATCCAGCGCAACGCGCTGAAGCTCGATCCGTCGGCCAACGACGACATGGTGCTGACCTTTCATGATTCATGCAACGTGTCGCGCGGCTCGCGCATGGGCAATTTCGAGGGCGGCCAGTTCGTGATTCCGCGCGCGGTGATCAAGGCAAGCTGTAACAATTTTTACGACATGCCGAGCGACACCATCGGCGAGGCAACTTTTTGCTGCGGCGGTGGTGGCGGCCTGTTAACCGACGACCTCGTCGAGCTGCGCGTCAAGGGCTCGTTACCGCGGATGGAAGCGCTGAAACAGGTAGTCGACGACCACGGCGTGACACACATGGCTGCGATTTGCGCGATCTGTAAAAGTCAGTTCAGCAAAGTCCTGCCCTATTACGGATTCGAGATGGACCAGGTCGTCAGCGTACATCAACTGGTCAGTAACGCGATCGTGCTCGGCAACGAACACTAGTTTTTAGAAATTTGGATGGAGAGATAAATGGCAGCGTCAGAAGAGGAAGTGAACAAGAAACTCACGTTCAGGAAATACGAGGACGGTGTGCATCGCTGGCGTTCGCAGGGCGAGAATATTTTTAACGAAGATACCTCGCACAAATGCCCAACCTACGTGCATCGCACCCCGCCCTGCCAGGGCAGCTGCCCGTCGGGCGAGGACATCCGCGGCTGGCTTAATATCGTGCGTGGTATCGAACTGCCGCCCGAGGGCGTTAGTATGGAGGAATACGCCTTCCTGCGCTCCACCGATGCCAACCCGTTCCCATCGATGATGGGACGCGTCTGCCCCGCTCCCTGCGAACAGGGCTGTAACCGCAACAACGTCGACGATTTCGTCGGCATCAACTCGGTCGAGCAATACATTGGCGATTCCGCCAAGCACGAGGGATTCAAGTTCGGCGATGTGCCCGCAGTCGGCAAGCACAAGGTCGCCATCGTCGGCGGCGGACCGGCCGGTCTCGCGGCCGCGTACCAGCTGCGCCGCAAGGGGATCGCCAGCACGATTTTCGACGAGCATGACGAACTCGGAGGCATGTTTCGCTACGGTATTCCCGGCTATCGCACACCGCGTGAATTTCTCGATCACGAGATCAACCGCATCCTGGAAATGGGCGATATCGACACCCGCATGGGTACTCGCGTCGGCAGCGACGTCAGCCTCGAGGAAGTCGAGCAGGAATACGACGCGGTGCTGTGGGCCATCGGCTGCCAGAGCGGCCGCGGTTTGCCGCTGGAGCACGGCGACGCCCCCAACTGTATTTCCGGGGTCGCCTTCCTGGAGGCGTTCAACAAGGGTGCCCTGCAGGTAACCGCGGACCGCGTGGTCTGCGTCGGCGGTGGCGATACCTCGATCGACGTGGTTTCGGTCGCGCGCCGCCTCGGTAAAATCGATTCGCTGCCCCAGGATAAATTGACCGAGTTTGTGGTTGGCGGCTATACCGCGCACGACTCCGCTTACGCGGCCTCGCGACAGGGCGCGGATGTAACCCTGACCTCGCTGTTCGAGCGGGCCGAAATGACCGCCACCGAACACGAGGTCGAAGACGCACTGCGCGAAGGCGTCAGGATTCTCGACGGTGTTATGCCAATCGAGATAATCGTCAATGACGAAGGTCGCGCTACCGCGTTGAAAATGGCCAAATGCACCATTGAAAACGGTGCGCCCACCGCGCTCGAAGGCAGCGAATTCGAGATCGAATGCGACCTGATCGTGGCTGCCATCGGCCAGGGCGGCGATCTGCGCGGCCTCGAGGAAATGGGCAACGAGCGCAACCTGATGGATGCCGACAAGTTTTTCCAGCATCCCGCCAAACCCGGGCATTTCGTTGCTGGCGACATCATCAACCCGCACCTGTTGACCACCGCCATCGGCCAGGCCTCGATCGCGGCCGACAGCATCGAGCGTTATCTCGGCGGCGCCGAGTTCGACAAGCGACCCAAGGTCGACGTGCATCACTTCGACCTGCTCAACAAGCTCAAGGAAATGGACCTCGAGCCCACTGAATTTGGGCACGAGAGCACCTGGGGCACCAACGAAGCGAAGTTCGCCGTGCACAATTACGAGGACCGCGCGGCCAACGAGATTATCTCGTCGGAACGTCTGTACCTCTCGCACTTCAACTACGAGGCGCGTCGTTTACGTGAAACCCACGGGCCCGACTCCGAGCACGTGCTCGGCGATTTCGAGGAACGCACCAAGTGCCTGGAGCAGGAACAGGCTATAGAAGAAGCCGGTCGCTGCATGAGCTGCGGTATGTGTTTCGAATGCGACAACTGCGTCATTTATTGCCCGCAGGACGCCGTCTACCGGGTCAAGAAGGACGAGAAGACCATGGGACGTTACGTCGCCACCGACTATATGCGCTGTATCGGTTGCCATATCTGTGCCGACGTCTGCCCTACCGGTTACATCGACATGGCGCTGGGTGACCACTAGCGGTTGCAACGATGCGCTCCCTGGTCTCAATACCTCGATTACTGCTGCTGGCAGCACTTGGCCTGGCGCCGCTGGGGATTCTCGACGCGGCGGAGTATGAAGCATCCGGTTTCGGTGAGATCGCGGTTCCGAGCCCGGAAAGACCGGCGCGCGCCGAGCAGTGCGTCGAACCGGTCGAAGTCATGCGCCGCGACCATATGAAATTGCTGGATCATCAACGCGACGAGACGGTGATCAACGGCGAGCGCGACAGCAAGTACAGCCTGGTCGGCTGCATGAACTGTCACAACCCGGCAAGCGAATCCGGTGAGGTGGTGCGCTACGAGGATCCGCAACATTTCTGTGCCGAGTGTCACGCCTACGCCAGCGTCAAGATCGACTGCTTCGAGTGCCACGCGGACCGCGGCCTCGAGCAGCTGCAGCAGGGCAAGCTCGATACCGGGTTCCCCGCCTGGAGCGGGAACGGTGCCGGTTTGAGTTCCGCCACGCTCGGCCACCGGCTCGAGGTTGGTCAATGACGAATCTGGCCGAAAGAGATTTAACGCAACCGTCTCGCCGTGGATTCCTCAAGGGCGCGGCGGCCGCTGCCGCGACGCTGGTCGCGCCCGGTATCTTCCTTTACCGCACCGGGCAAGCCGCTACCAGCCTGAGTAGCGAGGCGCGCTGGGGCCTTTTGATCGACACCAATGTGCTCAGTGAAGCCGACGTCGATGCCTGCGTCAGCGCCTGCCAGCGCGAGCATGGGTGGCGCGCCGAGCCAGGCTCCAAAACCGATGCCCAATGGATCCGCAAGGTAAAGCTCACCGACCAGGAAACGGGACACCAGAAGTTTCTGCCGATGATGTGCCTGCACTGTGAAAGCCCGCCCTGCGTCGACGTCTGCCCGACCGGGGCATCGTTCAAACGCGCCGACGGCATCGTGTTGGTCAACAAGCATATCTGTATCGGCTGCCGCTACTGCATGATGGCCTGTCCCTACAAGGCGCGCTCCTTCATCCACGAAACGCTCAAGGATCAATTGCCGGTCGCCCCGCGCGGCAAAGGCACGGTCGAGTCCTGCACCCTGTGCGTACATCGCGTCGATCGCGACGGTGCGAACGCGGTGCCGGCCTGCGCCGAGGCGGTTAACCGCGGCGAGCGCAAAGCCATCGTGTTCGGCGATCTGAACGACCCGCAAAGCGAGATCTCGCAGCGCCTGCAGGAGCTCGGCGGCAAGCGCCTGCGCGCCGACATGGGGCTCAATCCGGGCGTACGTTACCAGGGCTTATAAGATGCCGGCAGCAACGCAATATTCGGAAATCAAGACTCATAGTTCAAGCTACTGGGCGCTGCTGGTACTGCTGGCGGCAGGTGTGCTGATCGGCGTCGCCGGCGCGCATCACATGGATGTCGAGGGACATCACGTCAGCGGCATGAACAACCAGATCGTGTGGGGGCTGCCGCACGTGTTCGCGATTTTCCTGATCGTCGCGGCCTCGGGTGCGCTCAACATCGCCTCGCTGGCATCGGTTTTCGCGAAACAGGCTTATAAACCGCTGGCACGCTTCTCGGCGATCCTGTCGGTGGCGCTGCTGGTCGGCGGGCTCGCCATCCTGCTGCTGGACCTGGGACGTCCCGACCGCCTTATCGTCGCCATGACCTATTACAACTTCAAATCGATTTTCGCCTGGAACATCATCCTGTATTCGGGATTCGTGGTCATCGTGCTGGCCTACCTGTGGCTGATGATGGAGCGCCGCATGCAGCGCTGGAGTAAACCGGCGGGCCTGCTTGCCTTTGTCTGGCGCCTGGTGCTGACCACCGGTACCGGATCGATATTCGGCTTCCTGGTAGCCCGCGAGTCCTACGATACTGCCCTGCTCGCCCCGATGTTCATCATCATGTCTTTCGCTTTCGGGCTCGCTACGCTGATCCTGCTGCTGATGCTGAGCTTCAGCCTCGATCGACGCGAGCTCGACGTGTCGCATCTGCTGCGATTACGCAGATTACTGGGTATCTTCACCGCCAGCGTGTTTTATTTCGTGGTTGTTTTTCATCTGACCAAACTCTACGGCACCCAGAATCATGGCTTCGAAGCTTTCATCCTGATGGATGGCGGAATCTACACCTCCCTGTTCTGGATAGCGCAGATAGGGCTCGGCAACCTGCTGCCGCTGGCGCTGATTTACGCGCCGTCGCTGCAGCAGTCCAGTAACTCGCTGGTGCTCGCCTGCCTGCTGGTCATTGCCGGTGCTTTCGCGCAGCTGTACATCATCATCGTCGGCGGACAGGCTTACCCGTTGAACATTTTTCCCGGTTATGTCGTCGAAAGCGGCTTTTACGATGGCGTCGTCGGCGAGTACGCGCCGAGTCTGTGGGAGTTTATGCTCGGTTTTGGCGGCTTAACCGCGGCGCTTTTGATCGCATTGCTGGTATTGCGCGTCTTGCCCATCATGCCAACCGCCCTGGGCGCCGAGGGAAAATAGACGGTGGCTTCGCTGTTTCTTTCCGCGGCGCATAAATCGTCGGGTAAAACCACGCTCAGTATCGGCTTGTGCGCGGCCCTGAAAAATCGCGGACTGTCGGTTCAGCCGTTCAAGAAAGGCCCTGACTACATCGACCCGATCTGGCTCGGCATGGCGGCGGGCAAACCATGCTACAACCTCGATTTCTTTGTCGCCGGACATCAGGAAACCGTCGACGACTATTGCCATCGCGCCCACGGCGCAGACCTCAGCCTGGTCGAGGGCAACAAGGGCCTGTACGACGGGATCGATCTCGATGGCAGCAACAGCAACGCCGCCCTGGCCAGGGCAATCCAGAGCCCGGTAATCCTGGTCATTGACGTGCGCGGTACGATGCGCGGCATCGCGCCGCTGCTGATCGGTTACCAGGTTTTCGATAAAGAGGTGAACATTGCGGGTGTCATCGCCAACATGAGCGGCGGCAAGCGGCACGAATCGAAACTGCGAGCGGCGGTCGAGGAATACACCGATATTCCGTTTCTGGGCGCGCTCGAGAAGCATGCGGACCTCGGCCTCGACGAACGCCACCTGGGCCTGATTCCCGGTTACGAAGATCCCTATGCGCAACAGAAAATCGCCTCGATCGCGTCTGCCGTGAACGACAATATCGACCTGGACCGTCTGCTCGAGATTTCGCAGCAGGCCGGAGAGATCGAATCCGCCACGCTGCCGCTGCGGCAGAAAAACGAATTTTCGGAGCTGCGCATCGGTATCGCGCGGGATCGGGCCTTCGGATTCTATTACCCGGGAGACCTGGAGGCCTTCGAGCAGGCCGGTGCTCGCCTTATTCCGATCGACACCATGCGGGACAACAGCCTGCCAGCGCTGGATGGACTGTTCATCGGTGGTGGTTTTCCCGAACGGCATGCGGCCGAGCTGGCCGCCAACTCGAGCCTGCGCCAGTCGATCAAAGCGGCGATCGAGGCCGGTTTACCGACCTATGCCGAGTGCGGCGGCCTGATGTACCTGGCACGCAGCCTGCGCTGGCACGATGCCAGCCACGACATGGTTGGCGTACTGCCGGCTGACTGCAAAATGCACGACAAACCCCAGGGGCGCGGCTATGTCAAACTCGATGCCGTCGAGGAGCGTCACCCCTGGCTGCCGTCCGGCCAGGCTGCGGCCCGCTTGCGGGCCCACGAATTTCACTACTCGTCGCTCGAGGGATTGCCCGATGACAGCAATTTCGCTTACCGGGTAGAACGCGGCGCGGGCATCCGGCAGAAGCAGGATGGCCTGCTTTATCGCAACCTGCTGGCCAGCTATTCTCACCAGCGCAACACCCTTTCCAATCCCTGGGTTAAGCGTTTTCTCGGCTTTGTGCAAAGTCATAAAGCCTCACACGCGGACGGCGTCGCCAACGCCCGGTAGATACTACGATGATCAGCCTGACCACTGCCGCGCTCGAACAGATCAAATTATCCACCGCCCAGGGTGATATGGGATCGATACCCATTCGTATCGCCATCAAGGAACAGGAGGACGGCAGCTTCCACTACGCAATGGGATTCGATGAACAGCGCCTGCCAGGGGATAACTTTCTCAACTTCGACGGCGTCGACCTGGTGGTTTCACAGACCAGTAAGGACCTGGCCGAGGGCATGACCATCGATTACGTCGAACTGGAACCCGGCAAATCGCAGTTTATATTTCTCAATCCCAACGACCCAACCTACGTTGCGCCACGCAAGTAAGTTTTACCCGCCGGGGCTTCGCTTAATGCGCTAAAACGGTATACTGACGCGGATAAGCGAGCAACGAAACCACCAGGTTCAATCGGTTACCGCGTTATGTCGGAACGCAACCCTCAACTACAGCGCAAGACAAATCTGTTCAACGCATGGTTTGTCAAGCTTGACAAGGAAAAGCGCAACCTGCTGAAAAGCGGCCGCTTTCGGTTGCTGTTCCTGTCGTTCGCCATAATCGTCTTGTTGCTGCTGAACCTGTTGGGGGTGGCCGATCCGCAGAGTCCGCTGGCGGCACAGCTGCAGGATTACGCGGTCTGGATGCACGGGCTCGAAATCGCGCTGATGGTCCTGCTGTTCTGGCAAATCTGGCGCGAACTGCTGCAGCCGCTGCTGCGCCTGTGCGACTGGGCCGACCTGATGCGCGGCGTTAATCTCGACGCCCGGGTGGAGCTGCCGCGAGACAGCGATTTCGGCGAGCTGGCGCGAGATATCAACATGCTCGGCACGATGATCAAGAACCTGTCGCGCGACACCGAAATCCAGTTGCAGAAGCATACCGACCACATCACCCGCGAATCCAGGGCGCTGGCGATACTTTACGATGTCGCCTCCAGCATCAACGTCTCGCACGATCTGAACGAGCTGTTCGAAAGATCGCTGCAATCGCTGTGCAACAATCTAAACGCCAATGCCGGCATCATTCGGCAGTTCAGGGGCAAGAATAAGAGAGACGTGGTAGCCTCTGTCGGCGAGATCAACCGCACGTTTCTCGCCAGTGCCGATCGCTTCCTGTCGATCCAGTACCCATCCGAGAATATCAAGCTCGATCGAATTTACCGCATCGATCGTCTGAATTACTCTACCGTCTTCGGTTCCGATAATTTGCAGGACAAGCGAGAACTGGTGGTGCTGTCGATCTTGCTACAGTACCGCGAGAACGTACTGGGCGCGATCCACCTGTTCTTTCCCGACGATAGCGCGCTCGACCTGGAAGACTACAGCGACCTGTTGATCAGTATCGGTCAGCACCTGGGCAGCGCGGTGGAAAAGTTTCGCCTGCTCGAAGAAGAGAGCGAACTGCTGGTAATGCAGGAACGCACCCGTATTTCGCACGAATTGCACGATTCGCTGGCGCAAACCATCGCCAGTTTGCGCATCCAGATTCGCGTCATCGACGAAACCTTTCACTCCGATGACGAAAAGGCCATCTGGCACCAGATGGAGCGTATCGAGTACACCATCGACCAGGCCAACACCCAGTTGCGTGAACTGATTGCGCATTTCCGCGTGCCGATGGAGGAGCAGGGTCTGCTGGCGTCGATCGAGGAAACGATCCGTCGCAGCCAGGAAGACGCCAACATCCCGATCTATTTCCAGAACGAATGGCCGGAGCAGGAATTTTCACCCGAGGTAGAACTCAACGTCCTGCGCATCGTGCAGGAATGCCTGGCCAACATACGCAAGCACAGCCAGGCCGAGGTGGTGCGCGTTTTGCTGATTTATCGCGATGGCTACAACATCCTGATCATCGAGGACGATGGCATCGGTTTCGAAGAATCGAGCATCGTGTCCGAAGGTGGTCGTCACCTGGGATTGAATATCCTGCGTGACCGCGCCCGGGAAATCGGCGCCGAGATCGATATCGAAAGCGAGCCTGGGGACGGTACCCGGATCCACCTCCAGTTCAAGGCGGAAATCGCCGACGAGCTATTGGAATCGACCGCTTGATATCATGGCCAAACGGATTTCACTATCGCGCGCGGCACGCCTGGTTGGCGTCAAGCGCGGTACGCTGCAGCAGCAGATCCGGGCCGGAGAACTCAAAACCTTCGAGGGAGAAATCGTGCTTGCCGATTTGCTGCATGCCTACCCCGATGCGCAGTTCGAAGATTCCAGCATGCTTGAGCGCGTCGAGCAAATCATCGAGCAGGCTACTTTTATCAACCCCGAGGCCAGTGCGCGCAAACCCGATAACGTCGCCCTGAACTCGCGCGTGATGTCGCTCAGCAAAGACCTGTCACGCCAGAATCGGCTGGTTAGCCGCTACCAGCAGTTTACCCGGGAGTTGGACCAGCAAATCGAACAACTCGCCGGCGAGCCTGACGCGCTGCACCGCTTGCAACAATGGTTGCGGCAGGCCGAGGCAAAAATTTCTGTAGACGATGATACAATCGATCAAACCTTTGTGAGCGAGACCTTCTTACGCGTCATGTCGGCACAGGCAACCGTTATCCCCAGCAACCACGAGTTTTTTGTCGAGGGCGCCGAATCTATCCTCGAGGCCGGCCTGCGCGGCGGGCTGGCGCTGAATTACGGCTGCAGCAACGGTAACTGCGGCCTGTGCAAGCTGCGCGTGGTGTCCGGTGATGTGCGCAAGATCAAGCACCATGACTATAGCCTGACCGAGGCCGAGAAAGGGCTTGGTTATGTACTCGGCTGCTGCAACACCGCGCTCACCGACGTGGTGCTGGAGGCCGATGAAGCGCGCGGCAGCAGCGATATTCCGCAACAGAATATTCCGCTCCGGATCAAGAAAATCGATCATCCCGACGAGGACGTGATGATCCTGACTACCCGTACACCGCGCACCAGTCGTTTGCGCTTCCTGGCGGGCCAACGCGCTACCCTGTCGATCGAACACGTCGGCTCGAGCTTTTACCCGATCGCGAGTTGCCCCTGCGACGACATGAATCTGCAGTTTCACATTGCCGTCGACAAAGAGGACCCGATCGCGTGCTATCTCGACGAATCCGCCAGGTCGAACGAAATGTTAAGCCTTGAAGGCCCGTCGGGATCCTTCGTGCTCAATGAAGACTCCCCAAATCCACTGGTTTTCATCGCGCAGGGTATCGGCTTCGCCTCGATCAAGGGGTTAATCGAGCACGCGATGGCGCTCGATGTGGCGCCGCAGATATACCTGTTCTGGATTGCAGGCGGCGATGAATCCCATTACCTGGGCAATCTATGCCGTGCCTGGAATGACGCGCTCGATAACTTCGAGTACCTACCGCTCGAATCTTGCGCCAGTAATAATCCCGGTGATGCTATCATGGAGCGGCTGGGCTCCGATGAACCCGCCGGGTTTGATTATTACCTGTGCGGCGATGATGTAACACGTATCGGCACGCAAAGATTTCTGGAATCCCGTGGGATTCCCGTAAACCAGTTACGGTATGAACCAATTTAGCTGCGAAGGATTACCAAGATGAGTTTGAAAGTTCTGCTAATCGATGATCACATGCTGTTTCGCGAGGGCCTGATCAGCCTGCTGCAGCGACGCAATATCGAGGTGCTGGCCGCGGTCGGCGACGGCAACGAAGGCATCAAGTTAGCGCAGGAGCTCAAACCCGACATCGTCCTGCTGGACAAACGCATGCCGATCATCGACGGCATCAGCGTGCTCAAGCATTTGAAAAAGCTCGGGCTGACGATGCCCATCGTCATGCTGACGACCAGTTCGAACGAGCAGGATCTGCTCGACGCGCTCAAGGCCGGCGCCAGCGGTTACCTGCTCAAGGACATGGAGCCCGACGGCCTGGTCTCTGCCCTGCGCGATATCCACGCCGGTAAGACCGTAGTGGCTCCGCCGCTGACCTCGGTGCTGGTACGTTTCGTCAAGGGTGACATGACGGTTTCACAGAGCAAGGGGCCCTTCAGCGAGCTGACGCCGCGTGAAAGCGAAATCCTGGAACTAATGGCCGAGGGCCAGGGTAACAAGCTGATCGCGCGCAACCTCGGAATCTCCGACGGTACGGTTAAACTTCACGTCAAGGCCGTGTTACGCAAGCTCAACGTGCATTCACGAGTCGAGGCCGCGGTCATGTATATCGAACACAATTATCGCGCCGCCGAACCGGCAGACGATTGAACGCGGTCCTGGCCGCGAAAATGTCATGAACCTGGATTTCAATCTCATCGTCGGCTTGCTGGCGGTCGTTTATGGCGTTTACTCATTCATCCAGAGAAAGGTTGCGCCCGAGAACATCGAAAAACTGCAGACCATGATCGAGCGTAATGGTGAAAAGATGGCCCATTCCATCCACCTGGTCGGTTACACGATATTTCCTGTCATTGCGGGCTTGCTGCTGTTGTTTCGATATTTCCGGGGTTAAAGCCAGCCATCCCGCGACCGCGACCATAGGATCGATTTACGACGATACAGGCTCCGCGCTGCGCCGCAGGCTGGCCTCGACGCGCAGCACCTTCAGCAATTTCCGATCGATGACTTCCGGGTAGAGCCGGTGGAAGCGGTCGACGTCGAGGGCGTTTTCCCGGGAAGCCTGTTCGAGCCGTTGACGATCCTCGTGGGCCAGCCCTTGCAGCATCAGCAAGCGCGGCGCCAACCGGTGGATGTATAACTGGCACAAGCGATCGTGTTCTTCCTGCCCCCAGTCTTCGCTAATCAGGCAGGGTGGAAATTCGGTGGTCACGCTCTCGGCGCGATCGAACCAGGCCGCACGTGGACTCGGCCCGGCGCGCTCCGCGATCAGACCCTCCAGCCGGGCATTGACCGGCGGGACATAGCTTGCGTGGTGGTCTTCGGTTTCCTCGATTCGAAGCTGGGCGGCGGGCATCGCCATCCACGTCGGCCTCGCCGCGGGCGCGCCGATTTCCTCCGCGCTGACACAGGAATACAGTAGCGCCAGCGGCTTGCCCTCGGATTGATCCAGTAGCCAGTATTCGAAGCGGTCGATCGCGGGGTAAGGCAGGCTCGAATCTGAAATCCAGGTGGACAATTGTTCGATCGCGAGAGTCACGATCTCGGTATCGAAAATCGGATGCAGCGGCTGCCGTACCAGACCCGCCGGCGTGATGCTGGCGATGTCGGTGTACTTGCCACGTCGCTGGTCGGGATTTCGCGTATCCGGACGAGCATTGACGGCGTTAGCCGCAAAGCGGAACTGAATCTCCCAGTTATTGCCATCGATGCTTAGCGCCCTGGCATCGCCGCTCTCGGCGATCTGCAGCTGCCCGCTGAAAGGCGGCAGCATGCGTCTCGAATAGGTTTTTACCGTGCTATCCAACCCTCCTGGAGTCTGGAGCGCCGATCCATCCGCGGATTCCGGTCGGGAAGTCTGCCTTTCGTATGGTGCGCGATCCGATGCACCGCTTCCGGGTCGACGAAACCAGCTCATCGGGTTAGTTATCTTGCGAAACATTACAACTACGATGCTGAAAGTTTTTTTGAATCCCGAGGTTATTGCTGGTCGACATCGGCTTTTTACATCTAGCCATATTGCCCGCAGGCTCGATCCTCGGCGCTTTTTTCGAACTCTCCGAGCGACCCGCCAATAAATACCAGCCAGGAGTCATGAACGGATTTAATTCCCGGATAGTATAGCTGTTCTGTATTCGCCCGCGCATTATCGATATCTCCGACTACAACCAGACGGAATCCGTTAACAACTGCTGATGCGACAAACGATCGGCTCTATGGCCTGAATTTCGCACCACAAACAGGCAAAAACTCATCAGAATCGTCAAAAATATTGAATTTTGCCCCAGGGTGATACATTTGCGCCCTTCCGATTAGGGCTCCGATACGTCTCGCATGGAAAAGAACATTTTGGCAATCATCCTGGCAGGAGGTGCCGGCGAGCGGCTGCAACCACTCACGCGATATCGCGCAAAACCGGCGGTTCCCTTCGGCGGAAAATACCGGATTATCGATTTTACCCTGAGCAATTGCCTGCATTCGGGACTGCGACGCATGCTCGTGCTAACCCAGTACAAGTCCCACTCGCTGCACAAACACTTACGTGACGGCTGGTCCGTATTCAATCCCGAGCTGCGGGAATACATCACCCCGGTGCCGGCGGAACGGTTATCTCGGGCGCCAACGTCGATCACTCGGTGTTGTTCAAGAACGTTTTCGTCGGCGACCGCAGCCTGGTATCGGATTCGGTGATCTTTGGCGACGTCAGGATCGGTAAAAATGTCCGGCTTAAAAACTGCATCGTCGACAAGCACGTCACGATTCCCGACGGCGAGGTCATCGGTTTCGATCCCGCGCGGGACGCCGAGCGATTCACGCTCAGCGAAAATGGAATCGCCGTAATCCCGGAGAGCTACAGCTTCGAGTGAGACAAACTCTTTATAAAGATAGATCACCTATTTGGTGCAGTTTGCTGTATGATTAAGGCTTCTATAAGGCGCTTACCGGTCCGCGCCGCCATTTTTTACGGTAATCCCTCCCGATTTCCTGCTTAACACACAAATCTGCCCTGACCGCTCACTCACACAGGTTGTGCTTTGCGGGTCGATTTCTTGGAGAATAACAACACATGTCATTTGAATCCCTTGGCCTCCAGGCCGAGTTAGTCCGTGCCGTTTCCGATAAGGGATACAGCACACCAACACCGATACAACAACAGGCGATCCCGCTGATACTCGAGGGTCGAGACCTGCTGGGCAGCGCCCAGACCGGTACCGGCAAAACGGCCGGCTTCACCCTGCCCATCCTGCAGCGACTGCACGTTTCCCAAAAACAGGGGCCGGGGCGCCGCCCGATTCGTGCCCTGGTGGTAACCCCGACCCGCGAGCTGGCGGCCCAGGTTTCCGAGAGCATCGAAGCCTACGGTAAATGGCTGCCCCTGAAATCAACCGTGGTATTCGGCGGGGTTAGCATCAATCCGCAAAAACAGAAACTGATCCGCGGTGTCGATATCCTCGTCGCCACCCCGGGGCGCCTGCTCGACCACGTAAACCAGCGCTCCGCCGACCTGTCGCAGGTCGAACTATTGGTGCTGGACGAGGCGGACCGCATGCTGGACATGGGATTCATCCACGATATTCGAAAATTGCTGGCCCTGCTGCCGCGGCAGAAGCAAACCCTGTTGTTCTCCGCTACTTTTTCCGACGAGATCAAGAAACTCGCCAACGGCTTGTTAAAGTCTCCGGCACTGGTCGAAGTGGCACGCCGCAACGCCACGGTCGAAGTGATCGAGCAGGTCGTCCACCCGGTCGATAAGAATCGCAAGCGCGAGCTGCTGTCGTTTTTGATCGGATCCAACAACTGGCAACAGGTACTGGTTTTCGGGCGCACCAAGCACGGTGCCAATCGACTGACCAAGCAGCTGAACAGCGATGGCATCAAGGCGGCGGCGATTCACGGCAATAAAAGCCAGGGAGCGCGCACCAGGGCGCTGGCCGATTTCAAGATGGGCAAGCTGCAGGTGCTGGTGGCGACCGATATCGCCGCGCGCGGACTCGATATCGAGCAATTACCCCATGTCATCAATTACGAACTGCCTAATGTTGCAGAGGATTATGTCCACCGTATCGGTCGCACCGGACGCGCCGGCCGTGGCGGCCAGGCGATCTCGCTGGTATGCCTGGAGGAAATGAAACAGTTGAAAGATATCGAGCGGCTGATCAAAAGCACGATTCCCCAGCAGCTCGTCGTCGGTTATGACGTCACCGAGACATCGCAAACCGCAGCCCTGCGACCCGAGAAGCAGGTACCGCAACGTCGCCGACGCCATCGCGGGAAATCAAATCAGCGTCACGGCGCACGCGTCAATTGAGAAAAGGTAAATAACGTGTCTGATCTATCCGAAAAGCCAGGCGAACGACAATTTCATGTAAGCACCATCGAAAAAATCGACCCGCCGGACGGAACCTCGGGCGAGGACTGGTACGAGTACACCATCGGCGAAGGCAGTTCCGCGATCAAGGGTAAAAGATCGGGCACTCTCAAATCAGTTAGACTGCATGCCGAAGAGTTCGCCGAAAACCTGAACCGGCGGGCCGCGCTCGGCTACTCTGCTTACGCCGCTCGCCGAACCCAGAAGTAAGGCCTACGGCAATCACCGTTAAAGCGTTCTGCTCGCGGGTAATCGATATCCGCGCGCAGCAGCCGCGCGCATTCACCAGGAGCAATTCAACATGAGTTCATTCGAAGAAATCAGGATTATTAGCATCGACGAGGCGCGTCCTCCCAGGGTGCGCAAGGAAGCCTATATCGATTTGTTTTTCAAACTTTCACACAAGGCGCCGCTCGACTGGTGCGAAGAGTTCAACGCACTCGGCCGTCAGATAAATCCCGCGGCAAAAATCGATAAAAACCTGGGGGAAAGCATAGAAACCTATGTCAACGACATGGGCGGTATCCAGTCGCATTTAAACGAGATAAAACAAACTGTCGACGAGTGTAACGCGCAGTACCTGGAAAAAATAAGGCAACGGCAACTCGCCGATGCCGCCGTCAATGCCGCGCTGCTGGGACAGGATGGCGAACAGGCCAAACTCAACCAGATAATATCCGCACTCGAATTCTAGCTCCTAATCCTGCCGGAACTGCCGATTCGATGCCGGCTCGCTGATTAGAAATCCGCCCGATTTAGCGCGCAATCAAACGTACCGCCCTTCCCTGGTAAAGCCTAGGCCATCCCCGGGTTGCCGGAGACATTCTTCAACTTCGGGGTATTGAGCTTCTCGATGCGTACCGTGTCCTCGCGGCGCAGGTAATCGGCCACGACATCCCATATCGGTGCGCCCGGCGATTGCGAGCCCACGGTCGCCCAGCCGGCAACCTTGTAGCTTTTCGCGGCATCGATGACGCTGCCGTCATCCAGCTGCATATCCGAGATGCGCTCGCCGGCACCGGCCGTCGGATCGATACTGTAATCCAGTCCGCCGAGCCGCACCATGTCGCCGCCCTGCTGGTAATACGGATCCTTGTTGAACAGGTTGTCTGCCACATCCTCGAGGATAAGTTTGAGATCTTCCCCGCTCATTTCACGCACATAGGTTTCGGGATAGGTAATACAGGTCTGGTCCATGACGTGTTCCATCGTGATAGCCTGGCCCGGCAACACGGTGGTACCCCAGCGAAAACCGGGCGACAGGGAAATCTGGGCATC
>JAACFA010000153.1 GCA_009937625.1 Gammaproteobacteria bacterium | reverse complement strand
AGAGGTAGCGTCGCCAGTGCCTTGTTGGTGGCGAGATAGCTGCCGATGATCGCGGCAGAGGTCACCATCAGCGAGTTCACCGATAACATCAGTGCCTGCGCCAGCGCCAGTAGCAAAACGTTTCGATTCACAGGATGAACCACAGTGTCGCCGGGATCACCAGAACACTGGTAAGGTTGCCCATTAACACGATCGAGGCAACCCGATGAGGTTCCTGCTCGTAGCGTTCGGCCACCATGAAATTAAGCACGGCCGGGGGCAATACGCTGAATAGAACTAACAGGGGTATCTGCGCCTCTGGCAATGGCACCAGGTAGACGAAGGGCAACGCGATCGCCAGGCCGCTGAGCGGACACAGCAGGGATCCGACCAGGCTGATTTTCCAGTTGGTCAAATCGATCGCAAGCATGCGCACCCCGAGCGAAAACAGCATCAGCGGGATAGAGATCAGTCCCAGCATGTGAATCGGCTGTCGCAGGGTTTCGGGAAGCACGATGCCAGAGAGCGAAACCGCGATCCCCAAGACGGTGGCCAGGATCATCGGATTGGTGGCCACCGCCCGCGGCGACCAGTGCTGGGTAATCAATTGCTGTCCTACCAGGAAATGCAGAAAGTTCGAAATCGCCAGCAGCAGGATTGCCGCTGGCAGCATGGATTCACCGAAGGCCAGCACCACCAGCGGCAAACCCATGTTGCCGCAATTGTTAAACATCATTGGTGGCACCAGCGTCTTCCATCGATAACCGAACGCGCGCGCCACCGGCCATGCGATCACGCCCGACCCGAGGACTACGAAGACGCGCGTATTCACTGCCCGACATGTAGTCGAAAATCAGCGCCGGGGTGAATATGTCCATGTTGATGCGGTTGCCGGAGGACATATCGGTGTCGTGCCGGTGGCGGGCGTAGAAGTAGCCAATTGCGACGATGCTGAAGACCGGAAAGATAATCGCAATGATGCGATAGACGAGATCCGCCTGTGACATCAGGCGTCAGAAATGAAGACTAATGTCTTTATGTACCGCAAGACAGGTTGCGATCGACTCGGCCTGATCGGAGTTCAGGCGAGCCTGCATACGCATGCCGATGGTGCCGGCGATCGCCTGGTCATATTCTTCGAGGTCGGCCGCGAGTTCCTCGCTAGCGCGTTGATGCCATTCGATTTCGCTTTGCATGATTTCGACCGCGAGCCTGACCTCGGCCAGCGCCTTTTCCTTGTCGGGCGTCGCGCCGCGCAGGGCACGCTTGGCGCGCGACAGCTTGGACTTGATGCGGTGCGTCTCGGTTAGCTCGTCGATCTTGAAC
This sequence comes from Gammaproteobacteria bacterium, assembly GCA_009937625.1. Lineage (GTDB taxonomy): Bacteria > Pseudomonadota > Gammaproteobacteria. The sequence goes on along the minus strand of JAACFA010000153.1, from coordinate 6,418 downwards.
TCGAGCGCCTTGATGGCTTCCAGCCCCTCCTCGGCGGACCGTGAGCGGATCAACTCCAGCAGCGGCTCGAATTCACCCTGCAGCGCCTGTAGTTGATCGGTTTCGGAAATCATCTTGCGCATGGTTACAATCATTTCATAGCTATCGTCGACGTTCTGTCGATACTTGCGGCGAGCGCTGGTTTCCGCTTTGGCCAGGTTCTTGAATTCGGCGCGTCGTTGTTCCCAGTTGTCCGGAATGGTGGCCAGCAAGGTTTCGCGTTCGGCTTCGAGGGCCTTGATCCGGGCAAGTATGCGCTCGATCGCCGGCTCGTCGACCGGCTCTTCGAAAGCAAGCCGCTGCCGGTCCTGATCCAGTTCGTCGATAATCTTTTCCAGCTTGCGGGCGTCTCGCTGTATCTGGCGAACCTCGATATGCAGTGGGCGATAACCGGGCGTAAACTCTGCCATCGCGACCTCGGCGGTACGCACCTCCTCGATCATCCCGAAGGTCGCGGCTGCCTGCCGATAGCTCTCGTCGAGTCGCTCCTGGTATTCGTCCGGAAGATAGGCGAGGTTGGCGGTCTTGACGCGTTCGATGCTGGCTTCGATCTCGGCCCGGGTGGCATCGTAGACTACGAACTGGTAATCCTCGAGGCATTCCTGCAGCTTGGGATTACTGGGCGGCGGTGCCGTTTCCGAAGTCAGGTGAGTCTTGTTTGGTAGATAGTTAACCAGGCTCGGGAAAGCCCCCGCAATCGCGAGTCCGGCGAGCTGTAATACGATAAACGCTGCTGCGCCCTTGTAAATCTGTAGCGTGCGTACGTCCCTGGGCGCAACGCCGCGCAGGTAAAATAGGGAAAAACCGAACGGCGGCGTCAGGAAAGAAGTCTGGATGTTGAGGCCCACCATGACGCCAAACCAGACCGCGGTCACGTTGGCGCTGGGATCGGCCAGCAGAATCGGCGCCACGATCGGTACCACGACAACAGCGATTTCGAGGAAGTCGAGGAAGAACCCGAGGAAGAAGATAACCGCCATGACGACGATGAACTGCGTCCAGAATCCGCCCGGCAGAGACGTCAGGTATTCTTTGACCAGTTCCTCGCCGCCAAACGCGCGAAACGCCGAAGTCAGCATTGCCGCGCCGAGCAGGATGATGAACACCATCGACGTGGTCTTCGCCGTGTCCATCATGACGCCGCGCAGCGTGTCTTCGATTTTGAAAGCGCGCCAGGTTGCCCAGCCGATCGCGCCGACCAGCACCAGTGCCGCAATCGCGGCCAGCGTCACCCCGAGCGCATCGTAGCCGCTTTGAATGTTTTTGATATTGAGGCTGAAAAGGTTCGTCAGGATGACAATTACGACGACCGAACCGATGGCCAGCGCCGCCGGGTAGTAAGCCCTTTTATGCCCTTCCATGAGACGGTAACTGCCCATCATCATGGCGCCGATGGCACCGATGGCGCCAGCCTGGTTTACTGTGGCGACGCCGAGAATGATCGAGCCCAGCACAATAAAAATCAGCGTTAGCGGCGGCACCAGCGCCAGCAACACCTTGATAACGAATTGATGGTCGTATTTGCCTTCGAAAGGCACCGGTGGCGCTTTCTTCGGATTGATTAGCGCCGAGCCCAGGATGTAGAGCATATATAGTCCGACCAGGATCATGCCCGGTATGAACGCGCCCATGAACATGTCGCCCGCGCTCGCGGTCACCACGTCGAAATCTCCCGGCATCGAAAATTCACCGGTGGTTTCCTTGTACTCGGCTTTGCGCGTGGTTGCGGCCTGGTCCGCCGCGCTCGATAGCTGGTCAGCCAGGATGATCAGCACGATCGACGGCGGGATGATCTGTCCCAGCGTTCCCGAGGCGCAGATCGTACCGCAGGCTAGCGATTTCGAATAATTGTTGCGTAACATTGCCGGCAGCGAGATCAGTCCCATGGCAATGACGGTGGCGCCGACGATGCCGGTGGTGGCAGCGAGTAGGGCGCCGACGAATACGACCGATATGCCCAATCCACCGGGGATTGGCCCGAACAGCTGCGCCATCGCGACCAGCAGGTCCTCGGCGATACGCGAACGCTGCAGCATGATGCCCATGAAAATAAACAACGGGATCGCGATCAAGGTATCGCGCTCGACTACCCAGTACAAACTTCGGTAGTTGGTAACGCCGGCGCTAAGCCACTGGTTTGGCCCGCCGAGCACGAAGTAAGCATCGACGTTGCCCTCGAACGCCCAACCGCAGAAAGCGGCGATGGCGATAGTCACGACCGCCGCGCCGGGCAATGCGAACGCCACCGGGAAGCCCGAGGTCAGGGCGAACACCATGATTGCGACCAGCAGTACCAGGAAATACAGTTCCATCTCAGTGACCGCCCCCTGAAACCGCTTTCTTATCTCCCGATATCAACTGCAAGTAGGTCAGGTGTTCCTCCTCCTCGCCATGACTGAGCAGCTGGTTAGCATTATAGAGAAGGTAACTGACGAACTGGATCAGCATGGTAACCGCGAAAATGACCAGGAAACCGGCCATGAGGTACTTGACGTACATGCCGTAACCGCTTTGCGAGACTTCGAAACTGAGCAGGGGGCTATTGATACTGTTGCCGCGACCGCCCATGCCGTGCATCAGGATAACCCAGCAGATCGGCATGCCGAGAAACAGGCAGCCGATGCTGTCGAACAGCGCTTTCTTGCGGCGCCTGAAGCCGGTGTAAAGTACATCGACCCGTACGTGGCCTTCCTCGACCAGCGTATGCGCACTGGCGAACAGGAACAGCGCGGCATACCAGAAACGAACCACGTCGCCCATGTAGGCCTGTTCGTAGGAAAATACGAATCGCGTGATGACGATCAGGAATTCGGCCAGCACGCACATCAGCGCGAGCCAGCTGAAACTGATATTGCGCAACCTTGCAGCGATAAACAGCGAGGCGACGATTAAAGGATAATGCACGTAGGTGCCACGAAAGATTGGGCGCCCCAGCTGTTGGTTCAACCATTCGCCCGCGATCGGCTCGAGGATGCCTTCCACGCGCAGGAAAGAAATCACCATATCGACCAAACCCACCAGTGTTACCGACCAGAATGCGAAACGCACGATGTAGGCTGAAAGCCTGGCGAAACGGATACTGTCCTGCTCGAGCGTGCGCGCACGAGTCTTCAATACGTACGCGACGCTGGCAGCAAGCAGTAGCAGGTAAATAACCAGCTGGGTCCAGCCCTGCCCAATTTTCGACTCGTCGAGGGCATCGACATCGAGGCCGAACCAGCCGTAATGCAAAGCCAGCGCGTAAGGCCCGGGCATTTCCTGCCAGTACACCAGGTAATTGTTGATCAGGTATAGAAACACGCCGCTGACCATGGCGTAGGCGAAACCACGCGCAATCAGGGGCAGGTTACGTTGAATCATCGAACGAATGGCAACCAGGCGAAATAAAACGGAGTCCGAAGACTCCGTTTTATTTTCGTATTAGATCCGTTATTACAGTCCAAGTACGCGGTTACGCTGCGCCACGTAGGCCTGGTCCGAAATCTTGGCCCAGGCACCGACTTCGCCTCGCGACTTGAGGAAGCTCTGGTGAATTTTCTTCGCCAGCGGGCTGTGCTGCTGCACTTCCTCGAACACTTCCGCCGCGGCATCGCCGAAGCTGTCGTAAATGTCGTCGCTGAAGTTTCTCAGCTTGACGCCCTGGTCCGAAATCAGGCTGGCGAGCGAGGCGCCGTTCTTGGCGTTGTACTCGGACATCATCACTGAATTTTCCGTTTCGGCGGCAGCAGTGATAATGATCTGGTCCGCCTTGCTCAGGCCGTCCCAGAATTTCTTGTTGATACCGAGCGACAGCATCGAACCTGGCTCGTGCATTCCAGGGTAGTAGTAGAACTTGGCGGCTTCGTAGAACTTCATGAAACTATCGTTCCAGGGTCCTACCCACTCTGTGGCGTCGATCGCACCTGACACCAGGTTTTCATAAATCTGACCGCCGGGCAGCGATACCGGCGATGCGCCAAGCTTGGCGAGCACGTCGCCGCCGAGACCCGGGATACGCATTTTCAGGCCTTTGAAATCCGCGGCGGAGCGCATTTCCTTGCGGAACCAGCCGCCCATTTGCACCCCGGTGTTGCCGCAGGGCAGGCACTTGAGGCCGTATCCGGCGGCGAGCTCGTCCCACAATGCCTGGCCACCGCCAAACTGGGTCCAGGCGTTGACCTCGGTAAAAGTCATGCCGAAGGGAACGCCGGTGAAGTAGGCCCAGCCTGGGTGCTTGCCTTTCCAGTAGTAGTCGGCGGCATGGTACATTTGCGCGTTGCCCGAGGCGACTTCGTCGAACGAATCGAAAGCCTTGACGCGCTCGCCGGCGGCGAAATAGTTGACCTTGATACGACCATCGGTCATCGCGGTGAGGCGTTCGGCAAAGCGCTGCGCGCCGGTGCCGAGACCGGGAAAGTCACGCGGCCAGGTAGACACCATGGTTACTTCGATTCGGCTCTGAGCTATTGCTGGTGCTGAGACCGCGCCTGCCCCGGTTGCTACTGCGGCGGCGATGCCACCTTTGAGTACATCACGACGTTTCATTGCTGATTCTCTCCGTTGTAATAAATATGCCTGATTATGTATTTTTTAGTGGTCGGGGGTCGTTACCTCTGGCCCCCTCGTGCAACGCCGTCATTCTGGGCTTTCTACCCCAACATTTCAAGTTTTAGCGCTGAATCCGCTGGTGTCCGGCACTTCTGTCTGGTGGGCTTTCAGCAAATCCCAGGCGGCCCTGATTTTCGCATTGGGATTTTCGCAGTGCTCGCCCATCAACTCGTCGGGGATGGTGTCGGGATTCAGTACCGAGTCCGGATGGCCTTTCGGAAACAGGGCGCTGTTATTGAAAAACAGGTAGCCTTTGAGTGGGGCGTCGCCAACCAGTAATCGCAGCGCGGTGACCTGGTTTTCGAGCTCGAATAACGGGTTTTCAAATTTGAAGCTTTTCTGACCGATGACCTGGGTCCATTCGGAAATTCGTTCGGCACAGTAAATATTCCCACCGAAGGGCTTGTAGCTGATTAGCAGAATAGCATCGCGGGTCAGCGCCAGCCGATCGATTTTATAATAACCCTCGAGGCCGTCGGCACAGACCAGGTCGCGCATCTGTGCGCTGCCGATTCGGTCGAGGCAGCGCTCAATTCGCCACTCGCGAAACCAGGACTGGATGCGTCGGCGATTGACAACTAGCACCGCCACCAGCGCGAACGCGAGTATCGCGATCGCCACGAACTCCGTTTCCAGGTTTAACTTTTTTAGTATCGATTCAAGGTCCATGACACAAAGTATTATCCTAAGCCGATCAAAATGCCATCGGCAATTGCCTTCGTCAATTGTAAAAATTACACTGGCATTTATCGACCGCGGAGCTACCCAGCATGACCACACCCCGTTTAACCGTAAAACAATTATTCGACCGCGAGAGCTGCACTTATACCTATCTGCTGATCGATTCCGAGACGGGCGAGGGCGCTATCATCGACGGGGTGCTCGAGACTTTCGATCGCGATATGCAGATCATCAATGAACTCGGGGTCGAGTTACTCTACGCTATCGAGACGCATGCGCATGCAGACCATATCACCTCGGCTGGCAAGATCCGCGAGATTACCGGTGCCAAGCTGGTTTACGGCGAGAGTTCCGGTATCGAGGCGATCGACATACCGCTCAAGGACGGCGACAGTATTCAACTGGGTCATTACCAGCTAACGGCGATTTCGACACCCGGCCACACCAACGGCTGCACCTGCTATTTTGTCGATGGCATGCTGTTTAGCGGTGACACTTTGCTGATTCGAGGCTGTGGTCGAACCGACTTCCAGTTCGGGGATCCCGGCCATCTTTATGACAGCGTGACGCAAAAGCTGTTCGTACTCAGCGACGATACCATCGTTTATCCGGCGCATGATTACAACGGTCGTACCTGGTCGACCATCGGCGAAGAAAAGACCTGGAATCCCCGGCTTGGCGGCGACCGGCCGCGCCAGGAGTTCATCGACCTGATGAACAATCTGAACCTCGACATGCCGAAACGGATCAACGAGGCGGTGCCGGCCAACATGAGCGTCGGCATCAGTTTCGATGCCAATCGTTACCTGCTGCGCGATTTCGATATGAACGACCTGCACCGGGTGTGGCAGGATTTACCGCCCGATACTCTGATCATGGATAACCGTACACCGGAAGAATATGCCCAAGGCCACGTGCCGGGCAGCCGCAATATCCCGATGGGCACCGAGAACGCGCTGGTCGACGAGCTGCGAAAGTACGACCAGATTTACCTTTACTGCCGTTCGGGCAGGCGCGCGCAAACCTCGACCACTAACCTGAACTTCCAGGGTCTCGATCGGATAACCTGCATCAGCCACAGCGGCATGCCCGACTGGGAAAAGGCCGGCTA
>JAACFA010000152.1 GCA_009937625.1 Gammaproteobacteria bacterium | reverse complement strand
ATACCCAGTATCATCTTGCCCGGCGTCGCGGATTTGAAATACCAGAACATGATGGTCAGGATGAATGGCAACAGGTAGCTGATAAAAATATCGGCCGGCCCCTGGCTGAAACTGCTGGATTCAAAATATACCGCGCCATAAACGATCCAGGCCAGGGTAAAGGTCAGTACCAGCAACCAGATCGTGTCGATCAACGAGGCCAACACCCGGATCCAGAAGCCCGAATAGTGAATTTCGCCTTCTTCCGACGATACATCGGAGTTCGGGGTCGCATATATATTTTCCATACTCGGATTCCCTCTAATTCGTTACGCGGAAAGGGCACCAGAGCCAGTCGTGCCCCGCATTAACAATTGTAGTCCAGACCCGGGTATTCGACACAATCCCTCGATACCGCACCGACGCGGCGAAGCATATCGCAGGCTAGCCTGCGCGAATCGCTTGCAGTGGATCCCAGTCGAAGACCTGTTCCAGGTAGCTGGCGTAGCCGAACAGCTCGCGCTCGCCGTGCGCCTTGCCGATCAGCTGCAGGCCCACCGGCAGGCCGGCGTCGGTCTTGCCGCAGGGAATCGAAATCACCGGCAGGGTGGTGGTAGTGATCGCGTAAACGATCGCGAGCCAGCGGTAATACTCGGAATAGGCAAGCCCCTCGGAAAAGCCGGGGTAGCGTTCCTCGACCGGGTACGGCGGCACAATTGCCGCCGGGCAGATCAGCAGGTCATAGTTCTGCATGAAGCGCGATGCGTTATGAAACACCTCGCCCTGCGCCGCCATCGAATCCAGGATTTGATCTCGGGTGAGCTGCAGTCCGAATTCGATGTTCCAGGCGTTCTCCGGCTTGATTACCGAACGGATTCGTTCAAGTTCGGGCCCGTAGGATAACGCGTAATCGAGCGCGCGCGGCACGTCGAAGGCGCGGTGCGCCATGCTCAGATCGGGGTGCGCGGTTTCGATATCGATATTTTCCCGTCCCAGTCCCGTTATCGCCGCGCCGCAGACTGCCGCGACCTCCGTACTGGTGTCGGCGATACCCAGGTCGATGCTGAAAGCGACCCGCAGCGGTTTGCGCGGCTGCGCCGCGGCATCCTGCAACTCGGTGGGCTGATGCGGTTTCCCGAGACCGGCCAGCGAGCTACAGCCCGCCATCGCATCCGCGAACAACGCCAGGTCCGTTACATTGCGCGCCATCGGCCCCGTCTGCGAATAGGCCCCGAAAGGCTGCTGTCCGGGACTCGTCGGGATCAGTCCGGGCGAAGGTCGCAAGCTGGTGACGCCACAAAAACTGGCCGGGGTGCGCAACGAGCCGCCGAGGTCCGAACCCTGCGCCAGCCAGGCGCAACCGCTGGCGAGCGCAGCCGCGGCGCCGCCGGAGGAACCGCCCACGCTGAGCGACAAATCGTACGGATTGCGGGTAGCGCCAAATACGTCGTTGAAGGTATTGGCACCAGAGCCAAACTCGGGGGTATTCGACTTGGCATAAACGATTCCGCCATTGCGCTCGATGGTTTCCACCAGCAGGTCGGACTGCCGTGGCACATGGTTTTCGGAAAGCATCGAGCCATAGGTAGTGCGCACGCCGGCCACGTCCGTCAGGTCCTTGATCGCGACCGGGATGCCACCGAGCAGGCTGGTGCTGAACCCCTGTTGCGCGGCTGCCTCACGCGCGCGTTCGAAGCAAAGCGTCGGCAACGCGTTGATGTCGCCGTCGACCTCGGCAATGCGAGCCTCCAGTGCGGCTAGCGTATCGCCGATCTCGATCTCGCCGGATTGCAGCATGGCCACGATTTTGGCGGCACTGCTGGTAATCAATTCATCCATAGCGATCTCGCAGAATATTCTTCTGCACCTTGCCCATCGCGTTGCGCGGCAATTCGTCGAGCAGCACCAGCTTGCGCGGCAACTTGAAGCGTGCCAGCAGGGGTTTGAGCGCAGCGCTCAGTTGCTCCTGGTCGAGCGTGGCACCATCTTCCAGCACCACCGCGGCGGCGGCCGCCTCTCCGAGGTCCGGGTCGGGAATGCCGAACACCGCGGATTCGAGCACACCGTCGAGGGCATCGATTTCGGTCTCTATCTGTTTCGGGTAAATATTGTAACCGCCGGATATGACCAGGTCCTTTTCACGGCCGAGAATATGCAGGTAGCCGTCGGCGTCGATCATGCCCATATCGCCGGTGATGAAGAATCCGTTGGTACGCAGCTCGAGCGCCGTTTTTTCCGGCTTGCGCCAGTAGCCGAGAAAAACATTAGGCCCGCGCACTTCGATCATACCGGTTTCCCCAGCGGCCAGCGTTGCGCCACTCTCGGGGTCGGTGATGTTGATCTCGACGCCCGCCAGCGGGAAACCGACGCTGCCGACGCGACGTTCGCCTTCGTAGGGATTGGACGTATTCATGTTGGTTTCGGTCATGCCGTAGCGCTCGAGAATGCGGTGCCCGGTAACCTGTTCGAACTGGACATGGGTCTCGGCCAGCATCGGCGCGCTGCCCGAGACGAACAGGCGCATGTGGGCCACCAGCTCGCGGTCGAAGCGCTCGTCGGCCAGCAGCCGAGTGTAAAAGGTCGGCACACCCATCAGGGATGTCGCCCGCGGCAACTGCTCGATCATCGCGTCGAGGTCGAAGCGCGGCAGGAAAATCATCGAACCGCCGCAGATCAATATAATATTCGTCGCCACGAACAATCCGTGGGTGTGGAAAATCGGCAACGCGTGCAGCAGCACGTCGTCGGCCGTGAAACGCCAGTAATCCACCAGCGTCAGGGCGTTGGACAGCAGGTTATCGTGGCTCAGCATTGCGCCTTTCGACAGGCCAGTGGTGCCCGAGGTGTACAGAATCGCCGCCAGGTCGTCTGACGCGCGCGCAACATTGGTGAAGCCGGGAGCCATATTTTCCGCGGCCGCCATCAGGCTGCCATCGCCGTCGAGCGTCAGCACCCTGGACTCGATGCCGTCGAACTCGGATTCGCGATCGCTAGCGCAGACAAACAATGCCGGCTCGGCATCCTCGAGGAAATACTCCACCTCTGCTCGCGTGTAGGCGGTGTTGAGCGGCAGAAACACGGCACCGGCGCGCACCGTGGCGAGGTACAGGGCAATGGCCTGCACCGACTTGGCCACCTGTACCGCCACCCGATCGCCGGCTTCGACGCCTTGCGCCTGCAGCAGGCTGGCCAACCTGCCGCTCAGATCGACCAGCTCCGCGTAGGACCAGTCGTCACCGTCGGGCACCCGCAGCAGGATCCGTGAATCCTTCTGGCGCCCGCCCAGCAGGCCGTCGAACAGGTGGTTGCCGCTCATCAGATCACCGGCACCGGTTTGCGGCGCAGGCCGCTCAGGGCGTTACCGGCGATTGCCAGCATCAACACCGAGCCACCGAGCAATGTGTAGAACTCCGCGGTTTCGCCGAGAAACAGCCAGACCCAGAGCGGACCGAGCAGGACCTCGGTCATCGACAGCAGCGCGAGCTCGGCCGCCGGAACCACTTTCGAGCCGATGGTGTACACGACCAGCCCGAGTCCGACCTGGAATACTCCCAGCAAAATGGCAATGGCGACATCATTCGTTGGAATCGTGTATCCGTAGTCCATGAACCAGCAAACCAGCCCCGAGGTGATAATGGCGAAAATACCCGCCATGAAAACCGCTGGCAACATGTCCTCCAGCTTGCCCCAGCGCAGCGCGATGGTAAAAATCGCGAAGCCGCAGGCTGACGCAAGGGCGCTGAGATTACCCCCCGTTCGTCCCAGCGATATCCCGTTAAGCACCATGATCGCGATACCGACGATGGCCGCGGTCATCGCGATCCAGGTCGCCCGGCGCACGCTTTCACGCAACACGATCCAACCGAAAAAGGCCGCCAGGAACGGCGCCGCCGCGAACAGGAACATCGCGTTGGCAACGCTGGTGGTCTGGATTGCATAGATGCCGCCGGCAAAGGCCATCACCAGGCTGGCGCCACCGATGGCACCGGCGAGTCCCGATTTCTTGATCTTCTGCAGCGGTTTGTATCCGGATCGAATGCTGATAATGACAAACAGAAAGGTCGCCAGCGCGATCGAGCGGTACAGCAGGATCTGCCACACGTTGGCCGCTTCGATCATGCGAACACCGAGGCCCATCGACGACCAGAAAACGCCGGACAGCAGCACCAGGACAACCCCGCTGGCATAGCTGATGCCGGGTCTTTCGAGTTCCACTGTCAGGGCTTCGGACATTGCCTTTGTATCGTTTGAAAATCTGCGCCCGAGGTTAATCGAAGGCAGGTGGAAAAAAAAGCAATAGTTTCGTCTCCGGGGTCCCTGGTTTTACAGCGTTTTCGAATCGGCATACACTCGGCGCATGCAACAGGGGGATCAATTCAACCAGGTCACGGTCGACTGGTTCCGGCCCGGGGTTTCGATCGATCCCGACGGCCTGGCATCATTCGCCGCCAACGCCGAGGATATCGCCACCTTCAGGCGCGACGGCGTCGTGCTGCTGCCCGGCGCCAGCACTGAGTGGGTCGAATCGCTGCGCGCCGGACTGCAGCGCAACCTGGACAATCCGGGGCAATACGCTTTTCCCTGCGAAAGTAATCCAAGCGGCGCACCGGGCAGATTTTTCGACAGTTACTGCAACTGGCAATTGATTCCGGAGTACCTGGATTACGTTTCGCATTCGAACGCCGCTTCGATCGCAGGACAGTTCATGGATAGCGATTACGCGCAGTTTTTCCACGAGCATGCCTTCATGAAAGCGCCCGGCACGCAGCGCGCGACCCCGTGGCACCAGGACCTGCCCTATTACTGCGTCGACGGCGACAAAACCGCCAGCGTCTACGTGGCGCTGGACCATGCCGATGCGGACGTCGCGGTGCAGTTCGTGCGCGGCTCGCATCGCTGGAACAGGCTTTTCTATCCGCGGATCTTCGAAGACGGCAGCGCTTTTAACGATGACCAGCCCGATGCAAAGATGGAAGCGGTACCGGACATCGACGCCAGCCGGGACCAGTACGATATCGCCGCCTGGCCGCTGCAGCCAGGCGATACCATCGTGTTCGATTTTCGCACGCTGCACGGCACCGGGGATGCAACCGTCGGCTCGATCAGGCGCGCTTTTTCGACTCGCTGGCTCGGCGACGACGCAACCTACTGCGAACGCGCGGGTGAAACCTCACCGCCTTACGTCGATCACGGCATGAAACACGGCGATAAAATGCGCCGCGACTGGTTCCCGGTGCTGTGGCGCAGAGACCAGGGCAGCTGCAGCAATTACCGCTAAACTTCTTTACGCGCTTTCCACAATTCCCAGGCGAGGCGGGCCTTGACGCCAATGTCGAGGAAGGGGCGTGGCGGCAGCTTGTTCGGCGTGCCCAGGCTTTCCATGTACCCGATTAGTTCGTTGTCGATGCCGCAGGCCATATCGGCCGCGAGCATACCGCCAGCCGTACCCTTGGTGACCCCGACCGCGTTCTGGCACACCGAGGTGTAAACATTATCCGCAAGCTTGCCGAAACCGGGAGCCCCGTTTTGCGCGAGGCAAAGAAAGCCGGTCCAGGTGTATTCCATGTCGACTTCGGGCAGCATCGGAAAACGCTCGTCGAACAGCCGCTTGTGCACCTGCTTGATGTGCCTGCGGTGGGATTCGGGTTCGCGCATCTTGCGGTTGTGGTAAATATTGTTACGAATCAGGATGCGGTGGTCATTGGTATAACGCATCGTGATCGAGGCAAACGCGTTGGCCGGCGTCACGCCCCAGTTTTCCTCGCAGCCGAGCGCGTTGCGCTCTGCCAGGGTCAGCTGACGACTGAGGCTGGCGTTGGCCGCCATCGGCAGCAGCCTTTGTTCGAAGTAACCGAAGTAATCGGCAAAACCGTTGACGCCGAGAATCATCTGCTCCGCGGTCACCTGCCCGTTCGGCGTCGATAACCTGACCCCCCGCTCCAGCTCGATCGCGGTTACCGGCGAATTTTCGTACAGCGTTACATTGTCGGGGAGGTTATCCGCGAGGCCACGCACCAGCGCCGCCGGGTTCATCAGGCGACAACCCGGGGTATGCACGCCGGCGGCAAAATGCGTCGTGCCGAGCCGCCTGTCGAGCTCGTCCTTTTCAATCCAGGTATAGGGCTCTTCGAGCGCGTCGAGTTCCCTGGCGAAAGGTTCGAGCACTTCGCGCACACCCTGCTGCGATACCGCGCAGTGATACTTGCCGGGCTGGGTCCAGTCACAATCGATGCCGTAACGCTCGATCTGGGCTTCGTGGTAATCGATCGCGGCGCGCGCCAGCGCCATGAAACGATGCGATCCTTCCAGTTCCTCCATCGACGAGCCGACGTTGTGCGGTAAATCGATGGCGAAACCCGAGTTGCGCCCGGAGGCGTTTTCTCCCACCTCGCCCGCGTCGAGCAGAATCACCCGGTCGTCGGGCCGGTTTTCGGCGAGACGGCGCGCGGCCGCGAGACCGGCATAGCCGGCACCGACGACCACCCAGTTGCTTTTCTGTTCGCCCTGCAACGCCGCTTTGGGCGTGCGCGGCGCGAGTATATGGCTCCAGCCATTGGTGTTGTCATCTCTCGGTAGATGCGTTACGGAGCGGGTATTCACATCTCAGTCCTCGTGCCAGTTCGATGGATGAATCGCGAAGTGCACCAGCGCATACTCGGCCTCGTAGATCAATTCGGTGCCCTGCGGCAACCAGATACAATCCCTGGGGCGCAGCTCGTGTACCTCGCCATTGGCATGCAGCCTTAGAACACCCTCGAACACGGTGAGTACTTCGTCGTATTTGATCGTCCACGGGATATGCGCGTTGGTCATGCGCCCCCAGCCGGCGCCCAGCCGGGTCCCATCCTCGGCGCCACAGACCCCGGCCACCTGTGCCATTTCACCGTATTCGAAGCGCGGCGCGAACTCGAGATCGTCGAAGCGCATCAACCTGGTAGCAGCTTTTCTGTTTGTCATTCTATTTTTTGTT
>JAACFA010000151.1 GCA_009937625.1 Gammaproteobacteria bacterium | reverse complement strand
TCCGACCTGCAGGCGAAGATGCAACATCCCGAACGCCTGCTGGTGGGGCATCCGTTCAACCCGGTTTACCTGCTGCCGCTGGTGGAACTGGTCGGCGGCGAGAAAACCGCGGCCGTCACTATCGAGCGCGCCGGCGAGATTTACCACTCGCTGGGTATGCATCCGCTGCACGTAAAAAAGGAAATCGAGGCCTTCATTGCCGACCGCCTGCTGGAAGCGATCTGGCGCGAATCGCTGTGGCTGGTCAAGGATGGCATCGCGACAACCCGGGATATCGACGACGCGGTGCGCTACGGCTTCGGCCTGCGTTACGCGCAAATGGGTGTATTCGACACCTACCGCGTCGCCGGCGGCGAGGCCGGCATGCGCCATTTCATGGAACAGTTCGGTCCCTGCCTGAAGTGGCCATGGACCAAGCTGACGGACGTGCCCGAGTTTACCGACGAGCTGGTCGATCTGATCGCCGGCCAGTCGGACGAACAGTCCGGTTACATGGGTATCCGCGAGATGGAGCGCATCCGCGACGACAACCTGATCGCGATCCTGCAGGCACTCAAGGGTAATAACTGGGGCGCCGGCCAGACCCTGGCGCGGTACGAGAAACAGTTATTCGAAGCCGCCAACGATGATTGATTGTCACGCCATTCCCACGCTGGAAGTCATCCCCGCGCTGGAAGTCATCCCCGCGCTGGAAGTCATCCCCGCGCTGGAAGTCATCCCCGCGCAAGCGGGGATCTTGCGCACCACACGCACTATTAGAGATTCCCGCTTGCGCGGGAATGACGCTTGAGACTGGAGAATTCTAATGCTGCATTTTGGTTTGAGTTTTGAACAGGAGATGATCGTCGATACGGTCAGGTCCTTCGTCGAAAATGAAATTTACCCGCACGAGGCGGAAGTCGAGCGCAGCGGCGAAGTACCACTCGAGCTTGGCCACGAGATTCGCGACAAGTGTATCGAGGCGGGTTACTTCGCCGCCAACATTTCAGAGGAATTCGGCGGCGGCGGTCTCGGTCACCTCGACTTCACCCTGCTCGAGCGCGAACTCGGGCGCGCCTCTAACGGACTCGCGGTTTTCTTCGGACGCCCGTCCGGAATCCTGCAGGCCTGTAACGAGGAGCAACGCGATAAATACCTGTTCCCCGCGGTCAAAGGGGAGAAGTTCGACGCCCTGGCGATGACCGAACCCGGCGCCGGCTCCGACGTGCGCGGCATGAGCTGTAACGCGAAGCCGGATGGCAGCGACTGGATCATCAACGGCAGCAAGCATTTCATCAGCCACGCCAACATCGCCGACTTCGTCATCGTCTTCGTCGCCACCGGTGAGGAAGAAACCCCGCGCGGCATCAAGAAAAAGATCACCTGCTTCCTGGTCGATCGCGGCGAACCCGGCTTCGAAATTCGTAAGGGCTACAACTCGGTCAGCCATCGCGGTTACCAGAACTGCATCCTCAATTTCGACAACTGCCGCATTCCCGGATCGCAAATCCTGGGCGAGCTGCACGGTGGCTTCGACGTCATGAACGAGTGGCTCTACGCCACGCGGCTGACGGTCGCCGCGACCAGCGTCGGCCGCGCGCGCCGCGCCTTCGAGTACGCCCTGCCCTACACCGCCGAGCGCAAGCAGTTCGGCCAGCAGATTGGCAAATTCCAGGGCGTCTCGTTCAAACTGGCCGACATGATTACCGAAATCGACGCCGCCGACTGGCTGACGCTGGCCGCCGCCTGGCGCCTCGACGAGGGCCTCGAGGCCAACCGCGAAATCGCCAGCGCCAAGCTTTACGCCACCGAGATGCTGGCGCGGGTAACCGACGAGGCGATACAGATCTTCGGCGGCATGGGCCTGATGGACGAACTGCCGCTGGAACGCTTCTGGCGCGATGCTCGCGTCGAGCGCATCTGGGACGGCACTTCCGAAATTCAGCGTCATATCATTTCCCGGGATTTGCTGCGTCCGCTCGGAGGCTGATCGGTCGATGCGCCTCGAACGTTTACTGCGCCCGAAATCGATCGCGGCCATCGGCGGGCTGCAGGCCGGTCGTGTCGTCGAGCAATGCCAGTTGATGGGTTACAGCGGCGAAATCTGGCCGATACATCCGAGCAAGGACGAAGTGCACGGGATCAAAGCGTATCGCCTGATCGAGGATTTACCCGGCCCACCCGATGCGGCTTTCATCGGCGTCAATCGTCACCTGACCATCGAGGTAGTCAGACGCCTGCGCGACGCGGGCTGTGGCGGCGGTGTTTGCTTCGCTTCCGGTTTCCTCGAATCGGACGATACCGGCGGCGAGCTGCAGGCCGAACTGATCGACGCGGCCGGCAACATGCCGCTGCTCGGACCTAACTGTTACGGTTTTATCAATTATGCCGACGGCGCGCTGCTATGGCCAGACCAGCAGGGTGCCCGGCGCCTGGCCGAGGGTCGCACCGGCATCGCGATCATTGCACAATCGTCGAACATCGCGATCAACTTCACTATGCAGCAGCGCGGTATGCCGCTGGCCTACGTGATGACCGTCGGCAACCAGGCGGTGGTCGGTATTTCCGAGATGGCGCTGAACCTGCTCGACGACCCCCGTGTAACGGTGCTCGGGATTTACATAGAAGGTTTCGATTCGCTGGCGGCCTTCGAGGAACTCGCGCGGAAATCGCGCCAACTGGGTAAACCGGTGGTGTTTTATACCGTCGGCAAGAGTGCGCAAGCGCGGAAATCGGCAATGACGCACACCGCCTCACTGGTCGGTTCGCACGCGGTGTCGAGCGAGTTCCTGCGGCGCAACGGCTTCGGCCAGGCGCATTCGATCCCGGTGTTTCTCGAAACCCTGAAACTGTTGCATGTACACGGCCCGCTCGCCGGCTACCGCGTTTCTTCGATGTCCTGCTCGGGCGGCGAAGCGAGCATCATCGCCGATGCCGCCGAGGCGCGCAAAGTTTACTTTCCCGACCTCGAGCCGGCGCAGAAAAAGCCGATCCAGGACGCACTCGGCCCGCTGGTAACGGTCGACAACCCGCTCGATTACCACACCTACAGCTGGGCAGACCGCGAAATGATGGAGGGCGCCTACCGCGGCATGGTGATGCACGGTTTTGACCTGAATTACCTGATTCTCGATTTTCCGCACTCGACTCACTGCGACGACAGCGAGTGGCACATCGCGGTCGACGCCTTCGAGGCAGCGCTCAAGGCCCATGATGCCAAAGGCGCTTTTGTCGTTGGCATGCCCGAAAACGTGCCAGAGGCCTACATCGAGAACTACCGCGATCGCGGCATGGCTACCCTGCTCGGCATCGACGAAGCACTGCAGGCGACCGAAATTGCCGCCGACATCGGTAGTGCCTGGCAACGCGAAGCGGCGGCGCCGGTACTCGAGGTGGCGGTGCCGTCCGGCCGCCATTCCCCGCTCGACGAGGCGGCGGCTAAACGCGCGCTCGCCGCTAGCGGCGTTCCGATCCCGGCCGGCGGCTGCGTTGATTCGGTCGCGGCGGCGCAAGCCTTAGCCGATAAGATAGGTTACCCGGTCGTACTCAAGGCGCTCGGCATCGCACACAAAACCGAACACGACGCGGTGCGGCTCGATCTCGCCACCGCCGATGAGGTCGCGCAAGCGGCAAACAATTTATTTACCCTGGGCAACAAGCTTTATCTCGAAGCCATGCAACCCTCGGTCGCGGAACTCATCGTCGGCGTCACCCACGATGCAAAATTTGGACTGGTGCTGACCATCGGCAGCGGCGGCATCCTGGTTGAGCTGTTGAAAGATGCCAAAACCCTGCTGATACCGGCCGCCCGGGACGAGATCGAGAAGGCGCTTGCCGAGCTTAAGTCGGCACCGCTGCTGGCGGGCTACCGCGGGCGTCCGCCCGCCGATGTCGACGCCGTCGTAGAAGCCATCCTGGCAATTCAGGACTATGCAATATCACAGGCGAGCTCACTGATCGAGCTCGACGTCAATCCATTATTGGTCGGCGCTAAGGGCGAAGGTGTATTCGCCGCCGACGCGCTGATCGTACTAGAGGAGCAGGAATAAATGTCAGATGTAATCACAACGCGACGTGAAGGCGCCGTGCTCGAAGTCACGCTGGACCGGCCCAAGGCCAACGCCATCGATCTGAAAACCAGCCGCCTGATGGGCGAGACCTTCAGGGCGTTTCGCGATGATCCGGAGCTGCGGGTTGCCATCGTCAGAACCGCGGGTGACCGCTTTTTCTGTGCCGGCTGGGACCTGAAGGCCGCGGCCGACGGCGATGCGGTCGACGGCGACTACGGCGTCGGCGGCTTCGCCGGTTTACAGGAACTGCGCGGATTGAACAAACCCGTGATCGCCGCGGTCAGCGGGATGGCGGTCGGCGGCGGTTTCGAGCTTATGCTGTCGGCAGATTTGATCTACGCGGCCGATCATTCGACCTTTGCGTTGCCGGAAATCCTGCCCAAGCGAATTCCCTATCACATCGCGATGGAAATGCTGTACCTGGGGCGCTGGATGGATTCCGCGGAGGCGTTGCGCTGGGGGCTCATCAACGAGGCGTTGCCGCAGGAGCAATTGATGGATCGCGTCTGGAGCGTGGCGCGTGAACTGGCCGCGGGACCGCCGCTGGTGTTTGCATCGATCAAGGAGGTCGCGCGAGAAGCCGAATCGATGAAGTTTCAGGAAGCGATGAACTGGATTACCAAGCGCCAGTTCGAAACCGTCGACCTGCTTTACGGTAGCGAGGACAACATGGAGGGCTTCAAGGCGTTCGCCGAAAAGCGCGACCCGGTGTGGAAGGGTAAGTAACGCCCTACCCCGAACCCCGGCATACGGTAGTCATTCCTGCGCCAGTTTACGCTGCGCGTTGTGAATCTTGTTAGAATTGCTCCTGGATTGGAAGATCCCCGCTTTCGCGGGGATGACGTTTCTATATGCGCGCGGGGATGACGTTTCTATATGCGCGCGGGAATGACGCCTCTAATGTCGCCAGGGCATGACACAAGTCGGGATGGAAAACTAAAATGAATGACATTAAACCTTTGTGGACACCCAGCCAGGCCAGCATCGATGCGGCCAATTTGACTACTTTCATCGCGCAGGTAAATCAACACCACGATCTCGCCTTATCGGATTATTCTGGTCCGAGGTCTGGGATTTTTGTGGCGTCGTCGGCGACAAGGGCGAGCGTGTCCTGGTCGACGGCGATCGTATCGAGCAGGCGCAATGGTTTCCCGACGCAACGCTCAATTTCGCCGAGAACCTGCTGCGCAGCAGGAGTGACGACACCGCGATTTACTTTCGGGCCGAGGACCAGGTCGACTACAGCCTGACCCACGCGCAGCTCTACCAGCAGGTCGCCAGCCTCGCGGCCTGGCTCAAGGCGCAGGGCTTACAGCCGGGTGACCGCGTCGCCGCCTATTTACCCAACATGCCCGAAGCGGTGGTAGCGATGCTAGCCGCCACCAGTCTCGGCGCGGTCTGGACCTCGACTTCGCCCGACTTCGGCGTCGACAGCGTGGTCGATCGCTTCGGCCAGACCGAGCCGCGTTTCCTGTTTACGGCCGACGGTTATTTTTATAACGGCAAACGCCACGATCTCAACGACAAAACCCGGGATATTTGCGCGCAGCTGCCGAGCGTCGAGCAGGTAATACAGATCGGGCTTGCCGGATTCGGCAATAACATCGATGCCGTTGACTGGAGCGAGATCCTCACCAACCTGGTGGAGAGCATCGATTTCGTGCCGCGCCGCTTCGACGATCCGCTCTACGTGCTGTATTCGTCGGGCACTACCGGCAAACCCAAGTGCATTACGCACGGGATCGGCGGCACGCTGATTCAGCACCTGAAAGAGCATATGCTGCAATGCGATGTCCACCCGGGAGACCGCCTGTTTTATTTCACCACGCTGGGCTGGATGATGTGGAACTGGCTGGTTAGCGGGCTCGCCAGTCGCGCGACCCTGGTACTGTATGACGGCTCGCCGTTCTACCCGGATGGCGAAGTCCTGTGGCGCTATGCCGACGATGTCGACCTGACGATTTTCGGCACCTCGGCCAAGTATATCGACGCGATGAAGAAGGCCGGGCTCAAACCGATGGACGGGTTCGAGCTGTCCTCGTTACGCTGCCTGGCCTCTACCGGTTCGGTGCTGGCGCCGGAAAGTTTCGACTACGTTTACCAGAACATCAAGCAGGACCTTTGCCTGGCATCGGTATCGGGCGGCACCGACATCGTCTCCTGTTTTGTCATCAGTTGTCCGCTGTTGCCGGTTTACCGCGGCGAAATCCAGTGCCGCGGCCTCGGTATGGCGGTCGAAGTGTTCGACGAGGGCGGTAATTCGGTGCGTAACCAGAAAGGCGAGCTGGTCTGCACCAAAACCTTCCCCTGTCAGCCGGTTTACTTCTGGGGTGATGAAAGCGGCGCAAAATATCATAACGCCTACTTCGCGCGCTTCGATAACGTCTGGCATCACGGCGATTATGTCATGCTCACCGAGCGTAACGGCATCGTGATTTACGGACGCTCGGATGCGACCCTGAATCCCGGCGGGGTGCGCATCGGCACGGCCGAGATTTACCGCCATGTCGAGCAGCTCGACGAAGTGGTCGAAAGTATCGTCATCGGACAGGACTGGCAGGACGACGTGCGCGTGGTGCTGTTCGTCGTGCTGCGGGAAGGTATCGAACTGAACGACGACCTCGCCGACAGGATTCGCAAAACTATCCGCGAAAAATGCACGCCGCGTCACGTGCCCGCGAAGATCGTTCAGGTCAGCGAAATACCGCGCACCAAGTCGGGCAAGATCGTCGAGCTGGCGGTACGCGAAGTGATACATGACCGACCGGTCAAAAACCTTCACTCGCTGGCTAACCCGGAAGCACTCGAGCTGTATCGCGACCTGCCGCAGCTGCAAGAATAAGCCTTGATACGAAGCCCCTCATTGCTCAACTGGCTGCTGCTGATGGTGCTGGTCGCGCTATGGGGCACTTCGTTCATGTTCAACGCGATATCGGTGAAAAGCGTCGATCCGGTCTCCGTGGTGTTTTACCGCCTGGCGCTGGGTGCGATCGTGCTGTCGCTGGTAGTCTACGCCCGCGGTGATTCGCTGCCGCTGTCCTGGGCGGCCTGGGCGGGCTTCCTGGTGATGGCGATCGCCGGCAACGCGTTACCGTTTTTCCTGATCACCTGGGGTCAACAATCGGTCGACTCGGGCGTCGCCGGCATGATCATGGCGATCATGCCGCTGCTGACCATGGTATTCGCGCACTACCTGGTCGAGGGAGAAACGCTCAATCGTTACAAGCTGATCGGATTCATCCTCGGCATTACCGGGGTCATCCTGCTGCTGGGGCCGGTGTTCGAAGGCGGCGGACGCGAGTTCTGGAGCGGGTTGGCGATATTCACCGCGGCAAGCTGCTACGCGGTCAATTCGATACTGATCAAACGCCTGCCGCGCTTCAGCCCGATGGTCGGCGCCTGCAGCGTGCTCATCATGGCAAGCCTGATCATGTTCCCGGCGTGGCTGATCATAGCCCCGCAGAACAATAGCATCAGCCAGGATTCAATGTTCGCGGTCATCTGGCTGGGAATCGGCCCGACCGGGATAGCGACCATAATATTATTCGCGGTAATCGATCGCGCCGGGCCGACCTTCCTGTCGACCATCAACTACCTGATCCCGGTGGTCGCCTTTCTGTGCGGCGCCTGGCTGCTCGCGGAGCCGGTAACCTGGCTGCATATCCTGGCCCTGGTAGCTATCCTGGGAGGTATCGCTGTTACCCGCATCAGGGTACGGAAAGCGCTTCCGTAAAGTGCTGGATAAAGGCATTGACCCTGGCCGAGCGCACCAGGTCGGGATGCGTCAGAATCCACAGGCCGGTGGTCAGCTCATCGGCCGGCAGCGGCAATCGTACCAGTTCCGAAGAATCATCGCCCAGAAACCGGGGCATTAACGCAAGCCCGATCCCGGCCTCGGCCGCGATGCGAATGGCGACAAAAGAGTCGCAGCGCAGGCAGACGTTCCGCTGCTTAATCGTTTTATCAAACCAGGATCCAAGCGGGGTTGACTGCAGGCTGTCGGTAAAACCGATCCAGCGCGCATCGAGTATACTGTCACGGTCCGGCGCGGTCATAATTTCGGGGACGGCGTAAACACCGAACTCGACGTCGCAGAGACGGCGCCCTACCAGGCTGGCTTCTGGTTCGCGGGTCGGGCGGATGGCGACATCCGCGTCGCGCCGGGTAAGATCGAGCAGGCTATTGGTCACCAGAATATCGACCACGATATGCGGATGTTTCTGTCGAAAAGTGGCCAGGTGGGGCCCCAGCACCGATAGCATGAAACTGTCCGTAGTGGTCACGCGCAATTCGCCCTCGAGCTTGAGCTCGTGCCCGGCAATTTGCCGTTGCATATCGAACAGGGTATTTTCCACCTCGCGCGCGGCTTTGATCATTTTTTCCGCTTCCGGGGTCAACACGTAACCGGTATCGCCGCGATCGAAGATGCGACAATTCAGGTTTTCCTGAAATTTGTTGATCCGGCGCAGCACCGTAGTTCGATTGACCTCGAGTTCGCGCGCGGCCGCCGCGATCGAGCCTTTATTCGCGACCATAAGTACGTAGCGCAGGTTATCCCAGTTAATGTGCTGCATATTTGCAGCACTATAGCGCAATAATATTCAATTTGATGTAAATTTATTACCATCTATAATGCTTCAGCGCACGACAAAAACACCAAGGAGTTAACCATGAAACTAGCTACACGACTTTGCCTGTTAATCGCCGGCCTGACCCTCGCCGCTCCAGGCTTTGCCGCCAAGGACCCCAACCTCAAATTGATAAAAGCACGCCAGGGCGAAATGCAATTGCGCGCCTATAACGTTGGGCCGCTGTTCGGCATGGCCAAGGGCAAGATGGACTACGATGCGGAGCTCGCCTCCACGCTGGCTAACAACCTGAAAACCCAGCTTTCACTGAAAATCGGTGGCGCCTGGAAAAAAGGCACGGACATCGAAGCCTACCCGGGAAAAACAACCGCGCTGGGTAAGATCTGGACGACCTATCCCGAAATCAGCGAGTATGGTAAGAAGTATGCTGCGGCCGTAAACGAACTGGCCGCGGAAGCCGGCAACGGTCTCGATGCGCTCAAGCCCAAGATCAGCGCAGTGGGAAAAACCTGCAAGGGATGCCACGACGAATTTCGCGAGAAAAATTAATCAGGCTCTCGCGGATTTTCACAGGGCTTTGAATTCGCCAGCATAAGGGATCCGGTGGCATGTCTGTGACACCGGATCCCGCCAATCTGCAAGCTCGACTTACTTTCTTTGCCCTGACTGTAATCGCGGCTTTCCCGCCATCGAAGCTGCCGTACCTTCTCATTGAAGATTCCATTGAGCCGTTCGTATGATGCTTTCATGATCCCTGCCCTACGTCTACTTGCCGCGGTGGGCGTTCTAATCGCAGCGTCTTCCAGCGGCGTTTTTGCGCAGGCAACGGCCGATGCCGGCTTGCTCGCACGCGGCGAATACCTGCTTAAAATCAGTGGCTGTACCCACTGCCACACTGCAGAAGGCGGGGAGCCACTGGCTGGCGGCCGGCCGCTGGAGACTCCTTTCGGAACCTTCTATACCCCGAATATTACAGCACATCCGACTGCCGGCATCGGCGCCTGGAGCGCCGAAGATTTCCAGCGCGCGCTGCACCAGGGACGGGCGCCCGACGGCAGCGACTATTACCCGGCGTTTCCCTATACCTCCTATACCCTTATTCGCGCTGACGACGCGTTTGCGATGCATGCCTACCTTATGTCGCTGCCCGCGTCGGCACAGCCTAACCGTGAGCACGAACTGGCATGGTTTCTGGTTTCGAGGGTGGCGGCAACGGTCTGGAAGTGGCTATTTTTCGACGCTGGCGAGATCCAGCAAAACCCCGCCCGAAACGAACAATGGAACCGGGGCGCCTACATCGCCGAGGCCCTGGGGCATTGCGGTGAATGTCACTCGCCGCGCAATCTGCTTGGCGCATTGCAGGCAGACATGGCCTACGCCGGCAACGCAGAGGGGCCGGAAGGCGAGCTGGTTCCCAACATTACGCCGCACGCGGGCACCGGTATCGGCGACTGGAGCCGCGAGGGATTGGAAGAGTTCTTGAAATTCGGCGAGCTACCGAACGGCGAATATACCGCCGGATCGATGGAGGCAGTAATCGAAGGTATTAAACATTTAACCCCGCCGGACCGAGACGCTCTAATCGACTATCTGCGCGCCCTGCCATCGATCGATAATCGCGTCAGAAAATAAAATCGGGAACGCCGCTTCAGGAGCGCAGGTAAGAGGCGCCGTTCACATCGACGATACAGCCGGTCATGAATTCTGGCGCCTCGAGCGCGAGGAAGGCGACGGTCTTGCCCAGCTCTTCGGGCTGCGCGACTCGACCGATCGTACTCTGGTTGCGTATGTCGTCTCCTTCGGGCGACGACAGTACCGCGGCCGCCATTTCGGTCTCGACGAATCCGGGCGCGACGGTGTAAACAAAAACGCCCTTTGGACCGAGCGCCTGCGCCAGCGACTGGCCCATCGCGTTCATCCCGGCCTTGGAGGCGCCGTACCACGGCATCAGCGGTTCGCCACGGAAAGCACCGCGCGAGGACACGTTGACAATGCGCCCGCCGCCGGCCGCGATCATTTTCTGACCGGCGCAGAAACAGAGATTGGCGGCCGCGGTCAGATTGGTATCGACGATACGCCGCCAGGTCTCGCGCCAGGTGGCATAGTCGATATCCTCGAAACGATGGCGCTGCGAAATCCCGGCATTATTGACCAGCACGTCGAGCCCGCCGAACGCCTCGTGGGCCTGCTCGATTAGCTGCTGCGCGGCCTCCGCGTCGGAAATATCGCACTGAAACAATTGGTGACCATCGCCCGGCAACGCAGCCAACGTCGCTTCGGCGCGCGCGCGATTGCCGTTGTAATGAACCCCGATTCTGGCGCCACGCGTTGCGCATTCTAGCGCTGCCGCTCGACCGATACCGCCGGAAGCGCCAGTAATCAAAACTGAAACTCTTGCCATGACAACATCCTGGAACTGGTGTGAGGTAATACTAAAGGAAACCGGGAGCGAACCCCAGCGATTCGAAAAACCTTGCCAGGCCTGATACCGGGGCGACGATTTCCACGGGATTCAGCAGCAACCCACGCCGTGGCCCCGGTTATCGATTCGCTGCCAGAGCGTTGCTAGTCGGGGCTGCCGTCGGTCGGCGGTAATCCTCGAGGAATGTTTTTTTCGGCATCGTAAAACGGCAGCTCAACGCGCTCGATCGGGCACTCGTTGCCGTCTCGATCGATGACGACGAGCCCGGAATCCTGCATTTGCCGCGCCGAATCGAACAGCGCGAAGCCGACGCCGCACCGCAGGTAGGGCGAGACCTCGTGGGCGGTTACCCGACCCACCGCTTCACCCGCTGACAGGATCTCGGAACCATAGCGCAACGACCTGCCCTCGCTTTTGAACCCGGAAAAGCGTGCCTGTTTGTCGGCCCGCTCGAGCGCATCGCGGCCGATGAAATCGTGGCCGTCCAGATCGACGAACATGCCGAGGCCCATATCGTAGGGCGTGGTATGCCAGTCCATGTCGGTGCGGTAATTCAATATGCCGCCCTCGATGCGGCGGATATTCATCGCCAGCTGGCTGCATCCCGCCATTTCGAATTCGGCGCCGGCCGCGATCATGTGATCCCATAGCGCGCGGCCGTCGACGTCGGGATCCATGTTATAGACTTCGAAACCGAGCTCGGCCGACCAGCCGGTGCGGCTGACCAGCACCGGCTGGCCGCCCATGCTCCCCTGGAAAGCGTCGAAATACTTGAACTCATCCGGCGGCCCGCCATCGCAGGCGCGCGCCAGCACGTCTATCGAGCGGGGACCCTGCACCTGCAGCACCCAGGACCGGGGATCGTGAATTTCGACCGCGTAATCGTGAGCATGCGCCACCAGCCACAGGTAAACATCGGCATCGGCGTGCACGTACCAGAAACGATCTTCGGCAAGCTTGAACAGGATGCCATCGCAAACCATACCCCCGCCCTGGTGGCACAACAGGCCGTAACTGCCGC
>JAACFA010000016.1 GCA_009937625.1 Gammaproteobacteria bacterium | reverse complement strand
CTGAATGCCGATTGCCAGCAGCGCCCCGAAGCCGACGAGTGCCAGTACCGCACCGACCAGGTGGCTGATGCTATTAAGCTTTTCGCCGTAATACATAAGCGATACCCATCATCGTCGACGATAAGACCGGTTTCAGGTAAATGCTAACGCAACGGTGATTGCGCGGAGTTAGTTTTTCGATTGCGTTTACTCGAAGGCGATGGCCGCATCCTGCAACCACAGCAGCAGGTAGTCGGCAAAGCTGCGGCGAATAATCAGCTCGAATCCCGAGCCGTCCGCCAACGGCGAAATTGTCATTCCCGCCTTTGCGAGGCGCGTTTGGGCACACTGTCCCGGCTTGAATTCGCGCGGATGCAGGTCGAGCGGACAATCGGTCGCGATCAGCGCGGCCGCATTATCGCCAGTGACGTGAATCGTGGTCAGACCGCTGGAATTGTCGACTACCGAACTAAACACGCCAGCGAACGCGGCCAGCAGGTCATTCCTTACCCGGGTCTGTTGACCCGGTTTGGTTACGATTAACCATTCGTCGGGGCCGAACCAGTAGATCCGGTTATCCCCGGCGTCGATTACGGTATTGGCCTCGGTCGGCGCCTCCACTCCGAGCACTTTTAACACGCCGGCAATAAAGCCGGTGTGATCGGATCTGCCGCGCAGATTGAGGTATCCGTTAAACGGCTTTTCCTCGATGCGCGGCGCGGCCCCTTTCGGTTCGGAGAACTCGATCTGAACCAGCGGGCTCTCCTGTTGAAACAGGTCAGACATCGGCCTTGGCCCCCTCTTTGTCGTAGAACACGGACTCTGTAATCGTCGCCTCGATGACTCGACCGCCGGCCAGCGACGCATAAACCGTGTCACCCATGCGATCGCGCCCGCCCTTGACCAACGCCATCGCGATCGAATGACCGCAGCAGGCGCTGTAGTAGCTGGAACTGACATGCCCGATCATCGGTACCGGGGTTGGCGCCTTCGGATCATCGACCAATTGCGCTCCTTCGGGGATAACCGTCTGCGGATCTTCAGTCAGCAAGCCTACCAGCTGCTTGCGGTCCTTGCGTACCGTGTCCGGTCTGCTCAACGAGCGTTTGCCGATAAAATCGTCCTTGGTTTTGGACAGCGCCCAGTTCAATCCGAGATCGTCTACCGTGACCGAACCGTCGGTATCCTGGCCGACGATGACATAGCCCTTTTCGGCGCGCAGCACGTGCATGGTTTCGGTGCCATACGGGGTGATATTGAATGCTGCCCCGGCCTGCATGAGTTTCTCCCACATGAAACGGCCGTGGTTGGCCGGGATATTGACCTCGTAGGCCAGCTCACCGGAGAAGCTGATACGATTCACCCGGCATTCGACGTCCCCGATAGTCCCGGTCTTCGATGCCATGAAGGGAAAAGCTTGCGCGGAAAAATCGATGCCATCACACACCGCCGAGACGACAGCGCGGCTTTTCGGACCGACCACTGCCGCGGTTGCCCAGTGATCGGTAACCGAGGTCAGGAACACCTCCATCTCGGGCCACTCGGTTTGCAGCCAGCGCTCCATCCACGCGAGCACGCCGGCGGCGCCGCCGGTGGTGGTATGCATGAAGAAATGATCCTCCGCCAGGCGAATGGTGACGCCGTCGTCCATGACCATACCGTCTTCACCGAGCATAAAGCCGTAACGCCCCTTGCCGACCTCGAGCTTCATCCAGTTGTTGGTGTAAATCATCTCGAGGAAGCGGGCCGAATCCTTACCCCTGATCTCGATCTTGCCGAGCGTCGAGGCATCGAGAATTCCGACGCTGTCGCGCACCGCCAGGCATTCGCGATCGATCGCCTGCTGCAGGTCTTCGCCGTCTTTGGGGTAATACCAGGGTCTTTTCCACTGGCCGACATCTTCGAACAGGGCGCCGTTTTCCTCGTGCCAGGCGTGCATCGCCGTCTTGCGCACCGGGTCGAACAGCCGGTCACCGAGATTTTGCCCGGCAAAGGCGCCAAAGCTCACCGGCGTGTAATTGGGGCGATAAGTCGTGGTGCCGGTGGCGGCGATACTCTGGCCCATGCTGGCGGCCAGGATACCCATCCCGTTGATGTTGCCGAGCTTGCCCTGGTCGGTGCCGAAGCCCATCGCGGTGTAGCGTTTCACGTGTTCGACCGATTTGAATCCTTCGCGCACCGCGAGCGCGATGTCGGCGGCGCCGACATCGTTCTGCATATCGACGAAGGCCTTGGGACCGCGGCCCGGAGTATAGGGTGACGGCAGCAGCCACAACGGCAGTATAGCCTGACTGTCTATCGGTTCGGCCCTCGCGGGCTGCGTGGACGCCTCGAAGCCACAGGCGATGGCGGCCTGGTTACCCGCCGCGGCGCCTTCCTGCAGGCATCCCGCCAGATCCAGCGTGCCGTTCGCCCCACCGGCCGAAAACTGCGCCTGCGTCGGCTCCCCCGGGCGAAACATCGCGTTCGCCTCGTCCCACACCGGCTTCGCCCCGGACTGGGCGTTGAGATGCACCACCGGGCTCCAACCGCCGGAAACAGCCAGCAGATCGCAACTCAGGGCCCTGGTCTCGCCGCTGACCGAACTGCCCTCTGCGGACAGGCGCATGACCTGAACCGAGGACAGACGTTTGCGCCCCGCGGTATCGATCACGACGCTGCCGTTGATAACCTGGATTCCGGCGCTGCGCACGGTGTTGGCTAACTCGCTGTCCGAACCGGCGCGCGCGTCGACCACGGCCTCGACCTCGACTCCAGCCGCCTTCAGGTCGAGCGCGCTCTGATAGGCGCTGTCGTTGTTGGTAAAGACGACCGCGCGACTGCCTGGCTGGACCGCGTAACGATTGGAGTAAATCGAAGCCGCCGAGGCCAGCATGATTCCCGGACGATCGTTGTTGGCAAATATCAGCGGGCGTTCCGCGGCGCCGGTCGCTAGCACCACCTGCTGCGCCCTGACCTGCCACAGTTTTTCACGGCTGGCGGGGCGCTCGGCCAGCGGCAAATGATCGCTCAGCCGCTGGTTAATCGTCAAAAAGTTGTAATCGTGGTAACCGAACACGGTACTGCGCGGCAGCAACGTGACTTCAGGCATCTGCTGCAATTCAGCCACGGCGTTTTCGATCCACTGGCTTGCCTCGCCGTCATCGATCCGGGCCTTGCTGGCGAGCGTGAGGCCGCCGAACTCGGATTGCTCGTCAGCGATAATCACGCGTGCGCCGGCGCGCCCGGCGGCCAGCGCCGCGCTTAAACCCGCGACCCCGCCGCCGCCGACCAGCACATCGCAATGCGCGTGCGTATGTTCATAGCGATCCGGGTCGAGCTCACGCGGTGATTCGCCCAGTCCCGACGCCTTGCGGATAAAATGCTCATACTTCATCCACATCGACTGCGGCCACATGAAAGTCTTGTAGTAAAACCCGGCTGGCATCAGGCGGCTGAACTTGCTGTTGATTGACAACAGGTCGAGATCGAGGCTGGGCCAGCAATTGACGCTGCTGGCGTCGAGCTGGTCATACAGTTCCACCTGGGTGCCGCGCGCGTTCGGAATCGTTCGATTGCCCTTTTCGACCTGGAAAATCGCGTTCGGCTCTTCCGAGCCGGCGCTCATGACGCCACGCGGACGATGATACTTCCAGCTGCGGCCGATCATGTGGACGCCGTTGGCCAGCAAGGCCGAGCACAGCGTATCTCCGGCGAGACCGGTATAGGACTTGCCGTTGAAGGTGAACTGGATTTCGCGTTCGCGATCGACGCGACCGCCCTGCGCGGTTCTGAAGCGCTGGCTCATTTTTTGCCCTCGCTCGGCGGCGTCTCGCCTATTTTATAGGTCGCGGATATTTTGTAGGTCACGGTATCGCGCAGAGCGTTGAAATAACGGCGACAGCCGGCCGCGTGCAGCCATTGCTCACGGTGCGCGCCTTTCGGGTTGCTGCGCATAAACAGGTAATCGGCCCATTCCTCGTCGCTGAGCTTTTCGGTTTCGAGAGGACGCGCGATATGCGCTTCGCCGGCACAGGAAAACTCGGTTTCGTCGCGCAGACCGCACCAGGGGCATTCAATCAGGAACATTTGCCATTCCTCCTAGTGCGCCACGCCGGCGGCGCCATGCTCGTCGATCAGGAAGCCGGTTACGAATCGATCGAGCGAGAACGGACGGTTGAGCTCGTGTGGCTCGCCGGTGGCGACGTTGTGCGCAAACACCCAGCCTGAGCCAGGGGTCGCCTTGAAGCCGCCCGTGCCCCAGCCGCAATTGAAGTAAAGCCCCTCGACCGGGGTATTGCCGATAATCGGACAGGCGTCGGGCGCGGTATCGACGATACCGCCCCATTGCCGGTTCATGCGCACACGTTTGAATATCGGGAACATTTCGCAGATCGCCGCCACGGTGTGCTCGATGGTCGGGAAACTGCCGCGTTGGCCGTAGCCATTGTAACCGTCGATGCCTGCGCCGATGACCAGGTCGCCCTTGTCCGACTGGCTGATATAGCCGTGCACCGCGTTCGACATGATGACTGTATTGATGATCGGCTTGATTGGCTCCGACACCAGCGCCTGCAGCGGATGACTTTCGATCGGCATGCGAAAACCCGCCATTTCGGCGAGCACCGAGCAGTGTCCGGCCACGACCACGCCAATTTTCTTCGCGTTGATACGCCCACGCGTGGTCTCGACGCCGGTGACGGCGCCGTTTTCCTGGCGGATTGCGGTCACCTCGCAATTCTGGATGATATCGACGCCATACCTGTCGGCGCCGCGGGCAAAGCCCCAGGCCACCGCGTCGTGGCGTGCAACACCGCCGCGCGGCTGAAACGAAGCGCCGAGGATCGGGTAGCGACAGCCCTGGTCGATATTGATCTCCGGGATTGCGCGCTTGATTTCCTCCGGTGAGACGACATGCCCGTCGATGCCGTTCAGGCGGTTGGCGTTGACGCGGCGCTGGATATCGCGCATGTCCTGCAGGTTGTGCCCGAGGTTATAAACCCCGCGTTGGCTGAACATCACGTTGTAGTTCAGATCCTGGCTCAGCCCTTCCCATAGCTGCATCGATTTCTCGTACAGGTGGGCGGACTCGTCCCACAGGTAATTGGAACGCACGATGGTGGTATTGCGCCCGGTATTACCGCCACCGATCCAGCCCTTCTCGAGCACGGCAATATTGGTCATGCCGTGTTCCTTGGCCAGGTAATAGGCCGTGGCCAGTCCGTGCCCCCCACCGCCGATGATCAGCGCGTCGTATTCCTGCTTCGGCTCCGGGCTGCGCCAGGCGGCGGCCCAGTTTTCGTGGTAACTGATCGCGTTGCGAACCAGTGAAAAAATAGAATACTTGCTCATAGCGGTGCCGGATTTTCGAGCGGAGTAGCATATCAAGCCTCAATACGGCGGGCAAAGCGAAAAGCCCGGCCAGATCGCCAGGGGTCGGTTCAAGCTAACTCGGTGGCGCATTTAATACAGGCCGGCCGGGTTCCCGAAGCGCCGAAATTACAATAGACTGCCAGCCCTGCTTTCCGGAAGCCCGCCTCGCCAATGATAAATAACAACGACACCGCCAGGGCGATGGCGATGATGATCGTAGCGATGCTTATGCTGCCGGGTATCGACGCCATCGCGAAATGGCTGTCGGGGTCGATTTCGTCGGGCCAGGTCACCTGGAGCCGTTTTTTCTTTCAGATCATATTGATGTCGCCGCTGCTGCTGATGACGCGGGGACCCTGGTTTACCCCTGCCCTGTGGCTGCACGCCGCGCGCGGCGCGCTGATAGCATCCGCAACCCTGTTCTTCTTTTCCGGGCTTGCCTACCTGCCGCTCGCCGACGCGATCGCGATCTTTTTCATCGAGCCGTTGCTGGTGACCCTGCTATCGGCGCTGTTTTTCGGCGAGGCGATACACTGGCGCCGCATTTCAGCGATCAGTCTCGGCTTCGTCGGCGCACTGATCATAATCCGACCTACGTTCGCCGAGGTCGGCTATGCCGTCCTGTACCCGGTGTCCGCAGCTTTTTGCTTTTCTTTCTACATCCTGCTGACGCGCAAGCTGGTCAGGCACGAAGACCCGATCCGGCTGCAGTTTTTCGCCGGTATTTTTGGCTGCCTGGTTATGAGCATTGCGTTGATCTTCGGCAGCGCCGAAGACATCGGCATCCTGATAGCGGTTTGGCCGTCGACCGATCAATGGCTGCTGTTGGGTACCCTGGGATTGATCGCGACCGTTTGCCATTTACTCGTGGTTTACGCCTACCGGCTGGCTTCGATCGGCATCCTGGCACCGTTCCAGTATGTCGAAATTATCGGCGCTACTATTCTCGGGCTGATAGTTTTCAGGGAGTTTCCGGACCCGATGACCTGGCTCGGGATATCCATAATTGTCGGATCGGGCATGTACGTGTTTCACCGCGAGGCGAAACTGGCGGCATCGGACAGGGCCGCCGAATAGGCAGTCCTGGTCGGCAAGTTGCAGATACCGTGCGCTTGCGTTCTAATGGCTGACAGCAGGACATATCCACAGTAAGTAACAGGTAATAATGGAAATCGAGACCAAAGCAGTGCACTCGGGCTATAGCCCGGATCCCACCACCAAGGCCGTCGCAGTTCCGATTTACCAGACTACCGCGTACGCCTTCGACGACACTCAGCACGGCGCCGACCTGTTCAACCTGGCGGTGCTGGGGAATATCTACAGCCGCATCATGAACCCGACCAACGACGTGTTGGAGCAACGTATTACAGACATGGAGGGCGGGGCTGCCGGGCTGGCGCTGGCTTCCGGCCAGGCGGCTACGACCTACGCCATTCAAACGATTGCCGAAGCCGGCGATAACTTCATCAGCATGTCGACGCTGTACGGCGGCACCTACAACCTGTTCGCGCACACCTTCCCGCAGATGGGCATCAAGGTGCGGTTCGCAGACCCCGAGAACCTCGACGCGATGGCCGCATTGATCGATGGCAAAACCAAGGCCGTGTACTGTGAGTCGCTGGGAAACCCGGCAGGTAACGTCGTCGATATCGCCCGGGTGTGCGAGATCGCGCACGCCCACGGCGCCCGATCGAACACGGCGCGGATATCGTGGTGCACTCGCTAACCAAGTACATCGGTGGTCACGGCACCATCATCGGCGGCATTATCGTCGACTCCAACAACTTCGACTGGGTCGCCAACAAGGATCGCTTCAGGCGCCTCAACGAGCCCGATGTTTCGTATCACGGCGTGGTATTTACCGAGACCGGGCTGCCGCCCTATATCCTGCGCGCGCGGGTCGTGCCGCTGCGCAACATGGGTGCGTCGCTGGCGCCGATGAACTCCTTCCTCGCGTTGCAGGGTCTCGAGACGCTACCGCTGCGTATGGATAGGATCTGCGACAATGCGTTAACCGTAGCGCAACACCTGGAAGGCCATTCCGGGGTCGAGTGGGTGCGCTACGCCGGGCTCGACAGCAGCCCGCACAAAGCGCTGTGCGACAAGTACATGGGCGGCAAAGCTTCGGGGATTCTTTCATTCGGTATCAAGGGCGGGATCGAGGCCGGCACCAGGTTTATCGACGCGCTGCAGTTGATTACGCGCCTGGTGAACATCGGTGACGCCAAGTCGCTCGCCTGCCACCCGGCATCGACCACGCATCGTCAGCTGGCGCCGGAAGAGCTGGCTGCGTCGGGTGTTTCCGAGGACCTGGTGCGACTGTCGATCGGCATCGAAAACGTCAAGGATATTATCGCGGATATAGACCAGGCGCTCGACGCCGCCAAATAATGTCTTTGCGACCGACGAGCCGCAATCCATGAACAAGCCTTCTCCGGAGATTGTCAGGCAAGCCCAACGGTTTCCCTGATTAATCTCCTGGAGACATTTTAGACGGATTGCGGGGCAGACCCGCTATGACGGATAAATCAAGCTGAGATTAGCATCCGGGCAAACCGAATCGGCTCCTCGCTAGACTGATGCCCGCTCGCATCGCCTCGGCTTCCGACTGAACTTCCATGATGCGCCATTTAACCAGGTCGCGGATGCTGATAAACCCGACCAGCTCATCGTTATCGAACACCGGCAGGTGCCGGATGTTACGATCGGTCATCATGGCCATAGTCTCGAGCACCGTATCCTGCGGCGAGCAGTGAATCAGTTTGCGCGTCATCAGTTCTTCCACCGCGACATCGTGCAGGTCGGCACCATGCGGGGCCATGCCGCTAATGATATCGCGCTCCGACAGGATACCGACGATCTCCCCGCCCTGGCCTTCCACCAGCAAGGCGCCAATTTTATTCTCGGTCAGTGCCGCCGCCGCCTCGGCAATACTCTGCTCGGGCCCGATCTTGACGATGCCCGAAGTCTTGTCACGTAACAATTCAGCTATCTTCATTCGATTTACCCTCTGTTTCCCGTAATTTTTTTATCTCCGATGCAGCCATCGGATCCGACTGTTACATGATACGATAAATCACGGTAAATTTTATAATCTCCGTCAGCATCAGGTTTTCCAGCCGATGCTTCCCGCCTTCAGGCGAATTCCTCGAAGGCGTCGATCGCGGCTCGATCGTACCCGAGACTCGCCGTCAGCAGCTGCCGCGTATAGGGCATCTGCGGACTATGATCGCGTAACTGCTGTACCCCTAGGGTTTCGACCACGCTCCCGTTTTGCATCACTGACAGGGCTTCGCACATATGCGCAACCACCGCGAGGTTGTGGCTGACCAGTACGTAGGTTAACCCGTGATCGCGCTTCAGCCGCATCAGCAGGTTGAGCACTTCGGCCTGCACCGAAACGTCGAGCGCCGAGGTGGGCTCGTCCAGCAACACGATCTCGGGTTCGGTGATCAGCGCGCGCGCCACCGAAACCCGCTGGCGTTGCCCGCCGGATATCTGGTGTGGGTAGCGAAACCGGAACGAAGCATCGAGACCGACTTCTTCCAGCGCCTGCACTACCCGGTCCTCGATCCGGTCGAGTCGATGCACGCGAGCCGGCTCGCCGAGAATCGTATCGACGGTGTGGCGCGGATGCAGCGATCCGAACGGATCCTGGAAAACCATTTGCACACGCCGCCGAAAATCCCGCGAGCGGTGCTGTCCCTGCAGCGACTCCTGCGCCACCGTCATCTCGCCGCTGACGTGCGCGACGCGATCGAGCAGCCCCGCCAGTGCGCGCAGCACAGTCGTCTTGCCCGAGCCGGATTCGCCTACCAGTCCGTAGGACTGTCCGGGCTCGATGCGCATCGCAAAGTCACGCACCGCATGATGCACGCCGCTGCCATGACCGAAGACCACATCGAGGTTACGGATATCGATCATCGCGAGGCTTCCGAATTCGCCAGCCAGGCAGGATCACGGAGCAGTACCGGCAACTCCTCGCGCGCACCATCGAGGCTGGGCAAACAGTTGAGCAAGCCGCGGGTATAGGGATGAGTTGCCTGTTCGAGATCGGCTGCTGCGCATTCTTCGACCACCTTGCCGCCGTACATTACCAGGATCCGGTCGCAGAACGAGGCTACCAGGTTGAGATCGTGGCTGATGAAGATCAGCCCCATGCCGCGTTCGCTGAGCATATCATCGAGCACCGCCAGTACCTGCAGCTGCACGGTGACGTCGAGCGCCGAGGTCGGCTCGTCGGCGATGATGATATCGGGCTCCGGTATCATCATCATCGCGATCATGATGCGCTGCCCCATGCCGCCCGAGACCTCGTGCGGATAAGCCTTGTAGACGCGCTCCGGTGCACGGATTTTGACCGCGCGCAGCATGTCGAGGGTGCGCTGACGCGCCTCGGTCTTGCTGGTTGCCCGATGCACCAGGAAGGCTTCCTCGATCTGCGCGCCGATAGTCATGACCGGATTCAGCGAGTACTTTGGGTCCTGCATGATCATCGATATACAGCCGCCGCGAACGTGCCGCATGGTGCGCGCGTTGGCATGCAGTAAATCGGTGCCGTCGAACTCCAGCCGCCTTGCACGTACCTGGCCCCCGGTCGCCGTCAGGCCGAGGATCGCGCGCCCGGTTTGCGACTTACCGGAGCCGGACTCGCCGACGATGCCAAGCTTTTCACGGCCCAGCTCGAAGCTGACGCCGCTGACCGCGTTTACGATCCCGGTCGGCGTGTTGTAACTGACATGCAGGTCCTCGACTCTGAGTAGCGGCGATTCACTCATCGATTAACCCCCGCTCTTGGGATCGAAAACGTCACGTAAACCGTCGCCCAGCAAATTGAAGCCAAGACTGACGACGAGAATGGCGATCCCGGGTACCGTCGGCACCCACCACTGGTCGATCAGGTATTGCCGTCCGAGCGAAATCATCGCGCCCCACTCCGGTGTCGGCGGTTGCGCACCGAGGCCGAGGAAGCCAAGCCCCGCCGCGGTCAGGATGATGCCGGCCATGTCCAGCGTCAGCCGCACGATGACCGAAGACAGGCACAGCGGCGCGACGTGACGGGTCAGGATACCGGCCGTGCTGACGCCCTGTACCTGCGCCGCGAGAATGAACTCGCTGTTGCGCACGGTCAACGCTTCGGCGCGGGCAATGCGCGCGAACGGCGACCATGTCGTCAGCGCGATCGCCAGCACCGCGTTTTCGAGACCCGGGCCCAGCACCGCGACGAAGGCCATCGCCAGGATCAGGCGCGGAAACGCGAGGAAAATATCGGTCACGCGCATCAGGATGCTGTCCACCAGGCCGCCGAGGTAACCGGCAATCACGCCGATGACGAGCCCGATCGGCACCACGATGATCGCCACCAGGCTGACGATATACAACGTAATACGCGAACCCCAGATGATACGGTCGAATATATCGCGCCCGAGCTGATCGGTACCGAACCAGTGCTCGGCACTGGGTGCCTGCAGCCGGTTGACGAGGTCGGGCTCGAGCCCGTCCGAAGCCGTAATCCACGGCGCCAGCGCGGCGACGCCGACCAGCCCCAGGATGATTATCAGCCCGATCACGGCTACCGGGTTGCGTCGAAACTCCAGCCAGCCGATGTAAAACCGCTGGCTGCGCGCCTGCCATTTCGACCGCGGCACCTCGGCCAGCAGCCAGCCGCGCAGCGTCATATCGTCCGCCATCAACGAATCCTCGGGTCGACCAGCCGATACAGCAGATCAGACAGCATGTTGATACCGACGAAGCAGGCGCCGACGACGATGGTGCCCCCGAGAACGGCGTTCATGTCGTTGTTGAACAGCGAATTGGTAATGTACTGGCCGATCCCGGGCCACGAGAAAACCGTCTCGGTCAGCACCGAGCCTTCCAGCAGCGAGGCGTAGGTCAGCCCGATGATGGTAATCAGCTGCACCAGCACGTTACGGAAGGCGTGCCGCCAGATGACCTGCGATTCGGGAATACCCTTGACGCGCGCCGTCAGGATATATTCCTGGCTTAACTGGTCGAGCATGAAACTGCGCGTCATGCGTGCGATATAGGCTAGCGCGAAGGTGCCCAGGATCGAGGCCGGCAGAATCAGGTGCGACAGTGCGTTGTAGAATATATCCCAGTCGCGGGCGAGCGCGGCATCGAGCATCAGGATGCCGGAAACCGGCTCGATGATGCCATCGTAAAAAACATCGAGACGGCCCGGGCCGGCAACCCAGCCGAGCTTGGCGTAAAACACCAGTAGCGCCACCAGGCCGAGCCAGAAGATCGGCGCCGAGTACCCCAACAGCGCCACGACGCGAACGATATGATCCGGCCAGCGGCCCTGATGCACCGCCGCGAACACGCCCATCGGTACGCCGATGAAAATGCCGAGCAGGGTTGCTATCGTCGCCAGCTCCAGCGTCGCCGGAAAGAAACGCTTGATATCCTCGATAACCGGCTGCGCAGTCATGATCGAAGTCCCCAGGTCGCCCTCTGCGAGTTGACCCAGGTAGCGCAGGTACTGGATATAGATCGGTTTATCGAGACCCAGCTGCAGGTAGACCTGCTGGTAAACCTCGTTCGATGCCCGGTCGCCGACGATGGCCAGCACCGGGTCGACCGGCATTACCCGGCTAATGACAAAGGTGATCGCGGTCAGGCCCAGAAAAGTCAGGGTCAGGCTGACCAGAACACCGGAAATCTTGACCAGCTTCGACGGCAGGGCCGGCCCCGGCCCTGCCGCCTTACTGCTTGAAGCCTGATCCATTCAGCCGGGTACGCTACTGCTTCTTGACGTTGCGGTAAAACACCAGGTCGAAGTTCGAACCGGAAACGAAACCCTGCAGGTTGGTACGCCGCGCGACCTGTTCGTTTTGCTGGAACATGATCACGAACGGTCCTTTCTTCTGCAGCATCGCCTGCAAATCCAGGTATTGCTGCTTGCGCTTGTCGATGTCGAGCTCGTTGCGCGCCTTGACCGCTAGCATATTACTGGATTCGTCGGCCCAGGCGTTACGCCAGGCCAATACGCCGGTCAGCTTGGCTTCCAGCCGATTGTCCGGGTTATGCGCGAAGGCGTCGGCGTTAGAGTGCGGATCGACGTAATCGGGCGACCAACGCGCGAGGATGATGTCATGCTCGCGGGCGCGGTACTTCGGCCACAGGGTCTTGCCTTCCAGGGTCACGATATTGGCCTTGATTCCACCCTTGGCGAGGTTAGCCTGCACCGCCTGGGCAATCTCCGGAAACGGCGAATTGGTCAGGGTATGGATGGTAAGTTCGAAGCCATCGCCGTGACCGGCCGCCTTCAGTAAAGATTTCGCCTCGGCGACATTCTGCTTATAGGGCGTTTCTTCGAGCGCCGCCCACAAACCACCCGGCCAGAAAGACTGGTGTACGACGAACTGTCCCGCGAGAAAGGAATTAGCCATGCTTTCGTAGTCCACCAGGTGGCGCAACGCCTGCACCACCTC
This sequence comes from Gammaproteobacteria bacterium, assembly GCA_009937625.1. Lineage (GTDB taxonomy): Bacteria > Pseudomonadota > Gammaproteobacteria. The sequence continues at coordinate 19,111 of JAACFA010000016.1, read as the reverse complement.
TTCCTTGCCCAGGATCGGGTGCGCGGCATTGGCCGCCATGTAGACGATCGTGCCTTTCGGATAGCCGTCGATCGCGATGTCGGAGTTACCCTCGATACCCTTGACCTGGTCAGGCGTCAGGTTGCGCGCCATGTCGATATCGGCCTTCTCCAGCAGCAGGCGCTGCGACGAGGGCTCGGCCACGTGCCGCAGGATAACCCGCTTCATGCCGGGCGCGCCGTGGCGGTAACCGGGATTGGCCTCGAGCGTGACGATTTCGTTCGCCTTCCAGGTTTTGAGGCTGAAGGCGCCGGAGCCGGCACTGTTCGACTTGAGCCAGTCATAGCCCAGGTCGCCATCTTTCTCATGGCTCATCACCAGCTCCTTGTCGACCACGGAAGCCACGCCGGCCGATAGCGCGTTGAGCACCAGCCCGGGAGAAAAATCCTCGGTAATCGAAACGCTCAGGGTGAGATCGTCGGTGGCCTTTACCAGGCTATCGACGTTATCCGCGGTCCAGCCGAACTGGGTGATGATGAAAGCCGGGGTCTTGTTCAGCTTGACCACGCGCTGCAGCGACCAGGCCACGTCCTCGGCCCGTACCGGGTTACCCGAGTGAAACTTGAGCCCGGGGCGAATCTTGAAGGTGATGGTCTTGCCGCCATTGCTGACCTCCCAGCTCTCGGCCACACCGCCGACCAGGGTTTGCAGGTCTTCCGGCTCGAACATCATGATGCGGTCGTAGATGTTGGCGATGATTTCACCGGTGGTGAGTTCGAACACCTCGGCCGGATCCATGGTGATGATATCAGCGATATCCTTCGCCATGACGAATGTGTTACTCGGCGTCGCGGCCTGGGTCGAGCCCATGCCCAGCATCACCGCCGCGGTAATACCCAGTAGAAAATTTCTTAGTCTTAGCTTGCTCACTGCTGCCTCCTCGATGGTCATATCGATTGGTTATTTTTATGCACCGCCCGCTCGGGCGCGCGAAGCCGGAAAATACTACCACAAACGAGCGGCGTAAAGGGGATAAGACACCGCGTTGGGTGGTGTAACGGGCTTTTCCGTCAAATTTCCCGATTGGGCGACTGCGGGTTCGGTGCAGCGGACTGTAACCCGGAGCTTCGCAAGTCGATATCAGCAGCCTTCGCCGGATCACGACGCGTCCACGACAATACCATGATCGTCGCCGCCGGCAGGAAACTAAGCGTCACGACGGCGGCACCGGCCAGACCGAACAGAACGATGGCGCCGACGCCACGGTAGAGCTCGGTGCCCTCGCCAGGAATAAACACCAGCGGCGCCAGACCGAAAATCGTCGTGATCGCCGACATCGCGATCGGCCGCAGGCGCGACTCCACCGCTTCCTGCACCGCTTCGACCGCGTTCATCCCGAGGCTACGATAATTGTCCGCCGCGCGGTGCACGATCAGTATCGGATTGTTAACCACCGTTCCCATCAGGATCAGGAAGCCGAGCATCGAGATCATATCGAAGGGCTGGTGTACCGCGCCGAGGCCAAGCAGCGGCAACGAGCTGCCGACGAAATTCATCAGCGCCAGCCCCGCGATGCCGCCGGCGACCCCGAGCGGTATCGTCGTCATAATCAGCAGCGGGAATCCCCAGTGGGTAAAAATTGCCACCATGACGAGATACACCAGGATCAATGCAACCAGGTAGTTGCCGGTCAGCGATTTCTGGGTCGCCTCGAGCTGATCGCTGGCGCCGGAGATATCGACGCTGACATTGGCCGGAATCGCACCACTGCTGCGCAGGTAGCCGAGCACTTCCTCGCGCACGATATCGACCCCGGTTTCGAGCGCCACGGTTTCCGGTGGAATGATGCTCAGCGTCACTGTGCGGCGGCCGTCGATGCGGCGCACGGTGCTGGTATCGACCGTCTCGACCACGTTGGCGATGCTCGATAACGGCACCACGCCGCCGCGCGTGTAAACCGGCATATCGGTCAGGCCCTGGGGCGAGGCATCGGGCCCGCTCCCGCTGTAGAGATACATATCGATCTTGTCGTCGGCCAGAAAGAATTCGTCGACGAAGGCGCCGTTGGTCAGCGCGGCCACGGTAAACCCGATATCGGCCGTATTCATGCCGAATTCGGCGGCGCGCTCCCAGTCGGGCCGGATTTCGATCAGCGGTTGCGACAGCGACAGCGTCGCCGGGTTGGCGCGGATACGCGGCTTGTCGAAGACTTCCTGGGAGCGGTTATAGGCCGCGGTCGCGGCGGCGTAAATCGGCTCGAGTTCGGGCCCTGAAATATCCAGGTTGATGCTGCGCGTGCCGCCATTGTTGCTGGTGATGATCGAGCCGCGCGTGGTGAAGGAGCGCATGCCGGCGTATTCACCGTACTTGGCGTCGATGGCGTCCATCAACGCGTCGACCTGCGATTTATCCTTGGGCTCGGCAATCAGGAACAGGCCGCTGGCGCGGATCGAAATGATCAGATAGTCGAGCGCCGGCACCACGGTTTCACCGCGCTCGAACTCTCCGGGTTCGTCCTCGAGGTAGGGCAAGAAGTAATCCTGTACCCCGTATCCGATCTCGCGCATGGTTGGCAGGTTGTAGCCCGGTGGCGCGTTCATTCGACCGAATACCTTGGGCTCCTCACCCGGGGGCAGATATTCCGCCGGCGGGGTGAGTCCTACGATGATCGCAACGCTTAGACCGGCGGTTACCAGCATGACCACGGCGCGGCGCAGCGAGGTGTCGACCAGCCAGTTGATGCCGGCGAGCAGTCCGCGCATCGACCCTGCCGCTGCGGCGGATTTCACCGCGCCGCTACCCGGATCGTCGCGCAGCGCAAAGTTCGCCGTCGCGGTCGGCACTACCGTGATCGCGACCAGCATCGACACCAGGATAGTCGCCGAAACGCCGACGGCGATGTCGCCGTAAAGCTGTCCGGCCTCTTCCTCGATGAAAATAATCGGGATGAACACCAGCACCGTGGTCAGCGTCGACGCCAGCACCGCCGGCCATACCCGCCGCACGCCGGTGATTGCGGCCTGCAGGCGTTTCAGTCCCTTGCGGCGTTCCCACTCGATGCTTTCGAGCACGACGATCGTGTTGTCGAGCGTCATGCCGATCGAAAAGGCGACGCCGGCGAGCGAAATGACGTTGATCGTGCGTCCGGCCAGCAGCAGTCCGAGAAACGCGGCAATGGTACAGATCGGAATCCCGATGACGCCAACCAGCGTCATTCGCCCCGAACGCAGGAACAGGAACATGACCAACGTCGCCAGCACCGCACCCAGCGCAAGATTGCGCCACACGGTGGCTATCGATTGTTCGACATAAACGGTATCGGTCGCGTTGAGCCGCAACTCCATGCCGGCGTTCGCCAGCAGCTCAGCATTGATGCGCTCTACCTCCTCGAACATCGCGTCCTTGATTTCGATAACGTTGGAACCAAGCTCGCGGTTGACCGCGAGAAACAGTACCGGCTTGCCGTTGACGAAGGCCTCGCGCGCGACCTCGAAATGATCTAGTCGCACGCGCGCCACGTCGCCGAGCCGGATAACCAGGTCGCCACGGCGGGCCAGGATCAGTTCGCCAAGCGATTCGATGTCATCGAAGCGGCCAATGGTGCGCAACAGGTAGCTGCGCTTGCCCGCCTCGAGTTTGCCGCCGGTGACATCGCGGTTACGCTCGCGCAGCGCGCTACGGACGTCGGCCACGGTCAGACCGCGCTCGGCCAGCGCTGCCGGCTCGAGCAGAATTTGCACCTGGCGGTCGGCGCCACCCCAGACCTCGACGCTAGAGACTCCCTCGACGGTTTCCATCCGCGTGCGCACGTTGTCGGAGACGAAGTCGCGCATCATATCCATGTCGAGCCCGCGCGGATTACCGTCGAGCGGCGCCACGCGAAAATACATGAAAGAATTGCTGGAGAAGGATTCGGCGAAGATGCGCGGCTGGTTTACCGTGTCGGGGTAGGACGGCACCTGCGACAGCGCGTTATTCACCCGGATCAGGGTTTCATTGATATCGACACCGGCCGGGAACTCGAGCTCGACGCGTGCCTGGCCGGAGGACGCCGTTGCCTCGATTCGCTGCAGGCTGGGTATGCTGCGCAGGTATTCTTCCTGCTCGATCAGAATTTCTTTTTCGATATCCTGCGGCGTGGCGCCCGGCCAGGAAGTTCGTACCTGCACGGTGCGCACGTCGAGATCTGGAATCATCTGCACCGGAACGCGGAAAGTCGCGACGATGCCGAGCACGACGACGACCCCGACGATAACCGTCATCAGGGTGCCTCGATTGATGATTTTTTCGAACATTTGTGCTTCTGGCCTAGCCGCTGATCCGGACCTGCTGGCCCTGCTGCAGCGACTCGTTACCGCGAATAACCACGCGTTCACCCACAGCGAGCCCTTCGACGATTTCCACGCTGTCGTCGAAAATCAGCCCGGTTTTTACGACGCGCTCCTCGACCGCGTAGCGATCGTCGTCCACCGCGGCCACCCAGACCACGGTGCGACCGTCCGGGTAGCGAATGATCGCATCGCGCGGCACGACCTCGGCCTGGCGATCGGCACCGATACGCAATATGGCGCGCACCGACATGCCCGGCGTCAGCTGCCCGGCGGAATTTTCGATCTCCGCCCGCACCAGGAAGGTGCGCGCATCGGGATCGCTTACCGGCACCACCTGAGATACGCGGCTCGCCAGTATTTGCCCGGGCAGGGCGTCGAGACTCAGGGTTACCTCCGTATTCGCGGTGACGCGCTGGAAATATTGCTGCGGCACCTGCAGATCCAGCTGCAGACGATCGATCGCCACCAGCAGCAACACGTTAGAAGCGGTATCGACGCGCTCGCCGAGGTCGGCGTCGCGTGCGGCAATCACGCCGCTAAACGGGGCTTTCTGCGTATATCGCTCGAGCATCGCGGCGGCGAATGCGCGCTCGGCGCGACGGCGTTCGAGAACCGCTGTGTTGCGCGTTACCAGCGCTTCCAGGCTGCGCGCCTCGCTCTCGGGGAAGGTTTTCTCGGCGACCAGTTCCCTGGCCTCGACCGCGCGCCGCCTGGCGTCCGCCAGATCGGCATCGGCCTCGTGTTCGGCAGCGATGACCTGCGCCAGTTCGAGTCGCGCCAGTTCGTCATCCAGCCGGAACAGCACTTGCCCGGCCTCGACGCGGTCGCCCGCATCGACCTCGAGACTGATCAGCCGCCCTTCGACATCGGGGGATAACCGTGCCCGCAAGGGAGAAGACAGCGAGCCGGTCAAACGCAGGGTTTCGACGATATCCTTGCGCTCGACCACGGCGAGCTCGACCAGGGCTACCGGGGCCGCCATCAGCTCCACGGTAAACGCTAACCCCAACAAGGACGTCAGTACTAGCTGCCGACAGGACCCAATGGATGGTTTAACCTTCATTCTATTCTCGTCTCTGGTCACACGGAGCGCCGCTGCAAGATTAACGCTCTAAAATATCACAGTTCGCCCGTCAGATCGGTACTTTCAACCGTGTTTTGAGCGGATAAAACCCGCGACATGCCCGTTTTCCGGAAACTCCTCCGGACGGCCGGCGTGGTCGGGAGCACAAGCACTTTAATCCTGCGGTAATGCGGGTATGGTACGTTGGGAGACGGGTAAACGGACCAGCTAGCGCATTATATTGGTGCGGGCCAAAACGCGGTTCAAACTGGATCCGGAACCTGACCGAACTGTAAAAATAGCCATTTGCCATACCGGGCGATGATAAATAGTATGGTTCCGGTCATATTTAACCTGACGAGAAGCTGCAATGTTAAGATCCATCGCTCTTGCTGCATCGATCGCAACCGCGGGCCTGCTGCAGTTCAATCCGGTACTCGCCTCGGGACTCATCCTCGCCCAGGCGGAGTCCGGGACCGGCGACAGTGTGCAAAAGAAAAGCAGACTGGTCGATATGTGGCGCCAGGGGGACCCGGGGCAGCGCATGAACATCCGCGGCCGGGTAACCAGCATCGACGGCACTCCCCTCGCCGGGATTCCAATCAGGGTCCGCCAGGCGGACGGCAACGGGGACTACAGCGAGAACTATCAGGCGGTGCTGCTGTCCGACGACAAGGGACGCTACCAGTTCGGCTCCGTGGTGCCGGAAAACTACAGCGGGGCCAGGCATGTCCATCTCGAGGTTTACGTTGACGAGTATGAGTACTACGACACCAGCATCCTGTTCAAGGGAGATCCAAACCTGGAGCAACACTACGATGACGGCCAGGCAATATTTCTGGAAGAATCCACAGTGAACGGAGAAACCATCCTGTTCGGACGCTTCGATATCATGCTAACCCCGAATTAACCTCGCGCTATCCAGCCGACGATCGATAGCACCAGTATGAAACACGGACCGACACTACTCCTTTTTCTTGCGGCCTGCGTCATGCCGACGCTGGCGGCGGCCGAATCTGGTCAGGCCGGCGCTACAGCCGAATCCTCATCCAGGGCGCTGGCAGACATTCCCGGCAACTCGCACGAGTTTTACTTTACCCGGGGCATTTATAGCGGCGAGTTCGACGATTACGACGAGGGCGGGCGCTGGGCGATCGACTATCCCAAGGCGGACCACCAGTTCCTGATAGCCCTCAAGCGCCTGAGCATCATCGACGCTTACGAATCGGACAACGCGATTGAATTGACCGATCCGAGACTGCGGCGCTTTCCATTGTTGTACGCGGTAGAAGTGGGTTCGATGTCGCTTACCGAAAAGGAAGTGCTGGCGCTCAGGAATTACTTGCTGGCCGGCGGCTTCCTGGTGATCGACGATTTTTGGGGGAGCTGGGCCTGGGAGCAGTTCGCGAACCAGATGCAGCGAGTGTTCCCGGATCGCGCTATCGTCGAAATACCGCTGGATCACCCGGTATTTAACGCGTTTTACAATATCGACCGGATCATTCAGGTGCCCAATGTCCGCCAGGGATGGGGCGCGCCAGGCGGCGGACCGACCCACGAGTACGACGGCTTCGTACCCCACGTGCGCGGCATCTTCGACGACGACGGGCGGCTGATGGTATTGATCAACTGGAATACCGACCTGGGCGACGCCTGGGAGTGGGCGGACGACTCGGCTTATCCACTAAAGTTTTCGACTTATGCCTTCGAAATCGGGATCAATTTCGTGATTTACGCGATGACCCACTAGCGTCGCCCGATCAATCCAGACCATGTTCGAGTTCCTGTTTAAATACCCGGCAGATTTTTTCTCAAACGGCAGACTGATCCTGGCGCTGCCCGCCTGGCAACTGGCACTCGCGCCTCTGGCCGTGCTCGCGCTGGCGCTACTGCTGCTCGGATACGCGCGCATCGGTCGGCAGATTCGAGGTCGGCAACTGCTGGTAACCGCGGTGTTACGCAGCCTCGCGATCTCACTCGTGTTGTTCAGCCTGTCGCGACCGCTGCTGGAAGTCACCGCTCGCGTACCGCAACCCGGAGTGATCGGCGTGCTGCTGGATAATTCGATCAGCATGCGCCTGGACCACGGGGACGATCCACGCAGCGCCTATATCGAGCAGCAGTTCGACACCGAGCGCGGGCCGCTGCTGCGCTCTCTGCGTGAGAACTTCGACACCCGGTTGTTCAGCTTTGGCGCCAGCACCCGGGCGATAGAAGATATTACCGACCTCGATTTTTCCGACGGCGACAGCGATCTGCAGCAGGCCCTGCAGTTTGTGCAGGCGGCGCTGCAGGGAGAACCGCTCGCCGGCCTGGTCGTCGTGAGCGACGGCGCGGTGCAGTCGAGCGCGCAACTCGAGGCCACGTTACTGGCGTTTAAGGCCGCCGCTATACGGGTGTTTGGCATCGGGGTCGGCGAGACGCAATACCAGCGCGATATCGAGATCAGCCGGATCGAGATACCGCGACAGGTGTTAAAGGGCAGCCGGATCAACGCCAGGCTGAGTATTCGCCAGCAGGGTTATGACGGCGAGACGCTGGATCTGCAGGTCGTGGACGATGGCCGCATTCTGCACCGCCAGCGAATCAGGATCGCTGCCGGCGAGCAGTCGTTCGAAATACCGCTTGCCACCGACGACGCCGGGGCGCGGCAACTGGAATTCAAACTCGGCGCCCTGCCCGGCGAATCAATCACGGCCAATAACCGCCGCCAGGCGACCCTGTCGGTCGACCCGCGTAAAACTAGGATTCTGTACTTCGAGGGTGAGCCCCGTTTCGAGTTCAAGTTTGTACGCCGCGCGGTTGCCGATGACCAACAGATTGCGCTGGCCGGCCTGATGCGCACCGCTGATGCCAAGTTTTACCGCGTGGGCATCGAGTCCGAGGATGAGTTACGTAACGGTTTCCCGATAACCCGGGATGAGTTGTTTTCCTACGACGCGCTGATCCTGGGAAGCGTCGAGCTCGCGCTGTTGAGCCGCGAGCAACAGGATATGATCGTCGAGTTCGTCAGCCGTCGCGGCGGTGGTCTGTTGATGCTCGGCGGACGGCACGCCTTCGCCGAAGGCGGCTACCACGAGTCGGTACTGCGGGATTTATCGCCGGCGGTGATGGCGCCGCGGGCTCAACCCGGGTTCAGCCGCGACATCAGGCTGCAGCCGACCGCGGCGGCGCTGGTGCACCCGGCCCTGCTGCTCGCCCCAAGTAGCGATAAATCGATTGCGCGCTGGTTGACCCTGCCCCCACTAACCATCGTCAACCCGATTCAGCAGATCAAGCCGGGCGCCACCCTGCTGCTTGCCAGCGAGGCAGGCGACGACGAGGCCGCTTACGTGGGGATGGCTTTTCAGCGCTATGGTCGCGGCAAGGTGGTAGCGTTTCCGGTACAGAATTCCTGGTTGTGGCAAATGCACCAGGACATCGAGCTCGAAGATCAGACGCACGAGCTGCTGTGGCGGCAATTGTTGCGCTGGCTGGCGCAGGGCGTCCCTGAGCGGCTGGACTTGACGCTTTCGAGCCACGGTATTCACAGCGGCGGCAGCATGGTTTTGCGCAGCGAAATCCTGCAGCCCGACTATAGCGCCGATAATACGGCGCAGGCGCGGGCGGTGGTGACCACGCCCACCGGGCTCGAGCAGGTGATCGACCTGGCCCGGGATACATCGCTGCAGGGTGTCTACACGGCTGAACTGACGGTGACCGAGCCGGGGAATTACCAGGTCAGGGTCGAGCTCGACCAGCAGGGCGCGATGATCAGCAGCGCCGAATCGCAATTCCGGGTCACCCCCGAAGGCAACGAGTACTATCGGTCCGAAATGAACCCGGCGCTGCTGGGCCAGATTGCGGCCCTGACCGGTGGCGAGTTCCTGCCAGCCGGCAAAACCGGCGGGCTGGCGCAAGCCCTGGGGCAACAGCGACGGGGCGCCCGCTCGCTGACGCGTCACGAACTGTGGGATATGCCGGTGATTTTCCTGTTGCTGATCTTGTTCCTGTGCGCCGAATGGGGCTACCGACGCTGGCGTAACCTGATATGAAAACTGTCCTCGCCGCCTGCCTGCTGTCGCTCGCCTCGCAAACTGCCCTGGCGCTGCAGCATCACCTGCTGATCGTCAGCGGTATCGGCGGCACCGAGGAATACCGCCGGCAGTTCAACAGCCAGGCAGAGAGGCTGAGGCAGGCCGCGCTCGACGCCGGGCTCGCCAGGGACAACATCGTCATGCTGGCCGCGGAGAGCGACGGCGCGAATTATCGTCCGGCCGACAAGCAATCCCTGCTGCGAGCGATTCGCGAGATCGACTCCAGGGCCGGCATCGAGGACCGCGTTTTCGTAATCCTGATAGGTCACGGAAATGCACGCGGCGACAGCGCGTTGTTCAACCTGCCGGGACCCGATATTTCGGCCGACGAACTCGGCGCCGCGCTCGACCTGCTCGGGGAACGGCAACTGGTGATCGTCAATACCGCGTCTTCCAGTGGACCGTTTATCAGGCGGCTGGCAGCGGATAACCGCATCGTCATGACCGCCACCGCAAGCGGCCAGGAGTTTCACGCGCCGCTGTTCGGTGGTTTCTTCGTCTCCGCCTTCGCCGAGGCGGGGGCGGACCGCGACAAGGACGAACGCATATCGATGCTGGAGGCCTTCGACTTTGCCCGCCGCGAGGTCCAGCGCAGCTACGATAGCGACAAGCGCCTGTTGACCGAACATGCGCTGCTGGACGACAACGGCGACGGCGAGGGCAGCCTCGAACCGGGGGAATACGAAACGGACGGGATGCTGGCGAACCGTGTTTACCTGCAGCAACCCCGCTCGGCCGCGACCGGCGCTTCGAGCGACCTGATAGCGATGCTGCAGCGCAAACAGGAACTGGAGCAGTCGATCCGTGACTTGAAACGGCAGCGTGAGACCATGGAGCGCGACAGCTATTACGATCGGCTCGAAAGCCTGTTGATCGATCTCGCGCTGCTCAGCCGGAAAATCAGGGCAGGAGACAGTTAAATGAAAAACATCGCGTTACTACTGTTACTGGCCTGCACGCTACCGGTCGCGGCGGCGACCGACGCCGAGCTCGAACGGCTCGAAGCGTTGCGCCTGGCCGGCGATTACCAGGCCGCGCTCGAGCAGGGACGCGACGTTCTCGAAGTCGAGCCTGACGACATCCGTCTATTGCACTTGCTGGGCGAACTGGAGCTCGAGACCGGCAAGCTGAATGCCGCCGCATCCCGCTTTCAGCGCGTAATCGAATTATCCGGGCAGGATTCGTTGATGGCGCGTTCAAAGCTCGCCGAGGTTCACCTGCAGCGCGGGGAACGGCAGGAGGCCGCAGAGCAGTGGCGGCAAATCCGCGAGGCTTATCAGACCCGGGCCGGCCTCAGCACCCGGGATTTGCACTCGGTCGCTGAGGCGACCCGGCATCTCGGCAAGTCCGACCCGCAATTGTTCAAACAAGCGGTTCGTATTTTCGACGACGTGCTGCGCCGCGATCCCGCCAACCTGGACGCCGGCATCGCGCTCGGAGAACTGCTGCTGGAAAAATACAACAACCAGGAAGCGCTGCAGGTATTCCAGGAAGTCCTGTCGCGTGACGACCGCCATCCGCGTGCCCTTCTCGGCCTGGCGCGCAGCCAGCATTTCGATTACTCCTCGGAGGCGGTCGCCAGCACCCTCGAGGCGCTGTCTTTCAATCCCAACCTGGTGCCGGCGCGCGTGCTGCTGGCGCGCCTTTTTATCGAGCTGGAGCAATTCGCCGACGCGCGGCACGAGGCCGAACTCGCGCTGCAGGTGAACCCGCGCTCGCTCGAAGCCCTGGCTACCCTGGCGGTTATCCATCAGCTCGAACACGACCAGGCAGGGTTCGAAAAAATCGAGGCCCGGGTGCTGGCATTGAATCCGGGTTACGCCGGCCTCTACACGCTGCTGGCCGAAATGTCGGCCCAAAACCGGCTCTACCGCGAAGCGGCAGATTTCGCGCGCCGCGCGGTAGAGCTCGATCCCGAGTCGTGGCAGGGTTACGGCCTGCTCGGGATGAACCAGTTGCGGCTCGGACAGATGCAGGCAGGCCGTGCTAACCTGGAGCGCTCGTTCAGCGGCGATCCTTATAACGTATGGATCAAGAATACGCTGCAGCTAGCGGACAGTTTCAGCGACTATTTTGAGATCGACCGGGGGAGCTTCCGCGTGGTGCTGCACGGCGATGAAAACGCACTGCTGGAGGAATACATCCACGACCTGGCGCAGCAGGCTCACCGGTTTTTTTCCACCCGCTACAACCACCGGCCGCAGCTGCCGATTCGCATCGAACTATATCCCGACCATGCCGATTTCTCGGTGCGCTCGGTCGGGCTGGCCGGCGTTGGCCTGCTCGGGGTCAGCTTCGGCCCGGTGGTCGCGATGGACTCGCCGGCCGCGCGGGAACGCGGCACCTTTAACTGGGGTTCGACCCTGTGGCACGAACTGGCGCATGTGTTCCACCTGTCGATGACCGACAACCGCGTCCCGCGCTGGTTTTCCGAGGGTCTCGCGGTTTACGAAGAGCGCATTGCGCGGTCGGGCTGGGGCGGCGACGTCGATCCGGGGTTCCTGCAGGCTTATCTCGAGGGGCGCCTGCTGCCACTGAGTCAACTCAACAACGGTTTCGTCCGCCCGAGCTACCCGGAGCAAATCATCCATTCCTATTTCCAGGCTTCGCTGGTATTCGAATTCATCGAGGAGCGTTGGGGTTTCGACACCATTCGAGCGATTTTATCGGCTTTTCGCGACAGCAAGATGCCCCATGCCGTGTTACTCGACGCGCTGCAGCTCGACAGCGAAACGCTGGACGCGGCCTTCGACGCTTTTCTCGAGGACAAGTACTCAATCGCGCTGCAGGCGCTGAGCCCGAGTGACGACGCCGCGTCTGGACGGCTTTCTCCCGACACCGCGCTGCCGGACAAGTACTTCGACCAGTTCAAGCTCGGAACCCAACTGCTCGAGCAAGGCAATATCGAGCTGGCCGAACTGTTTCTCACGCGGGCGCAGCAGCTATTCCCGGAATATGCCGGCGGCGACAGCAGCTACTGGCTGTTGGCGCAGCTTTACCTGAAGCAGGAGCGGCCCGACGCGGCGCAACAGCAGCTCGAGAGCATGGTCGCGATCAACGCCGAGCACTACGAGGCGCATCTGCAACTGGCCAGGTTACGCGTCGGGCGCGGTGATATCGCGGGAGCGGCGGCAACACTGGAAGCGGCGTTGTTCATTTATCCCTACGATCTCGAAGTGCATCGCGACCTGGCGCGCCACCTGGCCAGTCTCGAGCGCTGGGACGAGGCCGCCCGCGAACGCCGCGCCGTGCTTGCGCTGAACCCGGTGGACCGGGCGGAGGCGCATTACCAGCTGGCGCATACCTATGATCGCGCCGGCAATCGATCTTCGGCACGCGAGCAGATACTATATGCGCTTGAAATCGCGCCCAATTACTCGCAGGCGCAGGAGCTGCTGCTGTCGTTGCGGGAGGCGGCGGACTCAGGCGAACCGACACAGTAGAGCCGCGTCGGTGGCTGGCTAATCGCAGGCTGACCCGGCTCGGCAACAACCGTAAGGAGAGGACTCACCGGTGGATACAGAGACAGAACAGGCAGAATCCCTGCAGGCCGCAGACGACATCCGTCTCGCCGAGGACCTGGTGCAGCGCTACCAGCGTGCCCGCAGCGAGTTGGGCAAGCTGATCGTCGGTCAGGACAGCGTGGTGGAGCAGGTATTGCTGACCATCCTGGCGGGCGGCAACAGCCTGATCGTCGGTGTGCCCGGCCTCGCCAAGACGCTGCTGGTACACTCCATCGCCCAGGTGCTGGATCTGAAGTTTTCACGCATCCAGTTCACCCCCGATCTGATGCCCTCGGACATTACCGGTACCGACCTGGTGCAGGAAAACCCCGAGACCGGCAGGCGCGAACTCAACTTTTTGCCGGGCCCGGTGTTTGCCAACATCGTGCTCGCCGACGAAATCAATCGCACGCCGCCCAAAACCCAGTCCGCGCTGCTCGAGGCGATGCAGGAACACCGGGTTACCGTGCAGGGCACGACTTACGACCTCGAAGAGCCCTTCTTCGTATTTGCAACTCAAAATCCGATCGAGCTGGAAGGCACCTATCCCCTGCCCGAGGCCCAGCTCGATCGTTTCATGTTCGAAATCGTTATCGATTACCTGTCCGCCGAGGAAGAGCTGGAAGTGGTGCGTCAGACCACGTCGTTACGTAATATTGAGTTCGAATACGCGATGAACGGCGAGCAGATTCGCGCCTTTCAGAAACTGGTGCGCCAGGTGCCGGTGTCGCGGGCGGTGTCACAATACGCGCTCGACCTGGTGCGCAGTAGCCGCCCTGGCAGCGCCGATGCGCCTGACTTTGTCACCGACTGGGTTGCCTACGGCGCCAGTACACGTGCCGCGCAGTACCTGGTGCTGGGCGGCAAGGCGCGCGCCCTGATCAACGGCCGCTATCACGTCGACTTCGACGATATCGCGCAGCTCGCCAAACCCGTGCTGCGCCACCGCGTGCTGCGTAACTTTCACGCCGAATCCGAAAAGGTGGGCGCCGACACGCTGATCGAACGGCTGATCGACGCGGTGCCGCTACCGAGTTCCGGCATGTAACGTGGATTAACTATGCTGCGACCAAAGGAAGCACAGGGACAAATCCCGGGGCAACGTTTCATCGACCCGGAAGTGCTGACGCGTATCGACAACCTGGAACTGATCGCGCGCAGCGTCGTCGACGGTTTCATCAGCGGGCTGCACCAGTCACCGATGCTCGGCATGTCGGTCGATTTCGCCGAGCACCGCTCCTACATGCCGGGAGACGACGTGCGCCGTATCGACTGGCGCGTGTTCGCGCGCACCGACCGGCTCTACGTCAAGGAGTTCGAAGCCGACACCAACGCCAACCTGCACCTGCTGCTGGATATTTCGAAATCGATGGATTTCGGCAGCGCCGCGTTGACCAAGCTGGATTACGCCAAGTTCCTGGCCGCGAGCCTGGCCTACGTGTCGAAGCGACAACGCGATCGCATTGGCCTGATCACCTTCGATAGCAAAATCGTCGAAACCATCCCGCCCTCGATCCGGCATTTCAACGCGGTGCTGCACGCGCTCGACCGTATCGAGGCAGGCGGCGAGAGCGAGTACCACGGTCCGTTGCAACGAATCGGCGAGAGCCTGCGCCGGCGCAGCCTGGTGGTGCTGATTTCGGATCTGTACGCACCGGTCGAGCAGCTGTTGCCGGCGATCGACCAGCTGCGCCACCGCGGCAACGACCTGATCGTGTTCCACCTGCTCGACCCGCTCGAGCTTAACCTCGAGCTGGGCGACGTCACCAGCGTCGAGGATCTCGAATCCGGCAGTCAAATGCCGATCGCGCCCGCGCAACTGCAGCAGGAATACAGGCAACTGCTGCAGGCGCACCAGGCCGAGCTGGAGCGTCGGCTGGGTGCCAACCAGATCGACTATATCTTTACCGACATCTCGCAGCCCCTCGATAGCGTCCTCTACCGCTACCTGTCGGATCGCGAACGCCAGACCCGGACTCGCTAATGAGCCTGTCGTGGATCAACCCGCTGTACTTCGCCGGCCTGTCGCTGCTGGCACTACCGGTGCTGATTCACCTGGTGCAGCGGCAACAGACCAGCGGCATCAAGTTCCCGTCGCTGATGTTTTTGCGGCAAATCCCGTGGCGCGAAAAACGCCGTCTCGAAATCCGGCACTGGCTGTTGCTGCTGCTGCGCTGCCTGCTGCTGTTGCTCGTAATGTTCGCCTTTGCGCGTCCGTTCTTGAGCAGTGAGCACGCGCCCGCGATACTTGATCTGCAACGCAGCGACAGCGTCATCGTGATCGACCGCTCTTACAGCATGCGTCTCTCGGACAGCTGGCAGCAGGCGCAACAGATTGCGCTAAGGCTAGTGGACGAGAAACAGGCGCAGGATCGAATCGGCGTGATAGCCTTCGACGACGAAGCCGAGGTCGTCAGCGACCTGACCGAAAACGCCGCCAACCTGCGCACCGTGATCGAACGCCAGGCGCCCGGCCTGAGAACTACCCGCTTACGCGCGGCGCTAGAGCAGGCGACCCGGCTCCTGGCCGGCAGTAACGCGCAGCGCAAACGGATATTACTGGTGTCGGATTTCCAGGCCGCCGGTATCGCACGCGGAGACCTGCCACTCGTCAGCCAGGACACCGAAATCGTCGCGCATGCCGTCAAACTCGCCGACAGCGCAAATACCTCGATTTCAGCGGTTTCTGTCACGCCCTCGGCAGACGGCGCCAGCGACGAGTTTACGCTGGCGGTAGAGCTAACCAACCACTCCGCCAAAGCGATGCAACAGCGGCTCGACCTGTCCCTGGATGGCCGCGTGCTCGCGCAACGCGAGTTGAACCTGCCGCCGGGAGCGGTTGTAACGCAAACCTTCTCCGGGCTTAGTCCGGCTGCAAGCCTGGTGCGCGGTGTCGTAAGCCTCGCCGATGATGGCCTGGCGCTGGATAACCACGCCTATTTCGTTTATTCGAAGCAGCAGAAACTGCCGCTGCTGATCATCGAAGGTTCGCGCCCGCGTGCCAACCAGGGCGTATATCTGGAGAGCGTGCTGCGGCTGGCGCGCGATCCGGCGTTTCGAGTAGAGCGCCGCTCGTGGAACCAGCTAGAGGTGACCGAGTTGTCGTCATGGGCGGTAATCGTGATCGATGACACGACGATACCGGGTGGTGACATGGGAACCGCGCTGCGCGACTTCGTCGCGGCCGGCGGCGGCTTGCTGGTGACCCTAGGAACAGCGCAGCAGGATAATTGGTTATCCGCCGGAGACGGCTTTCTGCCCGGCAAACCGCTAGGCCCGGTCGACGCCAGGAGCGGCGCCGCATTCGGTATCCGTGCGCTCGACGCCGACCATCCTCTGGCTGCGAATCGGGATTCGCGCTACGCCTCGAACCTGTCGACCACCAGCATATTCAGCTACCGGATGCTGCAGCCAACTGCGGGGGACCGGGTTCTGGCGTATTACGACGACGACGCTGCAGCCCTCGTCGAAAGGCAGCTCGAGCAAGGCAAAACGCTGGTGTTGACAACGACGCTCGATCCCCACTGGAACGATTTCGCACTGCAGCCCGCTTTTCTGCCCTTCCTGCACCGGTCGCTGCGCTACCTGGCCGGATACGATGCCTATCGGCGCGAATTCGAGGTCGGCGACATCGCCTACGTGATGCGCTACGCGCGCGCCCAGGCAGGCAGTGACGCGATCGTCGCCGCCGCCAGCGCGGCCCCCCTGATCGTCGAGGCGCCGTCCACCGATATCGTTCGCCTGGAGCGCGAACAAGCGCTGCTGCCCATCGACGAGCCGGGCTTCTACCAGGTGCATCGCGCCACCCCGGCCGAGGTCGAAGTGGTGCTGGCCGCGAACATCGATCCCGCGGAGGCGAACCCACGCACGCTTGACGTGGCCCGATTTGTAGAGGAAATTAAGGCCTCGGCGAGACCGGCACCGCCCGCGGAGATTTTGACGCGGCGGCAGGCCGCCGATTACGAGCAGCAGCAGCAACTCTGGCACCTGGTGCTTTCGGCGGCGCTGGTATTGCTGCTGCTGGAAGCGTTACTCGCCAACCGGGTCGCGCTGAACCGACCCCTTCGACCCGGGGTCAAAATCTAGCGGACAGGCAAAATGACCACTGTACGAATCGGCGACATCGGGGCAAAGCTAACCAGCCTGTTCAGGCTGCTGGTAACACCGTGGCGCGCGCTCGACGCTGTCCGGCCCGGGCTCGCGGACATCGTCGACCGGGTCCGCCAACGTTGGCGTGCGCGCCTGTTGATCAATGGTCTGTGCTGGATACTGCTGAGCGGTCTTGCGGTATTCGCGGTTTCGGCCTGGTTAATCAATTACTGGCACTTCAGCGCTCCCGCGGTCTGGAGTTTGCGGATAGTCATGTTGGTCAGCGCGATCGCGTTGCTGTTCAAGTTTGTCGTACAGCCGCTGCGGCGCCGGGTTAGCGACACGCGCGTGGCGCTGTACCTGGAGGAGCACGAACCCGGGTTGCGCGCGATCATGCTAAGCGCGATCGACGCCCGAAACTCTGATGCCCGGGACCTCTCGCCGCGGCTGGTCGAGCGCCTGGTCGAACGCGCGCTCGACGCCTGCGCACGCATCGATTACGGAGACGCTATCGAGCAACGCGGCCTGCGCGACGGGCTGGCTCGCCTCGGCGCCGTCCTGCTGCTGCTGCTTGCCCTGTCCCTGCTGCAACCGGAGTTCATGCGTTTCGGCGCGAAGGCGCTACTGATGCCGTGGACCAGCGCCAGCGAATATTCGCCCTACCAAATCGAACTGCAGCCCGGCAGTGTCGAGATTGCACGCGGCAGTGATCAGCTCATTAGCGCTAACATCGCCGGTTTCGACGGTGACGGCGTGCTTCTGTATACGTCGAGCGACGATGGCGCATCATGGCAGCAGGTGACCATGACCAGCGGCAGTAAGCCGGGCCAGTATGAATTCTTCCTGTTCGACCTCGAGCAACCCCTGGATTATTTCGTCGAGGCCGCGGGTAAACAGACTCCAGGCTTTCGCATTACGGTTACCGATATTCCCGCCATCGAGGAAATCGGGCTGCGCTATCATTATCCGGCCTATACCATGCTCGCACCCGAAACTACCGCCGGCAGCGGCGATATTACCGCGCTGAGCGGTACGCGCGTGGAAGTCCTGATAACGCCCACGATCGACATTCCCGGCGGCGAACTGTTGCTCGACGACGGCCGGAGCATCGGTCTGCTGCGCGACGCGGACGGAACCTGGGCCGGCGAAGTCGTCGTCGAAACTAACGCCAGCTACCGGGTCACCCTGCAGCGCGCCAGCGGCATACCGGTCGACGCCTCGCCCGAATTTCGCATTACTGCGCTGGACGACAGGCATCCCAGAACCGCTGATGCGCATCCAGGCAAACGACGACCAGGGCATTGCCAGCCTCGAACTGGTGCTTTCGGTTAACGGCGAAGACCAACGGGTCGTGCCGCTGTTGCCAGGCGCGCAGGCCTCGATTCGCAACCAGCAGGTCGACGCCGAACATGTCGTTTTTCTCGAAGATCTGGGCCTGCAGCCCGGCGACCTGATCTCCTACTACGTCCAGGCACGTGACCGCGCGCCGCAGGCGCAATCCAGGACCGCGACCAGCGATATCTTTTTCTACCAGGTGCGGCCTTTCAGCACCGACTACCGCAATGCCGAGCAAGGCGGCGGCAATGGCGGCGGTGGCGGCGGCCAGGGGGGTCAACAGCAGGGCCATCTGTCGGAACAGCAGAAGCAGTTCGTCATCGCCACCTTTAAAATGATTCGCGACCGTGACCAGTACAGCGACGAGGTCTGGCGCGAAAACCTGGAAGTGCTGGCCACCGCCGAAGCCCGGATCCGCGATCGTGTCGAGGCCATCGTGCGCCGCATCAGGGGTCGTTCAATCGTCCGGGTCGATGAGCGTTACCAGGTCGTGCTCGAAGAATTACCGCGCGCTGCCTCGGTAATGGTCGAGGTCGAGGAAAGCCTGGCGGCGACCGAAATCGAGACCGCGCTGGCGGATGCGCAGGTCGCGCTCAAGCATCTGCAGCGAGCCGACGCGGCGTTTCGCGAAATCAACGTCTCGCTCGCCCGTCAACGTGGCGGCGGCGCCGGCAATAACACGGGTTCCGAGGATCTCGCCAACCTGTTCCGCCTGGAGATGGACAAGCTGCGCAA
>JAACFA010000150.1 GCA_009937625.1 Gammaproteobacteria bacterium | reverse complement strand
CCACGCTGCGAAAGGCATTGGCCGACATGCCGTTGACGGTGGCCGGGAAGTTGCCGGCGGCACCCGAAACCAGCACGTCGAAGTCGCCAAACTTATCGTGGACCTCTGCCAGGCCTGCTGCGATCGCTTCGAGGTCGCGCACATCGGCGCAAAAACCCGTGGCATCTGCGCCCAGTGCCTGCAGCGACGCCACCGTCGCCTTTACCTTGTCGTCCGAGCGGCTGGCAACCGCGACCCGGGCGCCGTGTTGCGCAAACAGCTCGGCGACGCCGCGGTTGATTCCACTGGTTCCGCCGATGACCACCACCGTCCTGTCGCTAAAATCGATTGTCAGACTCATTATTCTACCGGCTGGCTGCATTTTGATTAGCAGAACCTATCCGATATTAGTCGTGCTTGCAATTCCGCAACAACCGGCACCGATCTGGCCTCGCCTCACGGGGTGATGCCCTCGCGGGGTCACTTTCGATACAATTCAAATGATTCGCTAACGGGAATATTCGGTTGCGGGGATTTAACTGGTGATGAGTGTGGCCGTGCGGATGCCTTTTAGCGCAAATCGAATGGCGGCGAAAGGGTGCAACGGTTGATGAACGTTGCCGCTAGTTGAGCTTGAACAGTTTGAGCAGGCGATTGCTCAAAGACGGGGGCAGTTCCTGCTCCTTATCGAAATACTCGCGCACTAGCTCGGCGCGAATTCGCTCGCGACGTTGCTCGTAACGGCCATTGCCGACTGCGCAGCTGACCACCTGGGTAAAATCGGTAATCTGAGTATTGCCGGTTTCATCGCCGCGATCTGATCCATCGCGAGCGGAAAATGTTACTTCATCATTCATTCTTTCGAGCCAACTACCGTTAGTTCCTGGTGTATTACACTAGCCGAATTTACGTATCTAACACGGTTCAGACAAAGTGATATACCCTGAGTTTCGTCACTGTTACCTGAATTTTGAAGAAAGTTCGGATAAAACCGGCATGTTGATCGATTAACGGTCAGGCAAAATCGATTTTCGAGGGTTAGCGGCCATTTCTTCGAGTGAATATCCGGCTAGATTGCTGCGTGCTCGGCCTTCTCCGCCAGCGTCTTCAGTTCCCCTAAAGATTCCCCTGCTTTGCGCAGTCCGGCCTGTGTTAGTATCCTCGTCTGTTTATTTCATGGGTGATGAACCATGGCCGACAAGCCGCTCAGCGACGAGGAGCTCGATGAAATCTATCGGCGCATGATCGATATATTTATCGATCGCGCCAACGAATTTGCCGAAACCAACAGCCAGGAGAATGTCGGCCTCGCGCTGCTGTATGCCGCGGCGCGCTACAATGCTCACGTGGTCGCCCAGCATGCCAATACGCTCGAGGATTACGAGCAGGATCTACCCAAGGCGCGAAGTTTTTTCCGCGGCCAGTACCAGGAGATGCTGGATGAAAACCTCGAGGACTATAAGACGACTTACACCCGGTACGCGAATTTCATCAAGAAGCAGTAGCAAGCCCGGGTTTGATTGCCGGGCACTCGCTGTCTGCGGTCTGCTGCCGGCTCCAGGCCGCTAAGCAGGCGTCGCGCTCGGCTTTAGCGAGCTTGCCGACGGTTTCTGCGTACTCGTAGAACGCACCGAAGTCGAGCCCGTGCGCGCGAATCATGTTGACGAAGGCAGGCCTGTGCGAGTTATAGGCTGAAACCGAGCCGATCTTGGCGTTGTTCAGTTTGTCGGCGAACCAGGCCGTGAAGCCACCCGTTATTCCGTGCTTCGCGGCTATCGCCTGGTGCGAGCGGCGCGCCTCGGCAAAGGTTTCTTCCTTTAGTTTGCGCTTGTCCGTATCGTCGACCGCAGCGGCATAAATCTCGCCCAGACGCGCGCGCGTGGATTCGATCAGTTCGATGACTTCGTCGCGGTACCGCGACCAGCGCAGCAGTTGCTGCAATGCTTCCGTTTGTTCACGCGACTGCAGCCACAGCTCGGTGCCGACCTGCTGCACCGCCGAGGCGAGGGATTCGTTGAAGGTCGTATCGTCTTCGATATAGATCTGCTGGTGAAATCCGGCCAGTTGATGAAGCTGCTCAGCACCGGGTCGTCGAACCAGCCCAGCGTCGAGTAAGCCGATACCCTGCCGACGTGTACCTCGAGACCCGCGGTTTCGAGTTCCTCGACGTAGGCGAGCAGTCGCGTCTCGTCGTAGTAACCGCGATAGCTGGCGCAGCCGATTATCGGGTAACACCACTGCCGCAGGCGGGTCGAAAACTCGGGCGCGGCGAACAGGTTCTGGACCAGGTAGGGCCGGTCGAGTTCGACATAGCTCAGATAACTGTCGTTGTCGGGCAGATCCAGCCGTGTCACCGAGAACTCGCGAATCTCCCGCACCAGGGTCAGGCGTTCGCGCAGTTCCGGCGTGGTCGACTGCTCCGCGAGCAGGTCCTCGATAGCGACGCGCTTATCCATCACCTCCAGGTGCCCGCGCGCGCTGTGCCAGTAGTAACCCATATCGGCACAACCACCGAGCAATAACAGCAAAGGAATCGAAATTAGGTAACGCATACAGTATTCTCTCACACTGACCAGCCGGTTTTTTTACCCAGCGCAAATTTTACCCCGTGGGGGAAATTTTACTCTGGATAAAATTTACACAGGAAAACAGTATGATCATCTCCAGCCAGTTCGACGGCGGCAATATCGAATGCGTCGATAGCAGCGACCCGGGACGGGTGCTGCTCAATATCCGTAACGACAACCAGTCGGATTTTTACCAGTGGTTCTACTTCCGCGCGTCAAATGTGAGGGACCTGGATTGCCGCTACCTGGTCGGCAACGCCGCGGGCGCGGCCTACCAGAAAGGCTGGCAGGATTACCGTGCGGTGGCCAGCTATGATCGGGAATTCTGGTTTCGCGTCGATACCAGTTTCGATGGCGAAAACCTGGTGATCGAGCACAACAGCTGCGAGGACCAGGTTTATTTCGCCTATTTCGCACCCTATTCGATGGAGCGTCACGCCGACCTGCTCGCCTTCGCCCAGACCAGTGAGCGCTGCCAGGCCGAAACCCTGGGCCTGACCCTGGATGGCCAGAGCATGGACTGCCTGCGTTTCGGCGAGCAAGACGCGGGCGCCAAGATCTGGATCGTGGCGCGCCAGCATCCCGGCGAAACCATGGCGGAATGGTGGATGGAAGGCCTGATCAACCGGCTGGTCGATCACAGCGATCCGGTGGTCAACGCGATTCTCGACAAGGCGGTTATTTACCTGGTGCCGAATATGAATCCGGACGGTAGTCGGCGCGGGCACCTGCGCACCAACGCGGTGGGCTCGAACCTGAACCGTGAATGGGATAACCCGACGGCCGAGAAAAGCCCCGAGGTGCTGTGCGTGCTCGATAAAATCAGCCAGACCGGGCTGGATTTCGGCCTCGACGTGCATGGCGACGAGGCGCTGCCGTATAATTTTATTGCCGGAACCGAGGGTATCCCGGGTTGGAACCGCGAACGTCAACAGCAGCTCGAGCTGTTCAAGATGACGCTGGCGAATCTGAATCCGGATTTCCAGGTGGAACACGGCTATCCACCCAATAGCGCCGGTAATGCCAACATGAGCTATTGTTCGAATTCGCTGGCGCAGCGCTTCGGCGCGCTGGTGATGACGCTGGAAATGCCGTTCAAGGATGCCAGCGGCACCAGCGACGCGGTGCAGGGCTGGAGCCCGGAACGCTGCGGACGCCTGGCGCACTCCTGCCTCGACGCCCTGCACCTGTGCTGGGACCAGGTGATTAATCGTTAACCGAGCCGGATAAGCCCCATGCCCAATCGAAGAGACTTCCTCAAAGCCAGCGCCGCCGGCCTGCTCGGCGCGAGCCTGCTGCACCCGATCAGGGGCCAGGCAAGTGTTGCGCCCTTCAAGCTAACCGCGTCCGAGGGCGAGGTCGTGTTCGGCGGCGAGCAGGAAAACGCCACTCGAGTGATGTACTACAACCAGTCGATTCCAGGGCCGGTGATCCGTATCCCGCAGGGACGCGAATCGATTATCCAGTTTCACAATGCGCTAGACGAACCGTCGTCGGTACACTGGCACGGTCTGCGCATCGATAACGCGATGGACGGGGTGCCGCACGTGACCCAGCCGCCGGTGCTGCCGGGCGAGCGGTTCGAGTATCGCCTGCAGCCGCCGGACGCCGGAACCTACTGGTATCACACGCATATGCGCTCCTGGGCTCAGCTTGCGCTGGGCCTGGCGGGGGTCCTGATCGTCGAGGAGGATGAGCCGCCACGGGTCGATCGGGACCTGGTATTCGCGATCGACGACTGGCGGCTGGACCGTAAAATGCAGTTCGACACCAACAGCCTGGGCTCGATGCATGACTGGTCGCATGGCGGGCGGTTAGGCAATTACATCACCGTCAACGGCGCGGCCGAGCCCGTGTTCGAGGTCGCCCGCGGCGAACGCATCCGTCTGCGCCTGGTCAACATCGCCAACGCGCGCGTGATGCATATGCTGTTCAACGAACCCGCTATTTCGGTGGTGGCGATCGATGGCCAGCCGGTCGAACCCTTCGCGCCGGAGTCGGGCCGAATCCGGCTCGCGCCTGGGCAGCGGGCCGATTTGATCATCGACATGAGCGCCGACGCGGGGAGCCGCTCGGCGATCGAAGTGGTCATCGGGGAGTACGCCTACGAAATCGCGACCTTCGTCTATCGCCAGCAGGCGAAGCGCGAACAGTTGCTCGAGACGCCAATCAGGCTGCCGGACAATCCCGTCAACCGGACCGTTTTGCCGGCGGAGTTCCGTCATGTACCGCTGCGCATGGAAGGCGGGGCGATGGGTGGCATGCGCAGCGCGAGCTTCGAGGGCAAGGAAATGGATATTCGTGAGCTGGTGCGAAATGGCAAGGTGTGGGCGTTCAATGGCATTGTCGGGATGCCGCAGGAGCCGTTGTTCAGCGTCGGGCGCGGCACCGCGATCAGCATCGATGTCCACAACGACAATGGCTGGCCGCACGCGATGCATATCCATGGGCATCATTTTATGCACGATCGAAATCCCGGAATTTGGCGCGATACCGCGCTGTTTCAGCGCGGCGAGCGGGGCTCGATGCGCTTCATCGCCGACAACCCGGGTAAGTGGCTGATTCACTGCCACATGGTCGAACACATGGCCGGCGGCATGGTGACCTGGTTCGAGGTCAGCTGACTGCCCGCGTTAAACGAGGAGAAAACAGAAATGTCCAGGATCAACATCCAGTTCACCCTGTTCTCGGCGTTCTACTCGCCGTTGATACTGACCATGGCCGGCGGTTTCCTGAAGCAGGAAGGCCTGGAGTTCGAATGGTCGGTATCGCCGCCAGGCAAGCCCGCGACCGAGTCGATCAGCGACGGGACGGCGGACGTGGTGCAGTCGGCGCCGAGCCAGGCGTTCAACGCGATCGCGAGAGGCGAGACCGAGTACCCGCTGCATTTTGCACAGATCAACGAGATGGACGGTTTCTTCCTGACGGCGCGCGCGCCGGAGCCCGATTTTTCGTGGCAAAAACTGGAGGGCGCCGAAGTGGTCATGTTCGGTGGCGGTCAGCCGAACGCGATGTTGCGCTATGCCTGTCATCGGGCGGGCATCGACTACGATCGCATCGTCGCGATTACCCCGGGCGGCGCCGACGACATCGACCAGGCGTTTCGCGCCGGGCAGGGGCAGTACGTGCAGCAGCAGGGACCTTACCCGCAGCAACTGGAGCAGGATGGTCTCGGCAGCGTGGTGGCGCAGGTCGGGCCGCAGATCGGTCCCTGCGCCTTTTCCAGCCTGGCCGCTTCGCGTGAATGGCTCGAGACCGACGCCGCGCGGGCCTTTACCCGCGCCTATGCCGCGGCCCGCCAGTTTCTGAACCAGGCGCCGGCCGCTGAAATCACGGCGCTGCAGCAGTCGTATTTTCCCGGCGTCGACGCTGCTGCCCTGGAGAGCTGTATTTCGAGTTATCAGCGCCTCGGCTGCTGGACCCCGCATGTCGAAATTACGCGGCCGGCCTTCGAAGTCACCCTGGATATCTTCGAGTACACCGGGGGTATCACCGAGCGCTATCCCTACGAGATGGTTTGCGCCTCACCCCCGGTTCAAGGTTAGAACCCGGGCCTGGCGGCGCCTTGTTTTCAATTAACCCCGAGAACCTTTTATGACAATCGATAAAAGAGCCGTTACCGGCGATTTGTTGGCCGCCGCTGGCACCATGCACCTGGACAATGCCGGCGCGGCGTTGATGCCGCGCTGCGTACTGGAAACCCAGATCGAACATTTGCGGCTGGAGGCAGCCGTGGGCGGCTACGAGGCGGCCCGCCAGAAACAGGCTGAAATCGAGGCGGTTTATGCTTCGGTCGCGCGCCTGATCAATTGCCGTCCCGACGAGGTGGCGATCGTCGAAAACGCGACCGTCGGCTGGATGATGGCGTTTTATGCAATCCCGTTCGAGCGCGGAGATCGCATTCTGACGGCCGAGGCCGAGTATGCCTCGAACTACCTCGCCTACCTGCAGCTCGCCAGGGACAGGGGAGTCAGCGTGGAGACGATTCCTTCCACGGCCGACGGCGAGGTTTGTGTCGAGTCGCTGAAGGCCATGCTGGACGACCGCGTGCGCCTCATCTCGATCACCCATATTCCGACCAATGGCGGCCTGGTCAACCCGGTCGAAGAGATCGGCGCGGTGGCCCGGGCTCACGGTATTACTTACCTGGTCGATGCCTGCCAGTCCGCGGGCCAGGTCGCGCTCGATGTCGACGTGATCCAGTGCGACCTGCTGAGCGCCACCGGGCGCAAGTTTCTGCGCGGCCCGCGCGGTGTTGGATTCCTTTACGTCAGCAGCCGCGTCGTCGAATCCCTGCACCCGCCGATGATCGATTTGTTTTCGGCCACCTGGATCGATGCCGAGCATTATGAACTTCGCAAGGACGCCCGTAGATTCGAGAACTGGGAGAATAACTACAGCGCCAGGCTCGGGCTCGGCAGCGCCGTCGATTACGCGCTCGAGATAGGGCTCGACAATATCGAAGCCGAAGTCACGCGGCTGGCGGCAAGCCTGCGCGCCATGCTGGCCGAAATCCCGGCGGTGCGCGTGCATGATATCGGCAAGCGAAAATGCGGCATCGTCTCGTTCTCGGTTGCAGGAGTTGACGCCGCCGAGGTCGAGACCAGGCTCAGGCAGGGCGGCATCCACGTCAGCGTGAGCACGCCCAACAGCACCCTGATCGACGCCACGCGGCGTCAATTACCGGAGGTGGTGCGGGCCTCGGTGCACTACTACAACCAGGACTCGGAACTGCAGGCGCTGGTGGACCTGGTTCAATCGATTTGCCAGCAGGCCGGGTAGGGATTGCGGGCCGCCGCGATCAGATTTCCTGAACGACCTCGTCCAGCATATCGCGAACCTGGCCGGCAACCGCTTTCAGGTCGTCGTTATCGATTGCCTGCATCGACGCCAGCGGATCGATGGCGCTAACCTGGATACCGCCCTCGACTTCGCGCAGGATGACGTTACAGGGCAGCATGGCGCCGATCTTGGGTTCCATGCCGATGGCCTGGTGCGCCATGTTCGGATTGCAGGCGCCAAGAATACGGTAGGGATCCATATCGACATCGATTTTCTTCTTCATCGTCTCCTTGACGTCTATTTCGGTCAACACGCCGAAGCCGTGGTTGGCCAGCGCGGCGCGGGTTCTGCGATCGACTTCTTCGAAGTCGGCGCTGTCGATAACGCGATCTATGGTGTAACTCATGGTTTAAATCCTCTGAGGCGGTGCAATTAGCTGCAATCTGGGGGCCCTGGCCCGAAAATCAAGTTACGCTATTCCACCTCCGGAATCCAGCCTGTCGCAACAAAATGATCTTATAAGGGTAAAGACCGGGGTTATGCCGCCGCGGCGCGACCTAGTCTGACGGGTCTCTCGCATTGAGTCGCCAGTCGTAGGCATGATCGCTGACGCGCTCGATCGTCTGCAGCCCGGCGGCGAGTGCGGGTGCGGCGTATCGTTTCAAATGCGCGATTACGCCGGCATCGTCGCCGCCGAAATCTTTTTCGAACCAGTGGTAGATACTGGAAACCCGTAACTTGCCGTTGCTGATCGAGGCGCCCCGCGGATGGTTGACGAATTCGCGCGCCGACGTTTGCAGCAGGGTTTCGCTATTGCTCGCGGTAAAAGCCAGAGGTTGCAGATTCGGGCAGCCCAGCGATGCGCAATTTACCGCGTAGTGAATGCGCGGATCCTGCCAGATCGGGCGCAGGATGCGATGCTCGATATCGTCCAGGGTTAGCGCTTCGGTTTCGATCGTTACCAGCTCCAGGCCCCAGGGTCCCGAGGAAAAAAAGCCGGAAGAAATATCGCGAATGCTGTCCAGTGGGTAGTGTTCGAGCACAACGTCGACGGTGAGTGCGTTATAGAGGTTGATCCAGTAGGCAAGCTGCTGCGACCGATTGTAGTCGCTGATGGGAAGCGCGGCCAGGCCCTCGATGTAGCGCCGCAGCTGCGCCCGGTCCTCGCCGGTTACGCCGGCATAGTGGACCCGGTTGATACCGTCGGGATTTGAAATTACGTGACCTGCGAGCCAGTCGTTCCAGGCGCCATGATCGATACCTGCGCTCGATTCTGGATTATGCGCGCTCCAGCGTTCCCATAGCCGGGCCGCCGGTGCCGCCTGTGCCGTCGAGCACAAAATCAGCAGAACAAATGCCAGGCACGCGCCTGAGAGTCGTCGGCAGGATTTCATATCTGCATCGTCCCGGTAAACAGGTTTTGGACAGCGGGTTGCGCATAACGGTTCCGTCAGCCTGCCGTTCGCGTGCGACTTCTGCCTCAGTGCTGCATCTTGGTCATGATGGTGTGGATTGCGCGATCGAATACCGAAGATGATTCGATGCATTTGACGCGCCCTGCGCGCAGCTCTATCGCGAAGCCGTTAATCGTCAGGTTACGCACCTTGTGCCCCTGGCGATTGACGAACACGAAGTTACCGGTGACGTTGCTTTTCCAGGACAGGCGCGCGATCAGGGTTTTCGATTCCGATTCGGT
>JAACFA010000149.1 GCA_009937625.1 Gammaproteobacteria bacterium | reverse complement strand
GCCGCATCGATATACTCGAAGCGGATATCCGGGCGATTCTCAAGACCGAGCCGGACAACGCTCACGCGCTCAATGCGCTCGGATTTACCCTGGCTGATCAGACCGATCGCTACGAGGAAGCCTATGGCTATATCAAACGCGCAATCGAAATAATGCCGGACGACGCCGCGATCATCGACAGCTGGGGCTGGGTGCATTACCGCCTCGGTGATTATGAAAAGGCGATCAGCCTGCTGCGCAAGGCGCTCTCGCGCTTCGAGGACGCCGAGATAGCAGCGCATTTGGGCGAAGTGCTATGGGTGAGCGGCAAGCAGCAGGAAGCGCGTGAAATCTGGCAAAGGGCGCTCAAGAAAACGCCCGATGATCCCAAGCTGCAGAGCGTGATGCAGCGTTTTATCCCCTGAAAAACCGTCACCGCTTGTTTCGAGTAGTTGCCCTTGCTGCGTTCCTGCTGGCGATCGCTGGTTGCAGCCAGCTCGGCAGCCTGAGCAACGACGAGCAGGCGCAGCGGCTTTGGGCCAGCCGGCAGCTAGCGGTAAGTGCGCTCGACAGTTGGGACATTCACGCACGTGCAGCGCTCAAACTGGAAGGGGGGGCTTACAATATCGGCCTGAGCTGGAAACGTGCCGCGGAACGATTCACGATTTTGCTGGAAGCGCCCTTCGGGCAGGGCGTGTTTCGTATCGAGGGGAATGCCGGTGAATCTTATCGCTTGCGCCTGCCGGATGGCCAGGTTTATACCAACAGTTCCGCGGAAGCCTTGCTCGAAGATGTAATCGGTTGGTCGTTACCGATTAGCGGGCTCGAGTACTGGATCCGGGGTTTGCCGCAACCCGGCAGCGACTACAGCCATCGCCTCGATCGGGGCGGCCGTGCAAGATCGATCAGGCAGGATCGCTGGGCGATCGATTACGTCGATTATTTTGCGGACCCGGCCGAGCCCGAGCTACCCCGCAGAATAAACTTGAGCCGTGACGAATTAAGCCTGAAGCTCGTGATCGAGCGCTGGCAACAAGCGGAGCTCGATCAGACCCCGTCAGATCTGTTTCCCGAGTTCGACTGAGATGGCAAAGTTGTTGCGCCTGCCTGCCCCGGCAAAACTCAACCTGATGCTACATATAACCGGGCGCCGTCACGATGGTTACCATCTGCTGGAAACCGTGTTTCAGTTTATCGACCTGTGCGACTGGCTCGAGTTCGAGGCTACCGACGATGGAATTATTGCTCGGCGGCAGACTAATTCGCCGGTCGCGACGGCGGATGATATTCTGCTCTGGACGGCGCGCTTACTGCAGTCGCGCTACGAGGTCAGTCGAGGCGTCAATATTGGTATCGATAAGCAGATTCCGATCGGCGGTGGGCTCGGGGGCGGCAGCTCCGATGCGGCGACCTGTCTGCTGGCGTTGAACCGGCTCTGGGATTTGGGGCTTGGGCTCGATCAACTGGCCGGGATCGGCCGCGAACTGGGCGCTGACGTGCCCGTTTTCGTGGGCGGCAAGGCGGCCTGGGCCAGCGGTATCGGTGAGCAGCTGCAGCCGCTCGAGCTGGAACTGCCGATTTACCTGGTAATCGACCCTGGAATCGAGGTTTCCACGGCCCAAATTTTTGCGGCGCAAGAATTGACACGCAACTGCGATCCCCTCACAATACGCGCCTTTCTGCGCGGCTCGGGCAGTAATGTGTGCGAGCCGGTGGTGCGAAACCTGTACCCGCAGGTGGGTGCCGCGATCGACTGGCTGAGCCAGTATGGCGCTGCAAAAATGAGCGGTACCGGCGCCTGCGTATTCGCCGCCTTCGATAGCCTTGAGCGGGCAGAAGAGGTAAAATCGCGGGTTCCGGAAAACTGGACCGCATTCGTTGCCCGGGCAATGAATCGGAATCCGGTACACCAGCAACTGGGGTTGCTGGACTGAATAGAATTATTGGGCCGTCGCCAAGTGGTAAGGCACCAGGTTTTGATCCTGGCATTCGTTGGTTCGAATCCAGCCGGCCCAGCCAAATTTATCGGACGAAAGCCGAGGCGGTGCCGATCGCACAACCCGGCTGGATGAGAGCCCAGGTTCGACAAAATCGCCGGGAGCGATTTTGGACGTCCGAAGGACGGCCCGCAGGGCGAAATACAGGATGTATTTCGCAATCCAGCCGGCCCAGCCATACAGAGGGCGTTTGCCGGGATGGTACAGAGCGTATCTTCCGGCGAATAGCCCAAGAGTTTCAGCAGACGAGAGAGCCCGATGGTTGGCAGTGTAGCCTCGAATGATTTGATGGTTTTCACCGGGAATGCTCACCCTGAGTTGGCTCGCACTATAGTCCGGCACCTGGATATTCCGCTCGGTATCGCGTCGGTGGGCACCTTCAGCGATGGGGAAACCTCGGTCGAGATTGGCGAAAACGTGCGCGGCAAGGATGTGTTCATCGTTCAGCCGACCTGCGCGCCGACCAACGACAACCTGATGGAGCTGTTGGTGATGATCGATGCGATCAGCCGCGCCTCTTCGGATCGGGTGACCGCGGTGATACCTTACTTTGGTTACGCGCGCCAGGATCGACGGGTACGCTCGGTGCGGGTTCCGATTACCGCCAAGGTGGTAGCCAACATGCTGACCAGCGTCGGCGTGGATCGGGTTTTGACAGTCGATTTGCACGCCGACCAGATCCAGGGTTTTTTCGAATGCCCGGTGGATAACGTGTACGCATCGCCGATCTTGATGGGCGATATCTGGAAGCAGAAGTACCCGGACATGATCGTGGTGTCTCCCGATGTCGGGGGCGTGGTGCGCGCCAGGGCGATTGCCAAGCAGCTCGATGACTCCGATCTCGCGATCATCGACAAGCGGCGACCGCAGCCGAACATGGCCGAGGTCATGAATATAATCGGTGAGGTCAAGGGCAAGACCTGCATCATCGTCGACGATATGGTGGACACTGCAGGCACGCTGTGCCAGGCGGCGGGCGCGCTCAAAAAGCATGGCGCCAAGGGCGTTTACGCTTATTGCACCCACCCGGTACTGTCGGGGAAGGCGATTGAGAATATCGAGAATTCGGCGTTGGACGAAATGGTAGTCACCGATACGATACCGTTGTCGCAAGAGGCGCAGCACTGCACGGGCATCCGCCAGGTGTCGGTAGCGGGGATGCTGGCGGAGACGATCCGCCGTATCCATTACGAAGAATCTGTCAGTTCGTTATATATGGACTGACGATAGCCACCCAGGTGGCTTTTTAGCCCTGTCTGGTCGCAAGACAGGCCTCCGTCTACGGACGGTTTTTTATTTTTTGGAGTACAGCAATGTCATCAGACACATTACATTTGAATGCTGCACTGCGCTCTGACTCGGGGAAAGGTGCGAGCCGCCGCCTGAGACACCAGGGCCTGGTGCCAGCAATCGTTTACGGCGGAGACAGAGATCCCGCCATGATTACGATTCCGCACAACGAGTTCATCCATGAACTCGAGAACGATTCGATTTATACCCAGGTAATCGAGCTTCGCGTGGGCGAAAAGCGCCAGGAAGTCATCCTGCGCGATCTACAGCGTCATCCTTTCAAGAACAAGGTTCTGCACGCCGACTTTTTTCGCATCGACCAGAACAAGCCGATCAAGGTCGTGGTGCCGGTACACCTGGCCAACGCCGACGAATGTGTCGGGGTCAAGATGGATGGCGGCATGTTGACGCAGGTGGTAACGGAAGTCGAAATCATTTCGCTGCCGAAGGATTTACCCGAGTATATCGATATAGATGTTGAAAACCTGCATCTCGGCGAAACCCTGCACCTGACCGACATCAAGATGCCGGAAGGCGTCGAGATCGTTGCGCTGACTTACCTCGAAGATGTCGAAGACATCGAGCATGACGACCATAACGTCGGCGTGGTCTCGGTGGTCAAGACTCGCGAGGAAATCATCGAAGACGAGGCGCCGGAAGCGCCTGAAGGCGAAGTTGCCGAGGCCGGTGAAGAGGCTGAAGGCGGTGCCGATGAGTCTGCTGACGAAGGCGGCGACGAGGATTAACTCGTCGCATGCCTGCGCTAACCGCAGATATTCGTATGCTAGTCGGCCTCGGTAATCCCGGGGCCGATTACGTTGATACGCGCCACAATGCCGGTTTCTGGCTGATCGACCTGCTGGCGCAGGATCGTGCCCTGAGCTTTCGTTTCGAGAAACGTTACAACGCGGACGAATGCAAACTCAGGGTCGAGGGCAAGGATGTCTACCTGCTGAAGCCGCAGACCTTCATGAATCGCAGCGGCCAGGCGGTGGCGGCGCTGGCGCGTTACTACAAGATCAGCCCGGAGCAGATACTGGTGCTGCACGACGAGCTGGATTTGCCGCCAGGCACCAATCGCATCAAGCAGGCCGGTGGCCACGGCGGTCACAACGGCTTGCGCGATATCATCAACCATCTCGGCAGCCGCGATTTTTTTCGTATTCGCATCGGCATCGGTCACCCCGGTGATGCCAGCCAGGTAATCAACTACGTGTTGCACAAGCCGTCGGCGGCAGACCTTGGCGCGATCGAGACGGCCAACCGCGATACGCTGGCGGTAATGCCGCTGGTTTTCGAAGGGCGCATCGACAAGGCGATGCAGGCCCTGCATACCTGAAGGATGAATTATGGGATTTAAATGCGGCATCGTCGGGTTGCCCAACGTCGGCAAGTCTACCCTGTTCAACTCGCTCACGAAGGCGGGCATCGCGGCGGAAAATTACCCGTTTTGCACCATCGATCCCAACGTCGGTGTGGTCGAAGTGCCGGATCCGCGCCTGCAGCAGCTGGCCGATATCGTCAAGCCCAAGAAAGTCATACCGACGACGATGGAGTTCGTCGACATCGCCGGGCTGGTCGCGGGCGCGTCGAAGGGCGAGGGTCTCGGCAACCAGTTCCTCGGGCATATCCGCGAAACCGACGCCATCGCGCAGGTCGTGCGCTGCTTCGAGGACGAGGATATCGCGCACGTCAGCAATCGCATCCATCCGTTAAGCGATATCGAAACCATCAACACCGAGCTGCTGCTGGCCGACATGGAATCGATCGCGCGCCAGACCGAGCGCGCCGGCAAGCTTGCCAAGTCGCAGGAAAAGGAAGCCAAGGCCAAATACGAATTCATGCTCGCGGTGCAGGCCCATGTCGAAGGCGGCGAGAGCGCGCGCAGCTTCGCATGTAGTGACCAGCAGCGCCCGTGGATGAAGGAGCTGCACTTAATCACCGCCAAACCGGTGCTATATATCGCCAACGTTGCCGAGGACGGATTCGAAGATAATCCGCACCTGGAGGCGGTGACTGAGCACGCCGAGCGCGAGGGCGCCGAAGTGGTCGCCGTCTGTGCCGCGATCGAGGCCGACATCGCCGAGCTCGATGCCGAAGAGGCTGACGAGTTCTTGCAGGAAATGGGCCTCGAAGAACCGGGGCTGAATCGCGTCATCCATGCGGGATACAGGCTGCTGCACCTGCAAACCTATTTCACCGCCGGTCCGCAGGAAGTGCGGGCCTGGACCATTCGTGTCGGCGACACCGCGCCGCGCGCCGCGGGCAGGATTCACACCGATTTCGAGAAGGGCTTTATCCGTGCCGAAGTCGTTGCCTTCGACGATTTTATCGCCGGTAACGGCGAACAGGGCGCCAAGGACGCCGGCAAATGGCGCCTCGAGGGTAAGGACTACGTGATGCAGGAAGGCGACGTCGTGCATTTCCGCTTTAACGTTTAAGACGTGACGTAACTTGACAGCGCGCGGGGTTCAAGCGAAAATCGCGCGCTCTTCACGGTCGGGCAATCCGGCCAGCGGTAAGCATAATGGCTACGTAGCTCAGTTGGTTAGAGCACATCACTCATAATGATGGGGTCCCCTGTTCAAATCAGGGCGTAGCCACCATTTTTATTCTAAATAATAATAAGTTAAAAATTCCTGAAAGACTGCCATTTCTACCCCGTTGCGCTGTACCAATAATATGCAAATAGTGAAGCATTGGCAGAGTCGCACGCTGCCGTCTCACGATAGATAGCTTGAGATACTAAATAACGCCAATTCCCAAACCGGGCAAAACATGGGCGATTTTTTCAGAAAAGATTGAGACTGTAAGCAAGTCACTTATTTCGATCCAAAATCCCAGGCAGACAATACAATAAACTAGGAAGTTCGTAGAGCAGCGATATGCCGATGACCATGCATCAATAATTGATAAAAAGTGTGCAAGAAAAATAAAAGACTGGTCTTACCAAGCCGAAATTCTGGGGCCTGCTCATATAGTGAATTGTGGATTTGAGTGTTGATTTGCATTTAATTTTGATCCGTCAAGGTTGGCCGGTTATGGCCTTATTTCATTTTCGATTTCCAGTTCGTTTCTCCTGTTGTGTTGTGGAATGGTGGAAACGATAATCGTTGTTTCCGGTCTCGATGAAATGACAGTGATGCGCTAGCCGGCCGAGCGGCGCGGTGGTCATTTTCGTATTGCTAAAGACCGACGACCATTCGGAGAAGCCGAGGTTGCTTGTGATGACGATGCTGGCGCGTTCGTAGAGCCTGCTGATCAGGTGGAACAGCAATGGCCTACCGGACTGACTGAACGGTAGATAGCCCAGCTCGTAGAGGATGGCGATATCGGTATGGATCAACCGGTTGGCGATGCACCCCTGATTGCCAGCGAGCTGCTCCTGTTCCAACTGGTTGGCCAGATCGACCGTTGACAGAAAGCGCACTCGGTAGCGATGATGCTGGATTGCCATTACGCCGATTGCTGTCGGCAGGTGTGTCTTATCGGTGCACGGCCCGCTGACGGAGACCGCGTTCTGGGTCTCCTCGAGGAACTCGCAGCAGTGTAGCGATTTTTTCAGAGTCTCGTCAACGTTGCTCTACTCGAAGTCGAAGCTGGCCAGATCCCGGTAGGCGGGAGAGGACAGGACATCCAGTTGCCCGACGGCGTCCGTCATACCGTATAGTTTGAGTGACCTTATCGTTGCGATGAGTGCCTCGGTCTTCATGACTTGGCCCTCCTGAG
>JAACFA010000148.1 GCA_009937625.1 Gammaproteobacteria bacterium | reverse complement strand
CAGGGGACCGCCGATGCGGTTTATCAAAACATCGATATCCTGCGCACCCATAAACCCGAGCACGTGCTAATCCTGTCGGGCGATCACATTTACAAGATGGATTACGGCGATATGCTGGTCGAACACGTGGAACGTAAGGCCGACATGACCGTTTCCTGCCTGGAAGTGCCGATCGAGGAGGCCGCCGGTGCCTACGGCGTTCTGACCGTGGATGAATCCGGGCGCATTATCGAATTCAATGAAAAACCCGAGCATCCGACGCCGATACCCGGCCAGCCCGGATATTGCCTGGCGTCGATGGGTAACTATCTGTTCAATACCGACTTTCTCTACGAACAGTTGATCAAGGATGCCGACAATCCGAGTTCCGCGCACGATTTCGGCGGCAACATCATCCCGTCGATCATAGAAAAATACAAGGTTTATGCGCACCCGTTTCGTGATCCCGAAACCAGGAAACGCGCCTACTGGCGCGATGTCGGTACCCTGGATGCATTCTGGGAAGCCAATATCGAAATGGTCAACGTCTCGCCCGAGTTGAATCTCTACGACGCGGACTGGCCGATCCTGACCTACCAGGCGCAACTGCCGCCGGCCAAGTTCGTTTTCGATCGCAAGGATCGCCGCGGGGTGGCGATCGATTCGATGGTTTCGGGTGGCTGCATTATTTCCGGCGCGAAGATAAAACGGTCGCTACTTTTTTCGAACGTCAAGGTCCATTCCTATGCGCGGGTCAAGGACAGCGTTGTGCTGCCCGACGTGGAAATCGGTCGCAAAGCGCGTATCACCAGGGCGATCATCGACCGCGGCTGCACCATCGAACCAGGCATGGTTATCGGTGAGGATCATGACGCGGACAGGGCACGCGGCTTCCGCGTTACCGAAAAGGGCGTGGTGCTGGTGACGCCCGACATGCTGCACCAGTCAACTCACGCGTCCCGCTAGGCATTGCCCGATGGAGCGTAAAACCGTCATGACCACGGCCTACACCGACCAGAGACCGGGAACCTCGGGTCTGCGCAAAAAGGTCAGGGTTTTTCAGCAGCCTCACTACCTGGAGAACTTCGTTCAGTCGATCTTCGATGCGATCGCGGTCGAAGGCGAGACTTTCGGCGACAAGACGTTAGTGCTCGGCGGTGACGGCCGATTTTATAACCAGCAGGCGTCGCAGACGATCTTGCGGATGGCGGCGGCCAACGGTTTTGCCCGGGTTATCGTCGGCCGCGACGGGCTGCTTTCCACGCCGGCTGCTTCTCACCTGATCCGCGAGTACCATGCCTTCGGTGGCATAATTTTATCGGCCAGTCATAATCCGGGCGGCCCGGATGCCGACTTCGGGATCAAGTTCAATGCCGCCAATGGGGGACCGGCCCAGGAGGGTCTCACCGAATCGATTTTCCAGCGCAGCCGCGAAATCAACGAGTACTGTATTCTCGACGCCACCGACGTCGACATTCATCGAACCGGTAGCCGGCAGCTAGCCGGGTTACAAATCGAGGTGGTAGATCCCGTTGCCGACTATGCGGCGCTGATGCAACAGCTGTTCGATTTCGAACGCATCAGGGAATTGCTGGCCACGGGCGCGTTCAGCCTGTACTTCGACGCGATGAATGCAGTTACCGGCCCCTATGCCGAGACGATCCTGCGGCAGCTGGGCGCGGCACCCGGTAGCGTTTTGCGAGGGCAGCCGCTGCCGGATTTCGGCGGCGAACATCCGGACCCGAACCCGGCGCACGCGCAGGACCTGATGCGTCTGATGCGCGGTCAACAGCCGGGCGATTTTGGCGCCGCCTCCGATGGTGACGGTGATCGCAACATGATCATGGGGGCCAATTTCTACGTTACTCCGAGCGACAGTCTCGCCGTGTTGGCCGCCAACGCCACGCTGGTGCCCGGTTACCGTCAGGGGCTCGCCGGGGTAGCGCGCTCGATGCCGACTAGCCAGGCGGTGGATCGCGTCGCGGAAACGCTCGGTATCCCCTGTTTCGAGACGCCGACCGGTTGGAAGTTTTTCGGCAACCTGCTCGATGCCGGCAGAATCTCGCTGTGCGGCGAAGAATCATTCGGCACCGGGTCGGATCACGTGCGCGAGAAGGACGGGCTCTGGGCGGTGCTGTTCTGGCTCAATATACTCGCGGCCAGGCAGGAGCCGGTTGCGGCTATCGTGCAACAGCACTGGCAGCGCTACGGGCGCAACTACTACACGCGTCACGATTACGAAGCGGTGGCAACCGATGCCGCGGAGGCGCTGATCGAAGGCTTGCGGCAGCGGGTCGGCGGTTTGTGTGGCCAGCGGTTCGGCGACCATGTGATAGAGCTCGCCGATGATTTCAGTTACACCGATCCGATCGACGGCAGCGTCAGTGAAAAGCAGGGGGTTCGGCTGCTGCTGCGCGGCGGTGCGCGTATCGTGTATCGGCTCTCGGGCACCGGGACCGAGGGCGCGACGCTGCGGGTCTACGTCGAGTCCCCCGAGCCGGATTCGGCTCGGCAGGCAGAAGACCCGCAGCAAGCGCTGGCCGAACTGATCAGCCTGTCCGGAGAGGTTGCCAGGATTGACCATTTCACCGGCCGCGCCGGTCCCGACGTCGTAACCTGAGTGGCTCGACCGATGATGCATATACTGATGATCGCCGCGGAAAACGGTGCGCTACCGGGTGGTAAGGTTGGTGGTATCGGCGACGTGGTGCGAGATGTGCCGCTCGCACTGGCCGCGCGCGGCTGTTCGGTTACGGTACTCACGCCCGCCTACGGTAGTTTTACCGCCCTGCCCGGGGCCAGCAAGATAACAAGTCTCGAAGCCAGTTTCGCCGGCGCCCGGCAACCCTTCGACCTGTTCGAATTACCCGCCCCGGAGAACGCCGGCGGGGTGCGCCATGTCGTCGTCGATCACCCGTTGTTCAGCGTTTGCGGTGCGGGTCAAATCTACTGCGACGATCCGCCGGGGCGGCCGTTCGCTACCGATGCGAGCAAGTTTGCCCTGTTTTGCGCGGCCGCCGCCGAGTCGATCGGCAAGGCGGTATTCGGTGAGGTCGATGTCATCCATTTGCACGATTGGCATACCGCTTTGCTGCTGGTGTTGCGCGCCTACGACCCGCGATATCGAGCGTTGCAGAAAATCTGGTGTGCCTACAGCATTCATAATCTCGCGCTGCAGGGAGTGCGGCCGCTGGCGAAAGACGATTCGTCGTTGCAGGCCTGGTACCCGGAGCTGAGTTACGAGCGCAAGCGACTGGTCGACCCGCGCTGGCCGGACACGGTGAACCCGGTGGCGGCGGCGATACGACTGGCCGATACGGTGCATGCCGTATCGCCGAGTTATGCCGAGGAGATTCTGTCTGCCAGCGATGTCCAGGGGCGCGGTTATTTCGGTGGCGAGGGTCTCGAGGCTGACCTGGTCGAGGCGCGGGCGCAGGGGCGACTGTTCGGTATTTTAAACGGCTGCGAGTACCCGAAGAAAAGCAAGCGCGTGAGCTATAGCTGGAAATCGTTGCTGACCCTGATGCGTGCTCAACTGCCGCTCTGGATTAGCGCGACCCAGACCTTACGCAGCACGCATTACATTGCGCAATCCTGCCTCGACCGGCTGAAATCCAGGCGCCCCGGCATGTTGTTGACCAGCATCGGCCGCATCACGCCGCAAAAAACCGGCCTCATGAGCGAGCCCACCAGCAGCGGCAAACCGGCGCTGCATGGCGTGCTCGAAACCCTGGGCGAGAATGGCCTGTTAATCATGCTCGGCAGCGGCGATCCGGAGGTTGAGACTTTTCTAACCGGCGTCGCCGCCCGCTTCGATAATTTTATCTTTTTGCGAGGTTACTCCGAGGACCTGGCGGAAACGCTTTACAACTTCGGCGACCTGTTTTTCATGCCGAGTTCGTTCGAGCCCTGCGGTATCAGCCAGATGCTGGCGCTGCGCGCGGGTCAGCCCTGCCTGGTGCATCACGTCGGTGGTTTGCGCGATACGGTTCACGATAACGAAACCGGGTTTGCTTTCGGCGGCGACAGCCCGACCGAGCAGGCCGATAACCTGGTTGCCACGATGCAGCGCGCGCTGACCCTGTTCCTGGATCATCCCGCGAAATGGAAGGCGATGCGCAAAGCGGCCGCGGCGCAACGCTTCGCATGGGGCGATAGCGTCGACGCTTATCTCAAGTACCTGTACCGGCAAGCCTGATCCATTATCGCATGACAACGCTAAACGATAGTTTCGAGGCCATTGCGCAGGGCCGTCACCGGGACCCATTCAAGGTTCTGGGTCCGCACGCCGCGCAGAAAAACTGGGTGGTGCGCAGCTGGCAGCCGCAGGCGCATCAGGTCGAGCTGCTGGATGCCGAAGGCCGGGTCCTGGCGGCTCTGGAAAAGGTGCACGCCGACGGCCTTTACCAGGCGCGTTTGCCGCTGCCCGTGGTTAGCTATCGGCTGCGTCTCTACGAGGGCGAGAATTCCCGCGTCATCGACGATCCCTACTGTTTTCCCTCGCCGCTGGGCGATCTCGACCGTCACCTGATGAAAGAGGGCAGCCTGTCGCGGCTCGATCGGAAACTCGGTGCAAACCCGATGCAGATGAACGACGTCGACGGCGTCCATTTCGCGGTCTGGGCCCCTGCCGCGGCCCGGGTCAGCGTCATCGGTGGTTTTAACGGCTGGGATGGCCGCCGGCATCCGATGCGGTTTCATCCGGGTAACGGCATCTGGGACATTTTCATCCCGGGCGTCGTAACGGGCGAGTACTACAAGTTCGAATTGCTCGACTCCAGTTTCGGGTTGCTGCCGCACAAGGCCGACCCTTTCGCGCGCTTTATGGAGGGTTCGCCCGGCAACGCGTCGATCGTGCACCAGGATCAATACCGGTGGCAGGACGACGACTGGGTCGGCCGGCGTAAGGCCCGTACCACGCTCGATCAGCCCATGTCGATCTACGAGGTTCATCTCGGATCCTGGCGCCGGCAGGAGCATAACCGTGTACTCGACTATCGCCAGCTGGCCGACAGCCTGGTGGGCTATGTCGTCGACATGGCCTATACCCATATCGAGTTGCTACCGGTGACCGAGTATCCTTTCGACGGATCCTGGGGCTACCAGCCGGTGGGCCTGTTCGCGCCGACCAGCCGTTTCGGCAGGCCGGAAGGCTTCAAGTACCTGGTCGACGCCTGCCACCAGCAAAATATCGGCGTCATCCTGGACTGGGTGCCGGCGCATTTTCCGCGCGACGATTTCGGGCTGGCCTACTTCGACGGCAGCCACCTGTACGAACACGAGGATCCGCGCAAGGGCGCCCATCCCGACTGGGGTACACTGATTTTTAATTATGGCCGCCCCGAGGTCGCCAATTACCTGCTCGCTAGCGCCACCTTCTGGATCGAGGAGTACCACATCGACGCGCTGCGCGTCGACGCGGTCGCCTCGATGCTTTACCTGGACTACTCGCGCGCCGCCGGCGAGTGGCTGCCGAATCCCTATGGAGGTAACGAAAACACGAGCATGTTCATGCGCTTGGGGCCGTAACCATCGCCGAAGAGTCCACAAGTTGGCCCGGGGTATCGCATCCCGTTTATAATGGCGGACTGGGGTTTAGCTACAAATGGAATATGGGCTGGATGCACGATACGCTCGATTATTTTGCGGAGGAGCCTGTTCATCGAAGTTATCACCACGACAAGCTCACCTTCGGATTGCTGTATGCATTCAGCGAAAATTTCGTATTGCCGCTGTCGCACGACGAAGTCGTCCATGGCAAGGGTTCTATCTTCGCGCGCATGCCTGGGGACGAATGGCAAAAGTTCGCCAACCTGCGGCTCTACTATAGTTTCATGGTTGCCTATCCCGGGAAAAAACTGATGTTCATGGGTAGCGAATTTGGCCAGGTGCGCGAGTGGAATCACGATGTGTCGCTCGACTGGTATCTGCTGGAGCAACCCGGACACGCCGGAGTGCGGCAACTGGTAAGGGATCTCAATCGGCTGTATCGCGATATGCCGGCGCTGTACGAGGTCGATTTCGATTCCCAGGGTTTCGAATGGATCGATTGCTCGGATAATCGACAGGGCGTTATTTCGTTCCAGCGGCGTGCTCGAGATTC
This sequence comes from Gammaproteobacteria bacterium, assembly GCA_009937625.1. Taxonomy (GTDB): domain Bacteria; phylum Pseudomonadota; class Gammaproteobacteria. The sequence continues at coordinate 9,862 of JAACFA010000148.1, read as the reverse complement.
GTCTGATATCGTCGTCGTGGTGTGCAACATGACGCCGGTGCCGCGAAAGGATTATCGCATCGGCGCGCCGCAGGCTGGCGACTATGTCGAATTGCTTAATAGCGACGCCGATTGCTACGGCGGCAGCGGCGTCGGCAACCTGGGCCAGGTGCGAACCGATCCGGTGAGCGCCCATGGACACGAACAATCGCTAAGGTTGAACCTGCCGCCTTTGGCTACGCTGATTCTTAAACCTGCCTGAATGCAGTAACGAAGTATGACTGAACCAAAACCGACTAACGAACGCAAACCGAAATATAAAATAGCGCCTCCGGGCGACGACTGCGATAGCCTGGCGACCGATTTCCTGCGTCATTTCAACCACACGCTGGGGCGCGACAACTACCGACACTCGGCGCGTTACCAGTTCCTGGCGTTGGCGATGACCCTGCGCGACCGGCTGATGGCGGGCAGTAATAATACGCGTCACGCCTACGAGCGGCACAATAGCCGCCGCGTCTGCTACCTGTCTATGGAGTTCCTGCTGGGCCGCAGCCTGCGCAACGCGGAACTGAATCTCGAGCTCGACGAGTCGCTGTCGCAGGCGCTCAACGCGCTCGGCCTCGACGCGGAAGAGATAGCCGCCGAGGAACACGACGCCGGGCTCGGTAACGGCGGGCTCGGTCGGCTTGCGGCCTGTTTCCTCGATAGCTGCGCGACCCTCGGGCTGCCGGTAATCGGCTACGGTATTCGCTATCACTACGGTATGTTTCGACAGGTCATCGAGCAGGGCTACCAGCTGGAAGAGCCGGATCCATGGTTACGCGGCGGCCATCCCTGGGAAATCGAGCGACCCGAGTATACGCAGAGAATCAAGTTCGGCGGATACGTGCATCATGCAACGGATGATCAGGGGCGCAGCCATGCCCAATGGGTCGACTCCCACGATGTGCTGGCGCTGCCCTACGATATCCCGGTGCCGGGTTACGGCAACGGCACGGTCAACACGCTGCGGCTGTGGTCCGCGGAGGCGACCAACGCCTTTGACCTGGAGGAATTCAACGCCGGCAGTTATGTAGAGGCGGTGGCCGCCAAGACGCTGGCCGAAAATATTACCATGGTGCTGTATCCGAACGACAGCAGCGAGAATGGCAAGGACCTGCGACTGCGGCAGCAGTATTTCCTCGCGTCGGCCAGCCTGCAGGACGTGATGCGGCAATGGGTCCATCGCAACGGGGAAGATTTCAGCCGCTTTGCCGACAAGCACTGCTTCCAGCTGAACGATACGCACCCGAGTATCGCGGTTGCCGAACTGATGCGGCTGCTGATGGATGTTCACTACCTGGAATGGGACGCAGCCTGGAAAATTACCACCAGCACCATGGCTTACACCAACCACACGCTGCTGCCGGAGGCGCTCGAGTGCTGGCCGGTGCGCATGCTGGATCAACTGGTGCCGCGCATCATGGAAATCATTCGCGAAATCAATCACCGTTTTCTCGTGCAACTGCGCGAACGCTGGCCGCAGGACGATCAGCGTCATCAACGCATGGCGCTCATCAGTAGCGATGCAGACCCCGTGGTGCGCATGGCGCACCTGGCGATCGTCGGCAGCTTTTCCGTCAACGGCGTTGCCGAACTGCATTCGAGGCTGCTCAAGCAGGGCCTGTTTCACGACTTTCACGAATTCTGGCCTGGCAAGATCAACAACAAAACCAACGGCGTGACCCAGCGGCGCTGGCTCAAGGCCTGCAACCCGGAGCTCGCGCGGTTGATTTCGTCGCGCATAGGGGAGGGCTGGGTAACCGACCTCGAGCAGCTTGCCGGGCTGCAGCCTCATGCCGAGGATGGTGAGTTTCGCGAACGCTGGATGGCGGTAAAGCAGGCCAATAAACAACGCGTCGCCGCACTGGTCAAGCAGGATTGTGGCGTCGATCTCAATCCCGATGCTCTGTTCGACGTGCAGGTCAAGCGGATCCACGAGTACAAGCGCCAGTTGCTCAACGTGCTGCACGTGATTCACCTGCACCTGCGTATCCAGCGCGGCGACATCGCCGACTGGACGCCGCGTGCGGTCATCATCGGGGGCAAGGCGGCGCCGGGATACGTCATGGCAAAGAATATCATCAAGCTGATCAACAACGTCGCCGCCGTGGTCAACAGCGATCCGCAGACGGCTGGCCTGCTGCAGCTCGTTTTCCTGCCGAACTACCGGATTACATCGATGGAAACGCTGTGCGCCGGCTGTGACCTGTCCGCGCAGATTTCCACCGCGGGCAAGGAAGCCTCGGGCACTGGTAACATGAAATTCATGATCAACGGCGCGCTGACGATCGGTACTCTCGATGGCGCCAACATCGAAATCCGAGAGGCCGCAGGGCCCGAGAATTTCTTCCTGTTCGGACTCAGCGCCGACGAGGTCGCTCGCCTGCGGACCCATTATCAACCGGAGGCAATCGTTGCTGCGGACGAAGATCTTGCGGCCGTCATGCATGCGCTGCGAAGCGGTGCCTACAATGGTCACGAACCCGGCATTTTCGACCACATCATCGACGCTATTTTGAGCCCGCACGACCCGTGGATGAGCGCCGCCGATTTTGCCGGTTTCGTTGTTGCCCAGCGCGAGGTGTCCCGGGCCTTCCAGAACCGGGAGCACTGGGCGAAGATGAGCATCTGCAATAGTGCCGCCAGCGGACGCTTCTCGTCCGATCGCACCATCCGCGAATATAACTCGGATATCTGGCACCTCGAGCCCGTGTCGCCGGTCGAGAGTAAACCCGATTTAACATGAGCCCGGGCATGCACGAGGGCAAACCCTCGCCCCTGGGTGCAAGCTGGGACGGGCATGGAGTCAATTTTGCGCTGTTTTCGGCGCATGCCGAAAAAGTGGAGCTGTGCCTGTTCGATGAAATCGGCGAACGAGAGATCGCGCGCTACGAATTGCCCTGTGTCAGCGACGAGGTCTGGCACGGGTATTTGCCGGGGCTGGGGCCGGGCACGATTTACGGTTACCGGGTTTTCGGGCCTTATCGACCAGATCTCGGGCATCGCTTCAATCACCACAAATTACTAATCGATCCTTACGCCAGGCAATTGCACGGGACGCTCAACTGGAGCAGGGCGCTGTTCGGTTATGATTCCGCGGACCCCGAATCCGGCGTTGCCGATACCGGCGATAGCGCCGCGGACGTGCCGAAATCGGTGGTCGTGGACGAGGCTTTCGACTGGCAGGACGATCGCCCGCCGCGGGTTCCGTGGTCGAAGACGATTATTTACGAGGTCCACGTGCGCGGCTTTACCCGGTTGCATCCGGCAATCGATGTCGCCAGGCGCGGCAGTTTTTCCGCGCTTGCCAGTCCCGATGTCATCACCTATTTACAATCGCTGGGTATAACCAGCATAGAGCTACTGCCGGTTCACGAATTTGTAGACGATAAATTCCTGGTGGAAAAAAATCTGGTCAACTACTGGGGCTACAATTCGGTGGGTTTTTTTGCACCGGCGGCGCGCTATCTCGGCAGCGGCGACCGCAACGAGTTCAAGACCATGGTGCGCGAACTACACCGGGCCGGCATCGAGGTCATTCTCGACGTGGTTTACAACCACACCGCCGAGGGTGATCGCACCGGTCCAACCCTGAGTTTCAGGGGCATCGACAATGCCAGCTACTACCGCCTGCTCGAGGACGACCCGCGCGAATATATCAATGACACCGGTTGCGGCAACACGCTCAATGCCAACCATCCGCGCGTATTACAGATGATTATCGATAGCCTACGCTACTGGGTGGACGAGATGCACGTCGACGGTTTCAGATTCGACCTGGCGGTCAGTCTCGCTCGTGAACAGCACGGTTTCGACAGCCATGGCCAGTTCTTCGAGAGGATTCGGCACGACCCCGTTCTATCCAGGGTCAAGCTCATTGCCGAACCCTGGGACGTGGGTCCGGGTGGCTACCAGCTGGGTGCTTTCCCTGCCGAGTGGGGGGAATGGAACGACCGCTTCCGCGATACCGCGAGACGTTTCTGGCGCGGCGATGCCGGGCTATTGCCCGGCTTTGCGAGCGCATTGCACGGCTCGAACGAACTGTTCGAACATAACGAACGCAGACCCTCGGCCAGCGTCAACCTGATCACCAGCCACGACGGTTTCACGCTCGCCGACCTGGTCAGCTACAACGAACGTCATAACGAGGCCAACGGCGAAGACAACCGGGATGGTCACGAGGCTAATTTCAGTCATAACCACGGAATAGATGGCGCAACCGACGACCCGACGATCGTCGCGCTAAGAGAGCGGCAAAGCCGCAACCTGCTGGCGACCCTGTTATTGGCGCAGGGAACTCCGATGTTGCTCGCGGGCGACGAGCTGGGGCGCAGTCAGCGGGGTAACAATAATGCCTACTGCCAGGACAATGACCTGAATTGGCTGGACTGGTCATTGCTGGATTCGAATTCCGGGCTGCTGGGCATGGTTAAACGCCTGATACAATTGCGCAACCATTACGCGGTGCTGCACTACGATCGTTTCGTTCACGATAGCCGGATCGACTGGCTGCGGGACGACGGCGGGTCGATGACAGAGGCCGACTGGCACGACCCGAATCGGCAGTTTTTCGCGATGCTGTTGGGCCATGCCGAAACCGATTCGCCGCGCAAGGCGACGCTGGTGCTGGCTTTCAACGCCGCCGGTACTCGAATTACTTTCGAGTTACCCGCCTCACCGCATGGCTGGCGCTGCATCTTCTCGACGGTAACCAGTGAGCCAGATACGGCTGCGGTAAGCCGCGTGTCGCTCGCAGCCCGGTCGGTGCAGGTATTCGAATCAGGCTCTGGGGAAGGCTCATGTCCATAACCGACCACGCAGCGCTCGATGCCCTCTGCGATGCCTGCGGCATCGCCAACGGTTATTACGATATTTCGGGTTCGCTGCACCAACCCGGTATCGAGGTGAAGCGTAAGCTGCTCGAGGCGCTCGACTACCCTGTCAGCAGCGACGCCGATATCGGGCGTCACCTGGAAACTTTGAGATCCCGTGAATGGCGGCGAATTATCGCGTCGGTCATGGTTTTTCGCCAGAGCGGCTCATCCTTGTGGCTCAGGCTAAGCCTGACGCCCGCGCAATGTGCCGCACCGGTTCGCTGGGAATTGCTCGAAGAAGGCGGGCGCAGCCGACAGGGCAGTTGGGAGCTCCAGGCAGACCATGCAAGCGGCGAGTATTGGCTAGACGAAGTCCCGGTAAAGCGGTTCGACGTCGAACTAACCGACGTTAGTGACATCGGTTATCACCAGCTGGAGATCAAAACGGTCGACGGGGCCGCGGCGACAAGCTGTCTGATCCTCGCGCCCGGGGCATGTTACGAACCGCCTGCTTTCGAACATCAGCAAAAATCCTGGGGCGTTAGCCTGCAGCTTTACTCGCTGCGATCCGAGCGCAACTGGGGTATCGGTGATTTTGGCGATCTGCGCTCGGCGGTCGAGATTCTGGCACCGATGGGTGTCGATGTTATCGGGCTTAACCCCCTGCATGCGCTGTTTGCGCACCAGCCCGAGAAAGCGAGTCCCTACAGTCCATCAAGCCGCGATCATCTCAATCCGGTTTACCTCGATATCGAGACGATCGAAGACTACGGCGAATGCCCGGAGGCGCAGGCGCTGGTCACAAGCGAAGGCTTTCAGGCGAACCTGCGGTCACTTCGCGAGGAAGAGCTCGTTAACTACAGTGGCGTCTGGGCAGCGAAACTGCAGGTACTGGGGATGCTCTACCAGAGCTTTCGGCACGAGCATCTCGATTCCGGCTCGGAACGAGCGGAGGCGTTTCGACAGTTTCAGCATGACGGTGCCGAAGACTTGTTCAGGTTTGCCCTGTTCGAAGCGTTGCAGCAATATTTTCATGCGGCAGATTCGAACTGCGATCGCTGGCAGCAATGGCCGCTCGATTACCAGTCCCCCGATTCGGGTCTAACCATCGAATGGGCAGAGCGCAATGTTGCGGCAATCGAGTTTCATCAATACCTGCAGTGGAATGCCGATCGGCAGCTCGCCGAGGTCGATGATTGTTGTCGCCGTAGCGGTATGAATATCGGCATTTACCGCGATCTCGCGATAGGCGACGAAAAGTCTGCTGCCCAATGCTGGGCCGAGCCGGAACTTTATGCTCCGGGGATGAGCATCGGTGCTCCGCCCGATGATTTCAGTTCGAGCGGTCAGAACTGGGGTTTGCCGCCCCTCAAACCGCCGACCGTAAACGCGCATTTTTACCAACAGTTTGCCAGAACGCTGCGCGCCAACATGCGCCACGCCGGCGCGCTTCGTATCGAATTGTTCCCCGGACCCGGGCAGCTACGTAGCCTACCCGTTGCAGGACTTGCTTGGGATCACGGCGCTGGAAAGTCAGCGCAATCGCTGCCTGGTGGTGGGAGAAGACCTGGGCACGGTACCCGATGAGGTGCGCTATGCGCTGGAACCAAACAAGATCCTGTCGTACCGGATTCTCTGTTTCGAAAAAAACTGGCACGAGGGCAGTTTCAAGGCGCCTGCCGAGTACCCGCGTTGCGCGCTATGCGTCACCGGGTCACACGACCTGCCAACCCTCAGTGCCTACTGGCAGGAACTGGATATCGATTTGCGTGCCCGGTTGAACCTTTACTCTTCGACCGAGTTTGAAAGCCAACAACGACTGCTTCGAGCACAGGACCGGCGCGAAATTATGGCAGCTTTGATGCGCGAGGAACTCGTCCCTGCCGACGCAAGCGTAGACGCGGACAGCCCCAGTGCTCTCGGCAGCGATCTTTTAATGTCTATCCAGCGATTTCTGGCGCGGTCGAATGCCGCGGTGATGATGGTGCAGCTCGAGGACCTGTTCGAACAACAGCAGCAGGTCAACCTGCCTGGCACCATCGACGAACACCCGAACTGGCGCTGCAAGTTGCCTGTAGTCCTAGAGGACTGGCCGACATACGGTGAGCTTGAAAGCATCGCGCGAGCGATCGATGGCGAACGACAGTTATGAATCAATCAGGTTCACAGCCAATTCCGGACCTTCAACGTTTCTACCGAGAAGAAATTTACACCCGAAAGCAATGGGAGGGACTCCTCCTCACTCTATCGGCATCGATGTGCCAAACTGATAGTGTCCTTAACAGTTAACGAGAAGGAGGAGTCCATCCCATTGCTTATGAGAAAACAGACCCTCGTGAATGTTTTTTGAGCTTCCGAGATCGACCCAAAAACGACACTGTTAACATTATTCGAGTAGCCTCGAGATTCCAGTAATTTATGGATAATCTCGACCTAAAGGTATAACCTAGTCGAGTAGTTGGACGTATTGCTTTTCTCTAGAAAATTAATTTCCAATGATAGAAGAGAATGCAAATCGCAAGCTAACTGCAATCTTCTATGCGGATGTTGCAGGTTATAGTCGGCTTACAGGCAATGATGAACTGGGCACTCATCATGTTGTCATGGATCTTCTCGATTACGCGCAAAAAACTATCCAGCAGCAGGGTGGTGCCGTATTGCGCTATGCCGGCGATGCGATTCTTGCTGAGTTCTCAAGCGTGGTGTCGTGCGTTGATGCTGCAATCACCGTTCAAAAAGAGTTAGCTTCGCGTAATCAGAATATTCCTAAAGATCAACAAGTACTAATCAGGATCGGGGTTAATCTAGGTGAAGTGATCGAGGACCGTGGAGAAATCTACGGTGATGGTGTCAACATTGCCGCTCGGCTAGAAGCTTTGGCACCTCCCGGAGGTGTTTGCATTACGGACCAGGTTGCCGAGCAAATAGCTGGTAAGTTGGAAGTTTCCTTTGCCAAAGCTGGTCGGCACAACCTGAAAAACATATCCAAACCGGTTGAAATCTGGTGCTGGCCTGCCGAGGAAGCCCGTAAATTAATTCGCGATTCATTTGATTGGCGAAAAAATTCAATACTGGCTGTCGTGCCAATCATTGCGTTATTAGCCCTGGTTTATGTATTTTTTTATAGTGGCGATGATGGTTACCTGTTTTTCAGTGATGGTTTGACGAAAGATATCAACGCTCACCTCTCGAAGTTTTCCAATTTGTTCGTTATTGCGCCCAGTTCTGTAAAGGGTTTTGGCAAGGTGCCTAAATGTGAAGAGGTACGCGACGAACTTCAAGTTGACTATATACTCGAAGGTACCGTGCGCCGCTCGCAGGAACATCTTAGAGTAACTACCACGTTCACCGATGCAAAATCCTGCCGCCAGCTAGACGCGCCTGGGCCGTTTGATCGGGACCTCAACGCTGCCAATGTACTTGACGTCCAGCTTGAAATTGCAAAAAAAGTGGTCGCACAAATCGGATCGGCCGATGCACCGTTGTTTAATGCAAATGTCCAAAACGAGATTCGTCGTAAAGCGCCTGACAAACTAGAGGCATATGAATGCGTGCTACTCTCCTACTGGTTTTATGAAACCTTTGAATCCGATCGTCACCGAAAGGCAAGGTTCTGTCTCGAGCGTGCGGTAGAAATCGACCCTGACTACTCACTGGCCTGGTCCAGACTGGCTTCCAGTTACAATGAAACCAAAAAATATGCTATTGACACCCCAGCTAACTGGGACGATCTGGCCCGCAATGCCGCTAACCAGGCGATAGCACTTGATCCCGATAATGCCAATGCTTATTACGCGCTGGCTATTCTGACCCAGATGACCAGTCAGGACCTTGTCGAATTCCAGAACTTCTCGGATAAGGCGATAAGCTTAAACCCAAACGATGCGTTTGTTTTGGCGGATCTGGGTACCTGGATGGGTTATGCTGGCCAGTGGGAAAAGGCCAAGGAATGGGTTTCCAGATCCATGCAACTTAACCCAAAACACCAAAGTTGGTTATGGCAAACCTGGCACCTCTATCATTTCCTCATTGGAGAGTACGCAAAATCTCGCGACATGGCGTTAAAAATGAACCTGCCAGATAACTATATGGTACAAGCCAGCCTGTCTGCCGCCTTTGCCATGAATGGCGAACAGGAAAAAGCAGAAAAGACTTTGGCGCACGTGCTCGAGTTGCGCCCAAACTATCCGGAAGATCCCCGCGCACCTTTCCGCGCCCGCGGAATGCCAGTGGAATTGATTGAAGGTATTATGGAAGGTTTACGCAAGGCAGGACTTGACGTCAAATCTGCAGAACCTGGATGATGAAAGCTCCTTGTAAAAATCAAAAACTACGTATTTCGTTTTGCAAATGAGCGTCCGAAAGTGGCAGTACTTTGCGTCACCAGAAGCGACTACGAGAGTCTGGTTTTGAGAATCTAACAGGTTACCGAGCTTCGAAAGACCTAATGTCGCTGCCCAAATGGACGGATGCTACTGGGCTACTTTCGATAGACCGCAAACCAATGCAACAGCTGGAACATCTCCGTCGTTATATAGCCAATGAACAGTATTCTCATCCTCTACCAGGGCCTCTTGTTTCGCGGCAGGATATTTTATTTCTTTACCATTTCGAACTTCAATCCAGGCCCCAGAAATTGTTTTTACAAGACCGGGACGAGTAGCATGACTATGTTCTTTGATAGCTCCTCCCGGCTCAACCGTGACCTCTCTTAATTTCATCTCATATCCGATTAATCCAAGTTGAATTTTAAGCGATGATTCGTTTAATTGACCAAGTGGAACTACGCTAACGCCCTCATGCTCTGCGGGTGGTTGTCTGTGGGAGCTTCCATTGGCGAAACCGACTACAAGACCGGTGCTGAGAACTGCCGAATAAATCAGTAATGCTTTGAAATTGACTTGTCCGTAACTCATTCCTAACTGCTTGATGCTTTTCATAACATTCACCATTGTTCAGACGTGAAATTATGCTCAACGAACAAAAACAAGCGGCGAAAAGCGATCATATCATATGAAACGAGG
>JAACFA010000147.1 GCA_009937625.1 Gammaproteobacteria bacterium | reverse complement strand
GGCCGTTCGGTACCAGGGAGAGCGCGCCGAGGCGCAGGCTTTGCAGCGCGAACATCATGATCAGCGCAATCGTGGCGATCGCGACGATCGTGCCGGTGACCATGTTGTCCATGTTGCGCTCGCTAATGTAGGTGAACATGACCGCGGCGCTGGTCGGCGCGGCCTGCATGTAGGCGGGCCAGTTGGCTTGCTGCCAGTCGGCGACGCTGCTGAAGAATGCCTTGGTTTCCGCGGTCGAAGTGCGCGTTAGCGTGGCGGTGACGCGGGTCGCGGACTTATCGATGTTGATGCGGTCGTTCAGGTCCAGCCCGTAGGGTAACGACAGTTCGTAGAGCAGCAGGTATTGCGCGGAGAGTTCGCGGTCGGCGGGAATGCGATGCCAGGCCGGGTCGTCGCCGTGCATGTTGCGGTTGAGCCGCTGCATGATGTCGGACAGCGAATACACGTGGGTCACGCTCGGCTGCGCGCGCAGGAACTCGGCGAAGCGCTCGAGGTTGTCGAGGTACTCGGGCTCGCTAACGCCGCCGGGGCCTTGCGCGGGCACCGAGAATTCGATCGGGTAGAGGCCAAAATGTGCCTGCGCCTTGTCGGAGTCGCGGCGGAACTCGATACTCTCGTCGAAGTACTGCACCCACTGATCGTTAAATTCGAGCGTCGGCACGAAGGAGATCAGCGCAAGGGTCAGGGCGCCGACACCGATCAGAAACTTCTTGTTGTGGCCGATAACGAAGTCGGCGAATCGATTCATCGCGCGCTGCGACCATTCGCTGCCCCCGCCCTGCTTGACGCGATAGGGCAACAGGCTCAGCAGTGCCGGCAGCAGCGTGATCGAGTAGATCCAGGCTGCGGCGATGCCGACCGCGGTGATATTGCCGAGATGCCAATAGGGCGGCGAGTCGGAGAAGTTCAGCGCGAGGAAACCGACGATGGTCGTGACCGAGGTGATCGAAACCGGCAGGAAGTTAATCCGCACCGCCTCGATCAGCGCCGTCGTTTTTACCATGCCGCTGCGCATCAGGCTACGCAACGTCATCAGGATATGAATCGAATCGGCGACCGCGAGCGTCAGGATCACGATCGGCGCGGACATCGAGATCGGCGTGAGCTTGACCCCGGCCCAGCCGGCGACACCCATGCCGACCATCGTCGACAGCATGATGACGCCGAGCGTAGCGAAGGTCGCCGTGAACGAACGTACAACGAGCCAGGTGAGAGCAAAAATAACGACGAACATCAGCGGCATCAGCGTCGCGCCGTCCTGCATGCCGGTCTCGGCAAATGCGTTGTTCAGCATCGACACACCGGTGAGATGGACTTCGATCGCCGTGAAGTCGGCTTCGATCCCGGTGGCGAGATTACGGGCGAACGCGACGGCTTCGGGTACCTCCATCAAGTGCTTTTGCGGGTACTGCAGAACGACGTTAACCGCGGTGACGGTGCCGTCTGGCGTTAGCAGCTGGTTGCGCAGCAGCGGTTCGGCGAGCGCGACCGCCTCGCGTTCATCAAGGTAGCTGGCGTCCCGGCCGCGGGCGTGTTTGACCAGGTCTTCGACGATGAGATCGTCGTCGCTTGCGTGCGAGTGCTGAAAGTTTGTGACCGAGTCCACGCGGATGGCGTAGGGGATTTTCCACGCTTCGGCGGTTAGTCGTTCGACTGCATCGAGCGTTTCGGCCGAGAAGGCCTTGCCGTCCTCGGATTCGAGCACGAACAGGAAGTTATCGTTCTTGGCGTAGGTGTCCTGCAGGTTTTCGAAGGCCTGCAGTTCGGGGTTCGCGTCCGAGAAGAAAACGCGGTAGTTGGTCGAAAACTCGAGCTTCGACGCGCCGAAACCGGCGCCGAGCGCGAGCATTAGCGCGAGTGCCAGTACCAGCCTGCGGTGGGCGATGACCTTTTGGGTCAGTTCGGCGGCGAAGCGATCGATCGCCTTGAAATAATTATTCATTTGTCTGTCTCCATGGAATTAATATGTAACCATTCGGTTTAAAATTAGGTAAAAAAACTCAGGTCCAGGATGCGATCAATTTTTCGAGATTCTCGACGATTGGCTCGCGCGGCATGAAACCCTTGCCCATTGCCGCCGACCCGGCTAGTGCGATCATCAACGAGACCGCGAGTTGTTCCGGCTCTAGCTCGGCGCGAATTTCGCCGGCCGCACGCGCCTGGCCGATCATGTCGGTCCGTGGGGCGCGAGTTCGACCAGTGAGTTGATCATCATGCAGCCTTTGTCGGATGCAAAGTCACTCGTAATCTTGTCGACGACCGCATGCAGGTTTTCGAGCGGCGAAACATCGTTGCGGATCACCGAAGCGACCTTTTGAAATTCTGTCTTCCCGTAATGCTGCAGTGCCGATTTGAACAGCTGGTGCTTGTCGCCGAACACCCGATACAGGCTGGCCTTGTTCAGACCCGTGGCATCGGTCAGGTCGACCAGAGAGGTGGCTTCGTAACCCTTGCGCCAGAAAGCCTCCATCGCGGCAACGAGGACCTGCTCCTCGTCAAATTCGCGCGGTCTGCCGACCGGTCTGCCCGTAAGTGTTTTTACCATTTTTCAATTAATTTGAAACCGAACGGTCGCAAATATAGCGCATGCTCATGGAATTGTAAACCCCTCGGTTTAAAATTAATTTCGGAAACTCCGCCATGATTCTTGCTGACGGCACAGTTGCCCGGTCAGGCGTGGGCAAACTGCAAGGGCTGAAACATACGGCGGTACTGCCCGGGGGGCATGCCGGTCAGGCGTTTGAACAGGCGCCGGAAAAACGAGGTATCGAGATAGCCGACCGCTTCGCTGACCTCGTCGATCGGCAGGTCACCCTGTTCGAGTAGCCGCTTGGCTTCCTCGATGCGAAGATTCTGCAGGTAATCGATCAGCGTGCTGCCGGTGGCCGCCTTGAAGCGCCGCTTCAGCGATCGCTCCGGAACGTCGATCTCTTTCAACAGTTGGCGAATGGCGTCGATTTCGCGGAAATGACCGGTTAACCAGTTTTCGCATTGCCTGGCGATCGAGTCGGCGTGCGGTGCCCGGCGCACCAGGCCGGTGTAGGGTAGCTGGCCTTCCGGATGCCATTTGAGCAGGTAAACCTTGGCGATTTGCAGTGCGTCTCCAGGACTCGCGTGGCGCGCGATGATGTGCAGGGCGAGATCGTGCCATGAAGTGGTGCCGCCCGCGGTCACGATGCGGGCGGTATCGTCGGCGTAAACCAGGTTCGACGTCGGGTCGAAGCGGACCTTCGGGTAGTGCATTCGAAACATGTCCGCGTAGCCCCAGTGCGAGGTAGCGACGCGGCCGTCGAGCAGGCCGGTTTCAGCCAGCAGGATCGATCCCGAGCAGGCCGAGTATAGCTCCGCGCCCTCGGTGTACTTGCGCCGTAGCCATTCGATCAGTGCCGGGTAGCGGCCGTGCAGCGACTCGTCGGGACCCAGCCAGATCTCGGGCAGGATTACGATTTCGGCCGACGGATCGTCGACGAGCGAAACCTGGGGCGTGACCGGGATCCCGTGGCCGCAGGTAAACGGCTGCTCCCGCGGCGACAGGATGCGCACGCACCAGCGTTTGCCACAGGTTGCCGGTGGCGGACAATACGTCGACCATACCGTAGAGTGCCGATCCGGCAGTCTCGGGAATCGCCAGGATCAGCACTTCTATCGGTTTTTCAGCGTTTCTTTTCATAAAAATTATAAATTAGTGGCACAAACAGCGCATTTTTTTGATTTATGCATCTTATTGGCTGTCTGTCAATCCCCGATCATGTATCCCCCCCGACGCAATCACGTATAGCGGGGTATTCGATTAACGAGACAGGAGCAAAGCAATGATTCAAAGCAACACGCAACAACAAGATCCTCGAAGCGAGGCAGCCAACGTCGTCAATGGCGTCGATGCGGCCGAGGGCGATATCGAGGCCATCCGCTCGCTGGCGGCATTTTCGCCGGTGTTCAACACGCTAAAGAACGGCGTCAACGTCGATGTTCAGGTAGCACGCAAATTAAGCCGCCAGGCTTTTGCCTCTGGCCGGTGGGTCCCGTCGCGGGCCCGCCGGTCAGAGCCTGACCACCATTCTGGATTTAACCGCGGAATAACACGATGAAACAAGCAGCTTATCAAGCAGTCAGTTCGCCGATCGACGAAAGATTTTGCACCGGCTTCGATGCCATCAGCGTCGAAGCGAACGTGGCGCTGGATGACGCAACCGCCACTGATTCGCTGTTCGAAAACTTCGTCGACGAAATCGATGCCTGGGCCAGGCAGGCGCTCGCCGCTAACGGATTCGGGGACTATCTGTAACCAGGAGACAGACCACGATTTTCCGCTAATCCAAAGACTGTACTCGGGTACGGGGCCAGGCCTGATCTGGTATTTGATGGGTAAAGTAAGCAGTCTCGGAGTTTTGTGTACGGGTCACCAGACCAGGAACGGTATGATGACGACCAGGCCGATTAGCGGGGCGAGGGATCCGGGGCCCGGGATCAGGCGTGGGATCGATGTCATCAAGGATTTTATTTCGTTATGCCTCGCCATGCTTCCGCTTGCGGCGTAATAAGCGTAGTCGATGCTGCCATCTTCCAGACGTTTAATGTCAGGTATATTGTTTGTTTTCATCCGCCTGCTCCTGCTTGACTGTTATCGATGCCGATATCATGCGGCAGATGCGTCAGGGCGGCTTGAAGAAAGCCTTGTGGTTTCCTTGTGGTTTTATGAATTGATTGATTTTACCCGGCGAGAGCGGCAGGCTATTCGCCTACTGACCATTGGCGAACGGGTTGATGAAATACCGCTTTGACGACTGCGAGCTCGATACCGATTCACGGGAACTGACGCGAAATGGCGATGCGATCGCCGTGGAGCCCCAGGTTTTCGATTTACTCGTCTACCTGATCGAAAACCCCGACCGGTTGATCAATCACTCGGATTTGATCGAATCGGTCTGGAATGGTCGCATCGTGTCGGATTCCGCAATTGCCGCGCGCATCAGCGCGGCGCGAAAGGCGGTTGGTGACAGCGGCAAGGAGCAGCGGGTGATCAAAACGGTATCGCGCAAGGGCTTCAGATTCCTGCCGGCGGTGGAGTCTTTAACCGGAGATTCCAATGCCCCGGAGCCTGTGTCTACCGCTCACGAGCCTGCCGTGGATTTGCAGGCCCTCGATCATCAGCAAATTCATTTCTGCAAATCCGCCGATGGTACACGCATCGCGTACGCCCGCACCGGGCAAGGGGTACCATTGGTGCGCACCGGGCACTGGCTGACTCATCTTGAGCACGACTGGCACAGCCCGATCTGGCGGCCTTTCCTCGACCGAATGGGCCGGCATTTCGAAGTCGTTCGCTACGACCAGCGTGGTTGCGGTCTCTCCGACTGGGAGTTGTCCGACCTCGCATTCGAGCGGTTTGTCGAGGACCTCGAGGCGGTCGTCGACGCCTCCGGATACGAGCGTTTCGTACTGTACGCCACGTCCCAGGGCGTGCCGGTTGCGGTCGAATATGCGGTCCGGCACCCCGAACGAGTCAGTCACCTGGTCTTTCTCGGCGGTTATGCCACCGGCAGGCTGGTGCGCAATAATGCCGCGGAGGTCGAGCAGGGCGAGGCTATTTTGAAATTGATCGAGCATGGTTGGGGGGTCAGTGGCAGCCCGTTCCTGCAGGCGTTCACGACGATGTACGTTCCCGGCGGCAATCGCGACCAAATCGATTCCCTGGTCGAATTACAGCGGTTGACGACCAGTCCCGCGAACGCCGTTGCCATCCGGCGGGCGGTGGATTCTTTCGACGTCGCCGACCGCCTGGCCCGGGTGGCGGTCAAAACGCTGGTTATGCATGCGGCCAATGACGGTGTTCACCCGGTGGCCCAGGGGCGCGAAATCGCGGCCGGTATTCCCGATTGCGAATTCGTGTTACTGGATTCCGCCAATCACGCCATTTTGCCCCAGGAAGCGGCGTGGGAACGGTTTTTTGGAGAGCTTCAGCTGTTTACGGCGCCCTGAACCGCAGACAAGCAGGGGACAGATCACGTTTTTATTCCGAAATACATGGCCGCCGGCATCCTCGCCGCTACGCTGCCCGGTATGCTTGACGACTCGAGTCGATGGTCTCCATGTGTAGTTCGCGAAAACAGCCGCCCGAGAAAACCAGCGGCGCCGCCAGGTTTTGTGCAAATTCGCGGACCTCGCCAAGGATCAGCGTATGGTCGCCGAGCGCTATCGACCGATAGCGCTCACATTTGAACCAGGCGCAACCGCCGGCGAATAGACACCAGTGCCTTCCCGGCACGACGGGTCGTCATCAGTTTCATGTTCGGGGATATGCCTTCGAACCGCAGGGCATATTGGCTGGTGGTCGATCGTGGCGAGGTTAAAAAAGGGGTAAATCCAGGGGCTTTCCGATAGCGGAGTAACCGGGGGAAATATTTACCTCCCGGCAATTACGACTCGAATTAAAGCGTGGTCTGTCCTCCAACTCTCCGATGGTTTTTCGATGCGATGCTGATAGACTGCGCAGCTCCCAATTTCGCTCGTCTACCGATTAAGGAACACAACATCCATGTGGTTCAAAAACTTACAGCTTTATCGTTTCACCAAACCATTCGAATTGGACTCGGAAACCCTCGGCCAGCGGCTCGCAGCGCACAGTTTCGTGCCTTGCGGCAGCCAGGACACGAGCCGATCGGGCTGGACGCCGCCGCTGGGCCGTCACGCTAACGAGTTCGTGCATGCGACCAATGGTTATTTGATGGTTTGTTGCAAGCGCCAGGACAAGTTGCTGCCGGCGGTGGTGGTCAACGAGGTGCTGGAAGAGAAACTGTTGAAAATCGAGGAGAGCGAGGGGCGCAAACTGCCGGCCAAACAGCGGCGGTCGTTAAAGGACGAGGTTATTTTCAGCCTGTTGCCCCAGGCCTTCGCCCGATCGTCGCTGCAATACGCCTACATCTCACCGCGCGACAACCTGCTGGTGGTCAATGCCGCCTCCGCCCGTCGCGCTGAAGAACTGGTCGAAGATTTGCGCACGGCGCTTGGATCTCTGCCGGTCGTTCCCCTGGCCTCGAAAAACCAGCCGATCGATGTCATGACTCGATGGCTAGCCAGCGCTCGACCCGCACCGGGTTTCACCCTGGGCGAAGAATGCGAACTGCGAGACAATGCCGATATCAGCTGTGTGATTCGTTGTAAAAACCAGGACCTGACGACGAATGAAATTGGCGGTCACCTGAAGACCAGTATGCATGTCAGTAAACTGGCGTTAAACTGGCAGGATCGTATCGAATTCCTGCTGGATGAAAAGTTGATCGTCAAACGCCTGCGTTTTTCCGACCTGGTGCAGGATCAGGCCTCCGAGATCGAAACCGATGACGTCGCGGCCCGCTTCGATGTGGATTTTTCCATTATGGCACTCGAGCTGTCCGGATTTTTCAAAGCCCTGCTAGAAGCGCTCGGCGGCGAAGATTTGGCTTCGGCAACGGGCGCCGATGTTGCTGCGTGAAATGCCCTGAACAGGGCAGATCAAGCTGTAGCGTTAGTTCACTAATGCTAATGCCTATCGCCATTCAGTCCCAATCGGAATTCCGGGGACAATATACTTATTTCAGTCCTGAAGTTCGCTGGTGGTTAATAGGTATACTGTCCCCTGATTTTGCTGATTTCAGGGTTTGAATCGCGCGCGGCAAGCAGGCACTATTGTCGTCGGCGAATGCGAGGGTTTCTCTGGATAAGGCATGCTAACGCGACAGCATCAAGACGAGTTCGAACGGCTTTTTCCTTTCATGGCAAGCGCCGGCGACGACTTCACGCAGGATTTTTACGCGGCCTGCCGCTATGTCGAATTACCCGCCGACGTATCCATTTGCGACGAGGGTCAACAGTGCGCGCAGCTGGCGATGCTGCTCGACGGCGTCGGCCGGGTTTACAAGCTGTCGCCCGGTGGCCGCGAGGTGACGCTATACCGCATCGAGGCTGGCGAGGCCTGTGTGCTGACCGCTTCCTGCATCATGAACGGCGACAGTTTTCCGGCAATGGCGGTGACCGAGACGCCGGTGCGCGCTATCGTGGTATCGCCGCACAAGGTGCGCAGCTGGATTTGCGCCGAGACGCAATGGCAGCAGTTTATTTTTGGTTTGCTGTCGCATCGCCTGGCGAGCATTATTGCGGTCGTCGAGGAAGTGGCCTTCAAGCGAATCGACGTGCGCCTGGCGGAAATATTTGCCCGCTGCCTGGCTCGCGGCGAGACTAGCCTGCAGGTAACCCACGCCGAACTGGCCGCCGATCTCGGCAGCTCGCGCGAAGTGGTTAGCCGAATCCTGAAAGACTTCGTCCAGCGCGGCTTGATCGAGACCGGCCGCGGCAGTATCCTGCTTGCGGACCGGCAGGCGATCGAACAGTTGTCGCGCCAATAATCGTTTCTCGCCGGCGGCGGAACCGTATGTTGTGCCTGCGTGACTTTGTCACCGACATGGCCGCCGCATCGGCCTACACTGCAGGTAATTCAAACAGGAGTAAATGTCATGCAAAAAAATGTAGGTAGTATCGATCGCGCAATTCGCGCCGTGGTCGGCATCGCGCTGCTGGCGGTCTATTTCATCGGCGGGTTGCAGGGTGCGCTCGGCATCGTCGCCCTGGTCGCCGGTATCGTCATGCTCGGCACCGCGGCTATCGGCTGGTGCCCGCCTTACGCGCTGCTGGGAATCAATACCTGCGGCGTCAAGCAGGACCCGAAACCGTCGCACTGAGTTTGACGGCGGACGTTTTTATCTCGCGCCGGCCTGTTCCAGCAGGCCGGCTATTTTTTTCGGTTTTCCCGACGGGACCCGCGCCAGCGGAGGCTCCTTATTGGCGTCGCTCTTCAGCGTTGCGCCATGACGAGCGGTAGGGGTCGGGGCTAAAAAATAGAGCGCTGTCAAAAATGCAGATGTGTTTCGGGGCTCGAGTCCCGCACGACGCTGCTGCATTACCAGCTCAGTTCAGGGGGGGCAGAGTGCCGGCCAGCAGGCGCTCGACGAACTCGTCTGCGGCCGGGCCGTCCCAGTCGACATAGCTGCGCAACATTCCAATCGCACGGCCTTCGCGGTCGAGGATGAAATTAGAGGGCAGCACATCCATCGGAAATGTTCTTGCCAGTCGTTCGGGGGGCTCGAAATAGAATTGCAAATGGGACAGGGCGAGCCTGTCGGAAAACATTTTACGCGCGAGCTCCGGATTTTGGTCTACGGAAACGGCAACGACGACAAAGTTCTTATCGCCGAAGCGCTGCTGCAGACGGTCCAGCGCCGGCAGTTCGTAAACGCAGGGCGGGCACCAGGTGGCCCAGAGATTCAAGAGCACCCGCCGGAGGTCGTTGTATCGTGGTCTCGGGCAGGACCAGCGGATTCTCGAGCCAGCGGAAGCTGTTGACCGTGCCGTCGCTCGGTTCGCTGGCTCCATGCGTAGCCCAGGCCTTGCTAAAGCAAAAACTAAGCGCCAGCACCAGCCACACGGCGAGGCTCGGGCGACGAGAGGATATGTGGGTCGAAGGATGCATGAAAGGACGATTACCTGAAACTACGCCCACATTATACTGCCAGAATAGGTTTCCGGGGACAATGAACTCGATTCGCTGACAAGACATTTCGGCGATTTACTCCACAGCTGTCGCCCGAGCATGATCGAGACCGGCCTGGCAGGCGGAGAAATCCCAGGTTATTGATCGGATTCAAACAAATTCCGATTGTTGGATCGGTTGTTCGCGTTCCACTTTTTTCGTGTAAACCGCTTCGACAAATTGCGGTTTACTGTATCGATGGGAGTGTGCCTTCCAAGAGTATTAGCCTGTTCCGTGGGTACATAAGAGTGCAGACGGCGTCGCAGTGATCCTCTTTGGAAGAACCGACGTATAGCAAGAGTCCTTGCGGACTTTTTTTGTATTGTCGTTTCTCCGGAAGAAGAATGAGTTGCTTCAGCCTCTGCTGCCAGAACACCAACTTGCCGCCAGGCAAGGACGTCGACTCGACCAGGTCGTTGTTCCCTTGGGTCCTCCGCATTGCTGATACGCGACCCCGGGTGCACAATTCCAGCGCAGCTCAAGCAAACGCCGAGCATGTGCGGTTTTCGTGGTTTTCGCCTGGCCGGGAAACCGTTTTCGATTGTGCGGGCTTCGACCGTATAAAAGCAGCACTCGGAAAGAGCCTTTTGTTCCTGTATCTGCTGCTCCAATGTGCGTTCAGGGGTATCGGGGCATCCGAATGGCACCCTGGTGAAATGTCCTGCGACAGCTGTCACCTGGCCCAGCAGGTAAACCAGACCAACTCCGACCAGCTTGTCGCCGAAGAAGCGCTCCTGTGCCAGGGCTGCCATCAAAATGCTGTCGACGCGAGCCACCCCATCGGCGTCAAACCCGGCTTCCCGCTTCCGGCGGAATTCCCATTGAACGCCCGCGGCGAGATCACCTGTAGCACCTGCCATGCAGTGCACGATCCGGCGAAACAAAGGTTGCGCACCGGGCGCGAAGGGCAAAGCTTTTGTGAATCATGCCATGAGCAGAGTTTTTTTACCCAGATGACGGATGGCGGCATCTCCTTGATGGCTCTCGGACATCTCGACGCCGGGGAGGTTTTCGCCGGCAATATCGATAACTTTTCGATCCAGTGCTTGACCTGCCACGAGGACTTTGGCGAGGTGGCTAATCAACCGTCCGCGGGCAACGCGATCGGTTCCGAAAGCGCGAAAACCAACCACCCTATCGGCCGGCTTTATGCCGATAGCATACTATTCGGCGGTTATCGGTCCACCACCCGGTTACCCGAGTCTATCCTGTTGCCCGACGGCAAACTCAGCTGTGTTTCCTGCCACCTCGGCTACAGCGATTCGCACGGGGCCCTGGTCCTGGAAAACGCGGCAGGTAATTTATGCGATGCCTGCCACGAGCTTTGACGTGACGGATCCCGGAAATCAAAGGGCTTGAACAGGCTCGCCCAGGGCAATGCGTTCGTGATCCGGTTAATGGAACAACCCAAAATATGGATCAAGGGAGGACAGGCCTTTCATTTGTCACTTTAGTTCGTAATGCTTCTTGTAAGGTGAGGCGCTTGACCACGCCCCCTGTGAGCGCAACCCGAAAGTCGAATCGACTTAATAAGATAAACTGTCCCTGATTTACTTATCCGCTAGAGAACAGTGGTTCGAGATTCCTCGACTACCTTGCCGTCGCGTAAATGCATGATGCTGTCGGTAAGCTCGATCACTACGGGGTCATGGGTGGTTACGATCAGGCTCGCGGCCTGGTCCCTCACCACGTCTAGCATCAGCTGCACGAGATCGTGAGCCGTCTGCGAGTCGAGGCTGGCGGTGGGCTCGTCGGCCAGCAGGATCTGCGGCCGATGCGCGATCGCCCGGGCGAACGAGATACGCTGCACTTCGCCGCCCGAGAGTTCACCGGGCAACGCCCGCGCGCTGTTGCCGAGGCCTATCCTCTCCAGCAGCGCGCTAACGCGTAAATCCCTTTCCCTGCGCGGCACGCGATTCAGCGCCAGCGGAAATTCGATGTTCTCATGCACCGTCAGGTAAGACAGCAGGTTGCCGAACTGGAAGACGAAACCGAGGTGTTCCCGCTGGAACATCGACAGGGCGCGGCGGGACAATTCGTGAATGTTTTCGCCGAGGCAGGCGATTCTGCCGCTGTCGGGCCGCTCCAGTCCACCGATGCAGTTGAGCAGGGTCGTTTTTCCAGAACCGGACTTGCCGACCACGGCCAGCGTCTCGCCCTGCTGGACAGTGCAGCTGACCTCATCCAGTGCCTCGACCTGACGCCGTCCGGAACGGTAGGCCTTGCCGATCTCCTGTACCCGAATCAAGATTCAAATCCCCCGCAGAATATCGGCGGTGCGGCCGCGAACCACCAGCATCGTGGGCCAGATCGACGCGACCAGGCCGAAGCCGAGCGCCACAGCAGGAGGGACCCACAGGGAATAGGGCGTCAGCCTCGGGATCACGACACCGGAAACAGCGAAGTAACGGTTATGCGAGGTAAAGGCCGTCAGGTCGATTCCGATGCTGCTCATCACCTGGCTCGCGATGATGCCCAGTGCAACCCCGCCGATGCAGGCGATCACGTTCATCAGCCCGACTTCGAGCGCGATCAACAAGCCGATTTCGAAAGGAGTCACGCCCATGGACTTGACGATCCCGTATTCCCTGAGATTCTTCAAAATAAAGATGACGAACGCGGATGAGACACCCACCGCTACCAGTCCGAAGACGATGAAAGTGACGATCGACATGGAAACGTAGTTAAGGTCGATCAACTGGCGCAGATCGGGCATCAACTCGTGCCACGATTTGAACTGTGCCGCGGTGCTGAAACGCTCACGGTACCGGCGGACGATATTCTCGACTTCGATACCGTCGCGCAAAAATATGGCCGCCGACCAGCGCGCGTTGTCGTCAGGCAGGATCGCGGGCGGGCAGAAAGCGAGACCCCGGTCGAGTTTGTCGATACCGGTGCGGTAGACGCCCGTTATCCGAAACGTTACCGGCGACGAAACCGGATCTCGCCTAAATTGCAGCTGTTCCCCGATACCGAGGCCTAGCCGCTCGCTCAGGTACTCGCTCAGCAGGATTTCGGCTTTGCCGTTCTGCGGGTATTTGCCGGCGGAAATCTTGCGCCATAATGCCGTGTTAGCGATCTCGTCGGCCGGGTTGCTGGCAATTAGCGTGACGGGTTCGAAACGGTCATCGTGCTGCAGCAAGCCGCGGTTCTCGATGCGTTTGACCACCGCGTCGACGCCGTCGATCCTGAGGCGCTCGGGTGTGAGATCCGCGGCCAGGTTGAACCCGGCTACATGGCCCGAGTACAGGCTCACCGAATTTCTCACCATCGCGTCGTTGATGCCGACCGCGAGCGAAGAGAGGAAAATCAGGATTGAGACGGACAACAGCACCATCAGCGACAGCACCACGGTGGTTCGCCTGGAGCGCAGCAGGAAAAGACTGGCGATGCGCAACCAGAAGCCGATGATGCCAGAATTCATACGGCCACGTCTGGCATAAAGCGACTGGCGCCGATCCGCTCGATCAGCATTGCCTGGAGCGGCCGCGCGAAACTACGATGCTCGTCGGTGAACAAATCTCGGGTGCCGATGTCGAGATAACTTCGAGCGGTAGCCGCGGCTTGCTCACAAGCGCGCGGAAATCCGTCCAGCAGGGTGGCATCGTTCCGGCTCTTGCTTTGCTGCCCCAGCCAGTCCTGCAGGCGAGCATGTTCGGCACGGTCGTTACCGTGATAAATCAAAGAGCCCACGTAGTTGTGCCGGCTGTTGCGCAAATCGGCCGCCAGGTCGACCATGTCGTCGAGAACCTGGCAACCGATGCCCAGGTGGTAAAGCGCGCCCGTGGTTCGCGCCTGGGTATCAGAATCGATGTCTTCGAGTAAGGCCGGCACCGACCAGGGGCACTGGAACAGGAGCCCGGTTTTGCTGTGATGGACAACGTGAAGCACGTCGTCCGGGGTAAGCCGCTCGGTGACACCCGCTTCCTCGCCCGCCTCCTCGACGCCGCTGGCCAGCAGGCCGTGCAGCGAGGCCGAGCTTGTCGATTTGAGTTGCGCGGCGGACAATTCTCCGCGTTCACGGGCATCGCTTAGCAGTTCGAACAGTACCCTGTCGGAGACCATGATATCAGAGCGTTTGCTTGTACTCGTCGTCGAGCAGATTGTCGCAGCCGGTGACCATCCCGCGCAGACATTGATTGATGGCGGCATAAAGTACCCGCCTGTAACCTGGTATTCCCGCCTGGGAATAAGAGTACAGGAACAGCAGGGAAAACAGGTTCGACTCGATGGACATGGTTGCGGGATCTGGTGCCTTGAGCCGCACTTTACTGCCCTCGAGAATCCCGTCGGCGATCGACCAGTAGCGTTCCAGCGCCTCGGTCAGTTCGCCGCCCAGCGTCGTGGTCGAAGCAAGCACATGCATCACTTCGTGCCCAGGGCTCTTCGATTTGTGTTGCTCGTCTATCATCGAAACTCGTGATCGGAAACCGGTTGGCAAGCGACGGTAGCGTTTATCTCGAGGGGTTTTGTTGCCTTGCCGAATCGCTGTCTGCGAGCCGCGGCAATTAGCCCGAGCACTACTAACAGTATCCAGCCCACGGAAGCGCCACTTGCATCACCGTTGGCCTTGCTATCATCGGACTTTCTGGGGGTTGCCGACGTGAGCGCGTCATATTTCTCGTTCGGGTAATTTGCGAAGCCAACCATCTTTGATTCATCTTGCGTGGTCGCGGCTTCCGCTTGATGATCGACGGGCGACGTAGCACAGGCATGAACGAGCAACAGCGTCGAAATAATCGCGGTTGCACGGCTGCAGATCTCGTAAACCGAGTGTCTTCGCATTAGCCTGGCCTCCCTGGATACCGGTTTAGTCTTAGCCCGGTATCGTAACTGGCCCAAACTACCATCCGAATCACGGGTCGGGTAATGACGCACATCAATAAACCCTTGCGGAAAAGAAAGGGGTCGGTGACAACTGCGTCTAATTCGCGTCTGTCATCGACTCCTCATCCAACAGAAGCACCAGGGTCGATCGATGACGAGTGTCAGGTCGTCAGGCTGACGACGACGATACCCAGCCGGGCCTCGGTTTCGACACGCCGGTGGGCGTCGGCGATTTGCTCGAGCGGGTATATCCGGTCGACGACCGGGCGAATATCACCAGCTTCGAGCATGTGTGCGAGTTCGCGCAATTCCTCCTGATTTTCGCCGGCGAATTCGAAATAGACCTGCTTGTCGGAAAACCTAGGCGTTACGATCGAGCGCAGCATGTCCGCGACCCTCGGGTTACCCACCAGGTAACGGCCGCCGGGTTTCAGGCGGCCGATGCAGCCAGAAAAGGAACTGTCGACCACCATGTCGAAAATGGCGTCGTAAGTCTGATCGAGGCGGGTAAAGTCCTCGCGCGTGTAGTCGATGACGTGATCGGCGCCGATGTCTCGCAACATGTCGGCCTTGGCGCCATGGTCGACGGCGGTGACTTCGGCGCCCATTCGTTTCGCGATTTGCACCGCGAAAATACCGATGCTGCCGCCGGCACCGTTGATCAGGATGCTTTCGCCCGGCTGCAAGCGGGCCTTGCGCATAAAGTGAATCGCGTTCAGGCCCCCGAGCGGCACCGCCGCGGCCTGTTCGAAACTGATGTTGTCCGGTTTCTTCTCGAGCGTGTAATGCTCGGGCAGGCACAGGAATTCACCGTGGGCGCCGAATCGAAGTTTGGTCGCGCCGAAAACCGCGTCGCCCGGCTGAAAGCGGCTGACGTCCTTGCCCACGGCGACGACTACGCCCGAGAAATAACCCCCCAGGATATTGCGTTTTGGTCTGACGAGGCCGAAGGCTAAGCGCAGCGGTAGCCAGAACCACTTGACCGGGAAACTGAAACGGCGCATCTCGCAATCCGCCTTGGTGACTTCCGCGGCATGCGTTTCGATCAGCAGCTCTTCATCGCCGGGCTCGGGCCGTGCAACGTCGCCGAGGCTGAGCACCTCGGGCCCTCCATAACGGGTGTAAATAGCGGCTCTCATGCTTGTTTTGGGTGCGTGATCGAGTGGTCGACGCGATGCTAACACAGCTGCGGAAAAAGACGCAGGTTGGTAAATATAAATGGAGACAGAAGTCGAATTTTCGCTCAAGGCGAAAATGAGCATCTAGCGGACAGGCCATGTTTGTCACAGGTGCGAGCCCGTATAAATCAACAACCAAGTGCCGATTGATTTATTATCCGCTGAAATCAACAAAGGCTGGGACCCGCAGGATGAGCAATAACGACTACACACCACCGAAAGTCTGGACATGGGACAGTGAAAGCGGCGGCAAATGGGCCGGCATCAACCGTCCGATCGCCGGCCCGACCTATGAGAAAACCCTGCCGGTCGGCGATAAACCGATACAGCTTTACTCGCTGGGCACGCCCAACGGCATCAAGATCACGGTGATGCTGGAAGAGCTGCTGGCGCTGGGTAAGACGGATGCGGCCTACGATCTGCACCGCATCGATATCGGCAAGGGCGAGCAGTTCGGCTCCGATTTCGTCAAGCTCAACCCGAACTCGAAAATTCCGGTCATACTCGATCAGTCCAAATCACCCGCGCAATCCGTGTTCGAGTCCTGCGCGATTTTGTTCTACCTGGCCGAGAAGCATGGTGCCTTGCTGCCGCGGGATGCGGTGGAACGCACCGAATGCCTGTCCTGGCTGTTCTGGCAGGAGAGCAGTGCGTCATTTCTGGGTGGCGGCTTCGGGCACTTCTACAAGTATGCGCCGTACCCGATGGAATACCCGATCAACCGTTATGCCATGGAAGCCAAGCGTCAACTGGACGTACTCGATCGTCACCTGGCCGAGCGCGAATATATGTGTGCCAGCGGCTATTCGATCGCCGATATTGCGATCTGGTCCTGGTACGGGCGCCTGGCGCTGGGTGACGTTTACGATGCGGTCGAGTTTCTGGACACGACTTCGTACAGCCACGTAGTGCGCTGGGCAAGGCTTATTCAGGAGAGAGAAGCGGTACAGCGAGGACTGGCTGCTGCCCGCTAAACCGATCTGTCAATTCCGGGGGACAGTATACCTATTGCGTCGTGCCTGGCCCGGAAGCGATTTTGGGTGGGTTAGGAATATTTCCCCCGGAATGCTTGGCGCTTTTGTAGCCTGTCTCGCTGGTTTGCGCCATGGTTGCCCCAGGATTCCGGAAAGTGCCGGTTATGGGGCTGGATGATCGGGCGCTTTCCTGAGAATTCGAAATTCCACATGGCACTCGTCTTCCTCCAGGCATATTATCCAGCGTCTTGCCACGATATCCGTTCCGGCCGCGGTGCGATAAGCCTCGGTGTGGAGTTGCCAGGCGTCTTCGGACTTCGAAATTCTGGCGGGGGTAGCCGACCCATCGGAAAACTCGACCAGGCAGTCGCCGCTCGCTTGCATGTCGGCTATTTGCGCCAGCCCGGAAATCTTCCCCTTGTGGCCAGGATATAAATGAGTATGAGTGGCTTCCAGGATCATCCGGGCGACTGAACTAGCCTTTGCGTAAGGGCGCGCTCGGTATCCGCCAGCGTGCCGCCCACATCGAAAACGAAAGCTTTTATCAAGATCTCGAGAATGACTTTATAAACCCGGGGGACACAATCCTTATCTCAAACAGGCGAAAATGTTACCTGAGTTTCGATAAGAATTGTGTCCTGGAAATAGGTCGCGCAGGCAATCCGGAAATTATCAGAATATCTCGTTGAAAGTCTGCAGCATCGAACGCCAGGAGGCTTCGTCGGCGGCCTCGTCGTACTTGAGGTTATCGATGCCGAAACTACCCGCGTCGGGATTGGTGAAACTGTGGCGCGCGCCGTCGTGGCCGTGGAACACGAGATCCGCGCCGGCATCGCTCATCGCCGCCTTGAAGGCTTCGACGCGCTCGGGCGGGACGAAGGCGTCGGCGTTACCGTGTTCGATCAGCACGCGACCATTGAAGTTTTGCGCTTCGTTGCCGTTCGGCAGGGGCAGGGATCCATGGAAACTGACCACGGCATCGAGATCGGCGCCGGCATAGGCCAGCTGCATCACCGTGGCACCGCCGAAGCAGTAGCCGATCGCCGCCAGACGGCTCTTGTCCGTGATTGACAGCGAGCTCAGCTTCGACAGGCCTTTCTGGGCGCGCCGGCGCCAGCTTTCCAGGTTGGATGTCGTGGCTTTCATCCATTCACCGGCCTGCTTGGGATGGTTGGTGACCTTGTCGCCGCCGTACATGTCTACTGCGAAGGCGACGTAACCCAGTTCGGCGAGCTGTTCCGCGCGGCTCTTGGCATAATCGTTGAGCCCCCACCATTCGTGCACGACGAGTACTCCGGGGCGCTTGCCCTCGACGGCGTCATTCCAGTACAGGTAGCCGGTCAGGTTTTCGCTGCCGTCCTTGTAGGCGACGGGCGTGCTGCGGACTTCCGCCATTGCGCCGGAAAACGACAGGCAGGCGGCAAACGCAAGGGTGAACAGGGTAGGTAATTTCATAGTGAGTCCTCCTCAGGTTATTGCTCCCCAAAGCGGGGATTGCGTTATTTCCGATGTTCCATTGATAGTATACCCAAGGAATTAATTGGGAAAAGTAGGTGGGTATACCGCCCCCGGGAATTCCCCGATTACGATTCTGTCGGGGCCGGCCGGTCGCGTCGGCGCAGCATGACCTGTGCGGCAATCAGCAGGCTGAGTGAAACGGCGAGCACCATCGTGCCGATGGCGTTGATCTCGGGGGTAACGCCGCGCCGGATAGACGAGAACACGTAGATCGGCAGCGTGGTTTCCGAACCGGCGACGAAAAACGCGATGATGAAGTCGTCGAAGCTGAAGGTGAAACTCAGCAGGAAGCCGGCCAGCACGGCCGGGAAAATCTGCGGCAACGTCACTTGCCGGAAGGTGCCCATCGGGGTCGCGTAGAGGTCGGCCGAGGCTTCGATCAGGGTGCGGTCCATGCCGGCGATGCGGGCGCGGACGATGACGATCACCAGCGCCATGGTGAACATCGTGTGTGCCGCAATCAGCGACACGCGGCCCATTTTCAGCCGCGGCGCGTCGCCGAGCCATTCGGGCCAGGCGGCGGCCAGTGCCGGGTTCAGGTAACCGAACGCGGTCACCAGCGCAATCAACGTGGCGATGCCGATGACGATGCCGGGGATCATGATCGCGATATAGATCGCGGCGTCGAACAGCACCCGCAGGCGGCCCTTGAACTGCTGCAGGCCGAGCGCGGCCATGGTGCCGAAGACGCTCGCCAGCAGCGCCGTGACGAAGGCCACCGTGAGGCTTGTCGTCAGGGCGTCCATCGCGAACGGGTTCGACAGCACCTTGCCGTACCACTTGACCGAAAAGCCGTGGAAGTCGCTGGCGTGGCGGCCGGCGTTGAAGCTGAACAGCACGATGATGCCGATCGGCAGGTACAGGAACAGGTAAATCACGATGGCGTAGATGCGCATACCCATGGCTAGATCAGTGAAACGTCCTCGCGCTGGCCCGCGCCGCGCATGACCAGTTTCATGTAGATGCTGACGGTCACCAGCATGATGATGACGAGCGCGGCCGCGACCGCGGAACCGTAGGTCCAGTTACGCGATTGCAGAAACAGGTCGACCAGCGCGTTGCCGACGAAGAATACCTTGCCGCCGCCGAGCAGCGCCGGGATCAGGAATTCGCCCATCAGCAGGATGAAGACCAGCATGCAGCCGGTGGCGATGCCGGGAATCGACAGCGGCAGGGTCACGTCGCGAAATGTTTTCATCGGGGTGGCGCCGAGGTCTTCGGATGCCTCCAGCAGGCGCTTGTCGAATTTCTCCAGGCTGACGTAGATCGGGAACACCATCAGCGGCAGGTAGCCGTAGATGATGCCGATCAGCACCGCGTAGGGCGTGTTGATCAGGCGCACGCCCTCGATGCCGATCCAGTCCAGTAGCTGGGGAATGCCGCGGCCGCCGAGAATGTAAATCCACGCGTAAGTGCGGATCAGGATGCTGGTCCAGAACGGGACGATGATCATGACCAGTAGCGTGGTTCTGATTTTTACGCTGGCCTTGATCGCGAGGTAGTAGGCCAGCGGGTAGGCGATCAGCAGCGCCGCGAAAGTGCCCAGCGGCGCCAGGATCAGCGTGTTCTTGAACGCGGTCAGGCGCGCCGGCAGATTAAGATAGTTATCGAAGCTGAAGGCGGGTATGTAACCCCCGGCGGGGGCGCGTTCGCCGAAGCTGAAGACGAAAACGACGAGCAGCGGGAGCACCAGCATGACCAGCAGCCACAGGGCCGCGGGTAATACCAGTAGCCGGTGCGCCCAGCTGCTCTTTGTTGCCATCTTCCGCGGCAGCGCCTAGGCGGACTTGAAACGCGCCAGCAATTCCGCGCGGTTGGGGTCGGTCAGCGTCGCCGCGGCGCCGAACTCGAGTGCATCGAGCAGCTCCTGTGCCGGATACAGGATCGGGTCCTCGAGCAGCGCTTTCGGTAGCAGCGCGTTGGTGCGGCTGTCCGCCACCGGGTAACCGTGGGCCTGGACCTCGCGCGCGTTGATCGCCGGATCGAGCAGGAAGTTGATCAGCGCGTAACCGGCTTCGCGATGCTCGGCGCCGCGCGGCACGGCGTAGTAGTCGCTCCAGATTTCACCGCCCTCGACGCCGAGTACGTATTCCATGGTCGGAATGTCGGTGTTGAGCTGCTTGCCGTCGCCGGTCCAGCACATCGACATCCAGGCGTCGCCATTACGCAGCGGCGGCTGGTAGTCGCTGTTGATCGCGAACAGGTGCGGTTTGACCTCGAGCAGCAGTTTCTCGGCGTCGGCAAGTTCCGCGGGATCGACCGAGTTGAACGAGTAGCCGAAATACTTCAACGCGTTGCCGATGGTCGTCAGCTGGTAATCGTGCACCATCGTGCGGCCGGAGTAATCCGTCTTGGTGCGATCCCAGAAGTCCTTCCAGCTGGTCATACGCGCGCCCTTGTTGTGCTTGTTGTTGACGACGAAGCCGGTCGTACCCCAGTTCTTCGGCACCGCGTAGAGCTTGCCGTTGACCGAGCCGGCGTCGGAGAAGCGCGGTTCGAAGGCGCTGGCCTCGTAGTTGGGCAGCTTCGACAGGTCCAGCGGCTCGATCAAGTCTTCGCCGACGTCCCAGCCGCTGCCGCCGGCCTGCAGCTTGGCCAGCATTTCCTCGTTGGAGCCGAACACGTTGACCTGCACGTGGGCGCCGGTGGCCTCGGTGAAGGCTTCGAAGTTGGCCTGCTCATGGTAGTTCGGCCACGTCGCGAGTACCACGCGGTCGCCGATGTTGGGCGCGGCCCAGGCTTTGCGTGGCATAAGCGACGGCACCGCGGCGGCCATCACCGTGGTAGCCATACCGAGGCCGGTGACGCCGAGAAACTGGCGCCGGCTGATCGAGCCTTTCTCATAACGCCTCAACTGTTTCATGAACTCTTTACGAGTTATCGGTTTGTTGTCGTCTTTCATTTTCCTCTCCTGTTGGTTGCGGATGGGTTTGTGTGTTTATGTCGTGTTGTCGAGCAACAGCGCGGCCGTACGACTCCAGCTGACGTAGATTCTTTCGTCGACTTCGAACGGCATTTCATTGGCCTCGGCCTGTCTCGGTGCCAGTGCCAGGAATTCACCGAAGGCATCGTCGTGCAACAGGTACTCGGTGTGCTCGCCGAGAAATATTCGGTTGCGCACCTCGGTCTCGATTACGATTGCGGCATCGTCCGGCAGGCGCGCCCGGTCGCGTGCCAGCACGATTTGCTCCGGTCTTACGCTGAGTGTGACCGGATGTCCGCTGGCCAGCGGTTTGCCGGTCGCCGAAAGATCGACGTCAAGACTCTGGCCGTTGTCGAGCTTCACCGCCTGGCGTCCTTGGTCGGTCGATTCGACGACGCCGTCGAAGAAGTTGGATTTACCGACGAAATCAGCGACGTAACGGTTTAACGGATTGTCGTAGAGTTCGCGCGGGCTGCCGACCTGAACGATCTCGCCCTCGCGCATGATGCAGACGCGGTCGCTCATGGACAGGGCTTCCTCCTGGTCGTGGGTTACCAGCACGAAAGTGATGCCGAGATTACGCTGCAGGTTTTGCAATTCGATCTGCATTTCTCGCCGGAGCTTGCGGTCGAGCGCCGCCAGCGGCTCGTCAAGTAGCAGGACCTCGGGTTTGTTCACCAGCGCCCGCGCGAGTGCTACGCGTTGCTGTTGCCCGCCGGAAAGCTCCCAGATGCGGCGCTGCTGGTAGCCGTCGAGTTGCACCAGGTTCAGGGCTTCGTCGACGCGCTCGTCGATAACATTCTGTGCCAGCTTCGGCTTCGCCTGCTTCAATCCGTAGGCCACGTTGCGGGCGATGTTGAGATGCGGGAAGAGGGCATAGTGCTGGAATACCATGTTTACCCGGCGCTTGTGTGCCGGTACGCCGTTGACGCGGTTGCCATGCAGGTAGACGTCGCCCTCGCTGGGTTGCTCGAAACCTGCGATCATGCGCAGCATCGTTGTCTTGCCGCATCCGGATGGACCGAGAAAGGAAAGGAACTCCCCGCTTCGGACATCGAGATTCAAATCCCTGGCCGCGACGATATCGCCGAAGCGTTTCCAGACCTGCTGAAAAGATGCGATCGGAGCCGATGAATCAGGTACTACCAAGAACATTCTCCTGCCGGGATAGTGGCGTGATTTCCCACCGATTGATGATACAACGAGTTCCGGTAACATTTAATCCTGCTCGCTCCGGAGACCTCTCTCGCTACAAAGTATCACAGTTGTTGTCGATTCTGTCGACGGCGTGCGATACCACAGGGTCCTCAACCGGCAAACTCGGCAATCGGCACACCACGCACGCCCGCATCGATTGCAAACAGGGCGCCCGCGTGCGGCCCCCGCGCCAGGGATTCGGTCGGCAAATCGGCAGCCGAGGAAGTGAGGTAAAGGGTACTCAAGTCGGGCCCACCGAAAATCGGGCAGGTCGGCCGTTGTACGGGTACCTCCAGAGTCTGCAGGCGATGCCCCTCGGGCGACCAGCGTGAAATACGCCAGCCATCCCAATGCGCCACCCAGATGCCGCCCTCGATGTCGACGCAAAGACCGTCCGGCATGCCCTCGGAGGCCGGGATGCTGAAAAGCGTGCGGCGATTGAGAGCCGTTCCGTTGCTCGTGTCGTAGTCGTAAGCCAGTACCTGGCCCGGCATCATATCGACGAGATAGAACGTCTTGCCGTCGGGACTCCAGCCCATGCCGTTGGCGCAGATAAATCCCTGGTCCACCTTGGTTACTTCGGCGCCTTCAAGGCGATAGAGTGCGCCGCTGGCCTCGCTCTCCGCGGCGTGCATTGTGCCGAACCAGAACCGACCGGCCGGGTCGCATTTGCCGTCGTTGACGAGGTTATCGGTCATGTCTTCTTCAACCCCCGCCAGACGGCGTGGGGTGGTGGAACCGGCATCTAGCGTCCACAGGGCCTTTCCCGCCAGAAGCAGCAATCCGCCCTCTGCGCGCAGAGAAATAGCTCCCAGGTAACCCTCGACTTCGATCGGCACTAAAGAATCTTCGGCAGCGATGGGATCATAGCTGTGAATCGCGCCGGCAATGCAGTCGATCCAGTAAAGCCGATTTTCGGCCACGCTCCATACCGGGGTTTCCCCCAACGCGGCATTGGCATCGATTACACAGCGCGTGACTGACATGTGAGCTTTCCGTTCGAAGGATGCCGAAAATTATAAACTCCCGGTCCCTGCAAAGTCCATGCGCCGACCCGTGGTCGGGCGAGCCAAACACCTGGCTCCGATCGGGGCAGAGCGCTATTACCCTGCTGGATTCCAGACTTCCCAAAAATTTCTATAGAATGAGGAAAATATGCGCCCCAGGCTGCTGCTTTTGTCCTATATAAATCAGAAGCTTACAGCTGCCACTATATGGCAATCCCGGTATTTCCTGTTTAAACGCTGCAACCACCAGTCTGGAATCATGTTGTTTGGCAAAAAGAAAGAGATCAATGAACCGCAAGTCCCGAGTATGTCGGGGCGGGATTACGACCGGTTTATGGGCCGGGTTTACAAGATGGTCGGGTGTCATCGCGATAGTGACGCGGTCTACCTGTTGATGGATGAATATGATTACCTGCAAACCCCGACGAAGGAGTTCGAAGCGTTGTTTAGGCACGTCGAACAATGGGGCCGCTCCAGGACCTTACTCTGCCTCGGACGCTTGATTATCTACCGGCTCGATCGTGAAAAACACCATGGACGGGTGCTCACCTATATTGAAAAGTGTCAGAGCATCAGCCCCCGTTTCGCGCTGCCGGAACTTTCCCGGGTCACGTTTTACGCGCGGCAGGCCGTCGAGGCGGGCAAGCTGCAGGTAGCGAAAAATCTCGTTGTGGAGCATGAAACACGATATGGGGACCTTGTCGGTAGCGGCGAGTGCAACCGGTTGCTCCAGCTGATCGATCCGGATATCGACATTACGGCGTTTGGAATATAGTAACCGCACTAAAAAGGGAGCAGAGTGTTTGAATGATAAGCCCTGCCGCCCCAATTTAAATTTTCAATTTCGTCTGAAACGTTACACTAAGTCAATGTAGCCTATTCTTTGAGAATAAAAAATCATGGCGGTCGTTTGCAGATTGCGCATTCTGTTTTTTTCTGTTGATGACGAGTCTATCCTTGCGTGTCGCCGCGGAGGGCCCGATGACAATCAGCCTGTTGGAGGATCCCTGGCCACCGTATATCGAAGGCATAATAGGTAAGCCTGCCTCGGGGGGTAAACTCGTCAACCTGTATCGGTAACTCTTTAGTCGAATCGAAGGGGTGCAAGTCGAATTTCTGCTGATGCCCTGAAACCGTAATGCCCTGTCGAGCAATTCCCCCGGCAACCTGCGTATTTCTAAACCGGGCAAATAAGTCAGCACTGGAAATTGCGTGCACCGTCACTCGAAATGATGGTCGCCGCTCTCCCGAGACGTTTTGGTTCGACTGTATCGTTTATCCCCGTACCCTAATTTACGCCGCCGGTTTACCTGATGCGCTGGGTCGGTGAATGCAAGTCTCGAATATTGGCGGGAAATCTCCTGCCTCGCACTATGCCTGCAGCTTACGCACCGCGCCGGGCGGCACGCCCACCACGCGCTTGAAGGCGCGGTTGAACGCGGGCTCTGAACGGTAGCCGACGCGCTCGGCAATTTTGGCGAG
>JAACFA010000146.1 GCA_009937625.1 Gammaproteobacteria bacterium | reverse complement strand
GCAACATTCCGTCATCGAAGTAAAAGGTGTCGTGCATCGCTCGCGCCGGGTGCTGCTCGGGAATGTTGAGCGCCTCGAAGTTATGGAAGTCGTCCTCGACCTCCGGACCTTCCGCGATGTCGAAGCCGAGCTTGCCGAACATCTTGTCGATACGGTTCATGGTCAGCGTGACCGGATGCAAGCCACCCGCGGCGTTACGCCGTCCGGGCAGCGAGATATCGATCGTTTCGCTCGCCAGCCGCGACGCAATCGCGGCGTCGCCCAGCGCAGCCTTACGCGCTTCCAGTAGTTCCTGTATCTGCGCTTTGACCCGATTGATCGCCTGGCCCGCGGCCGGTCGCTCCTCGGCCGGTAGCTGGCCGAGGTTCTTCAACTGCGCGGTGATTTCCCCCTTCTTGCCGAGATAAGCGACGCGCACGGCATCGAGCGCCACCATGTCGCCGGACTGGCTGATGGCAGCAGAGGCTTGCTGCAGCAGATTTTCGAGACTCTGGGACACGTAATGAACGGTTTGTTTTCGATGGCAGGGAGTTACCGCTGCCATCTCGAAACTCGAAGCTTACGCGGATTCCAGGCCGGCCCTGGCCTTTTCGACCAGCGCGCTAAAGGCGGGCTTGTCAAAAATAGCGATATCGGACAGTACCTTGCGATCGATTTCGATCGAGGCTTTCTTCAGGCCATTCATGAAAACGCTATAAGACATGCCGTTTTCACGCGCACCAGCGTTGATTCGGGCAATCCACAGCGCGCGGAATTGACGTTTCTTCTGGCGGCGATCGCGATAGGCATACTGCCCGGCCTTGGTGACGGCCTGCTTGGCAACGCGAAACACTTTACTGCGTGCGCCGCGGTAACCCTTGGCTTTGTCCAGAACCTTCTTGTGCTTGGCGTGTGCCGTAACGCCTCTTTTTACTCTTGGCATAACTCGACCCCCCTAAGAATACGGCAACATGCGACGCACCAACTGCACGTCGTTAGCGTGAACATCAAGCTTTTCGCCAAGCTGGCGCTTACGCTTGCTCGATTTCTTGGTGAGAATGTGACGCAAGTGCGATTGCTTGCGCTTGTAGCCGCCGGCCGCATTTCGTTTGAAACGCTTGGCCGCGCCACTGACTGATTTCATCTTTGGCATGTTTAACTCCAGTTTAAATATCTATCAATTAATAAGCCCTGGACGCGCTAGCGTTTCTTGGGCACCAGCATCATCGTCATCTGGCGCCCTTCCGACTGCGGATACTGATCCACTGTCGTAAATTCTTTAGTGTCTTCCTCTACCCGCTTGAGTAGCTGTGTGCCCAGCTCCATGTGGGCCATTTCCCGTCCACGAAAACGGCAGGTCACCTTGACCCGGTCGCCGACCTCGATAAACTCGGTCAGCTTGCGCAGTTTGACCTGGTAATCACCTTCCTCGGTGCCGGGTCGAAACTTGATTTCCTTGATGTGCACCTGGCGCTGCTTCTTGCGCTGGTCGTGCAGTTTCTTCTTTTGCTGAAACTTGAACTTGCCGTAGTCCATTAAACGACAGACCGGGGGTTCCGCGTCGGGTACCAACTCTACCAGGTCCACACCGGCGGCTTCCGCCAAACCCTGCGCCTCTTCCAGAGACACGATGCCTCGTTGCTCGCCATCCTCACCGATCAGCCGAACTTCCGGCGCAGTTATTTCATCGTTAAGACGGCTCTGTTTGTTGTCTGCGATTGGGGACTCTCCCTAAAAATCTACTAACAATATGTTTCGCAAAAATTAATCCGGTATGAAAACCGGATTACTGTTTCACCAGGTCGACGAACTCGTCGACCGCTTTTGAGCCCAGGTCCTTACCGCCCAGGCTACGCACTGCAACACGCTCTTCCTCGACCTCGCGATCACCGACCACGAGCAGGTACGGAATGCGCTGCAAAGTGTGCTCGCGAATTTTAAACCCGACTTTTTCGTTTCTCAAGTCGGAAATCACCCTGATTCCCTGATTTTTAAGCATTTTTTCAACTTTTCCGACATACGGCGCCTGTTTGTCAGTGATATTCATCACCACGGCCTGCACCGGCGCCAGCCAGACCGGGAATTTACCCTCGTAATGCTCCACCAGAATTCCGAAAAATCGCTCCAGTGAACCGAATAAAGCGCGGTGTAACATGACCGGACGATGGCGCTCGCCGTCCTCTCCGATATAGGAAATATCGAAGCGCTCGGGCAGGTTCATGTCGACCTGAAGCGTGCCACACTGCCAGTCGCGGCCGATGGCGTCACGCAGCACGAACTCGAGCTTGGGGCCGTAAAACGCGCCCTCGCCGGGAAACAGTTTGTATTCCCGTCCCATGCTGTCGAGCGCATTGATCAGCGCGCCTTCGAGCTTGTCCCAGACTTCGTCCGAACCGATACGGTTTTCGGGCCGGTCGGAGAACTTGAGGATCAGTTCGATGACATCGATGCATTCCTGCTCCATCTGTTCCTCGGTGCAGTAAATATGCGCATCGTCCTGGGTAAAGTGACGCACCCGCAGCAATCCGTGTAGTGCACCCGAGGGTTCATAACGATGCACCTTGCCGAATTCGGCCATGCGCAGCGGCAGATCGCGGTAACTTTTGAGGCCCTGCGAGAACATGAGCACCGATCCCGGGCAATTCATCGGCTTCAACGCGAATACCCGCTCGTCCTCGGTCTGCGTGGTGAACATATGCTCACGATAGTTCCCCCAGTGGCCGGAGGTTTCCCACAGGCTGCGATCCATCACGTCCGGCGTGTTGACCTCGATATAGCCAGCGTCTTCCTGGCGCTTACGCATGTATTCAATCAACTTGTTGAACAGGGTCCAGCCCTTTGGATGCCAGAATACAGAGCCCGGCGCTTCCTCGTGCAGATGGAACAGTTCGAGCTGGCGACCAAGCTTGCGATGATCGCGCTTCTCGGCCTCCTCGAGTCGGTGCAGGTAAGCCTTGAGCTGCTTCTTGTCCGGCCAGGCGGTACCGTAAATGCGTTGCAGCATTTCGTTGTTCGAGTCGCCGCGCCAATAGGCGCCGGCAACCTTCATGACCTTGAAACCATTACCAAGCTTGCCGGTGGACGGTAAATGCGGCCCGCGGCAGACGTCGAACCAGTCTCCCTGGCGATAAATTGAAACCTCCTCGCCTTCCGGGATGATGTCATCGATGATTTCGACCTTGTAGCTTTCGCCGAGATCGCCAAAGGTTTTCATCGCGGTGTCACGATCCATGACTTCGCGCACGATCGGCAAATCGCGCTTGACGATTTCATGCATGCGCTGCTCGATCTCGACCAGATCGTCCGGGGAAAACGGCTCTTGACGCGCGAAGTCATAGTAAAAACCGTCTTCGATCGCCGGACCGATGGTCACCTGGGTGCCCGGGTAAAGTTCCTGCACCGCCTGCGCCATAACGTGTGCCGCGTCGTGACGCAGCAGCTCGAGCGCCTCCTCGTCGCGGCTGGTAACGATGGCGACTTCGGCATCCTGATCGATCACGAAAGAAGCATCGACCAGATCGCCGTTAACCTTGCCGGCTAGCGTTGCCTTGGCGAGACCGGGCCCGATATCGCTGGCGATATGCCGTCAGGCAGAGTAATATCGGGCATTTGCGTTCTCCAGTGGTGGCCCCTACCAAAGGCCACGTGTACAAAAAATGGTAGTCGCGAGTGGATTCGAACCACCGACCCCCACCATGTCAAGGTGGTGCTCTAACCAACTGAGCTACGCGACTATAAATTCAAGGCCGGCTATTCTACCGCAGAAATCCAGTTAATCAACCGGCTTAAAGCCCTTATTAACATGGCTTTTGACACCGTCCCACAGGAAGGTCATTCGATTGCACGACTTTCGCTATTAGCCAGAGAATGGCACCCGCATCGAAACATCCGAGTTGCTAACAATATCTATTGCGGTTTAAACGAAGCCAATGCCCCCGGATTCGGGGGCGTTGGATTCTAGCGGCAGTCAAAAGCTGTACACCGCACCTACGGCAACCGCATCCAGATCATAATCGGAATCGTCGAGATAGCGTAAATATTCGATATTTAGAGTCACGTTGCTACCGATACCGAAATCTGCGCCGACGCCAAAAGAGATGCTCGAGTTATCTTCCGTCGACTCCAGCCCGGGAAAACTCGGCACGCTTGCCGTACCTTCTACCTTACTGGCACCCAGCACACCATAAATAGAGGCTGATTCCGTTAGATTGAGATGCCCGATGGCATAAATCCCCAAAATATCCTCGATTTCCAGGGTACCGTCGTTACCACCCAGCTCCGGTACAGACCGGGTATCGTCATCTAAACCAGATCCCAGGCGACCCTCGATAGCCAGGTTTGGCGTGAAAAAACGACCAACCCGTAACAGCCAAAGCGTCGGTTCGAACTCCTCCGAGATTCCGTCCTCGTTATATTCACTAACAGCATATTGAGCACCGACATAGGTTTCGCCTTCGGTGCCGCCGATACTTGTCCCTGTCAGCAGCATCAAAGTACTCGCCAGGGCCAAGGAAACCAAATTTTTTTTCATAATTTCATCCTTCATTAATATTAAAGCCTATTTGATTATCACGAGGCCGCCACCACCGTCAGCGACAAAAACACGGGCGCTGGCAACCTCGACATCGATTGCATTTCCCACCGTGTCGATATGCTGTAGCAGGATAGGATTCGCCACGTCAGTCCAGTCTATCTTGGCTACACCCGCGGAATCATAAGAGATGTAAAAGAGCTGCCTGTTACGCGTATTCATGGTAAACATGCCTTGTGCGCCACCGCTCAAATCAGCCAGTTCGGCACTGCCAAAAAGTGTTGGATCCTGCAATTTGAATCGGGCCACCGCTACTGGACGTTCGCCAATTTCACCACGATCCCAGATTTTGGTTGGGTCCATTCCTTCGGGTAGCGGCTTGACGAGATCGGCAATCTTGTAAGCCACGACACCGAAACTGTCGTAAGTGAAATAGGCGTGATCATCGACGATCAACACATCGACACTCTTACCGTCTGCCTTGTTGTATTGTGCCGTTACCACGCCATCCTCTTCATGAAATTCGGTCTTGATGGGCTCGAAAACCTTGATCAGTACCATGTTGGCGGCATCGGTGACGTCGACAACGCCTATCCCGGCATGCCCGGAGGCGACGAAGGCATATTTCTTATCATTGGCGATATCACGCCAGAGCTTGACGGCGGTCGCATGCCCGAGTGCCGGTTGCGCCCTGGTCGTACCGCCGACATTGCCTACGACAACTGTCGGAGGCTGGCTGATATCGTACACGGTGAGACCGTTACTGCCATCCGCGACAAAAGCCAGGTTACCGTCGAGTACGACATCGTAAGCGTGATCCTGCATCGAAAGGCCGCCGACGCTGCCGTCCGTGGTATTGTGCTCGTAGATATCGGACAACTCGGTCTGGAGTAATACCGGTATCTGGCCCGTGCTGGTGGCCGCGGTATCGACCCGACGCAAACCACGGCTTTGTGAAAGCACGTAGGCCTGCTGATTATTCGCATCGAGCACGACGTCATAAGCATGCGGTGTCGGGTTGATCGTCACCCCGGCATCGGTCGTAACCGGGTATTCATCCTGTAGCGTATTGGCGACCAGGTGTATGTCATCGATAGGAAAACATTTTCCTGATTCCGCAATTTGCCAAACCGACATGCCGTGCGGACCGTCGGCAACAAACAGCTTGTCGCGATATACGGCAACACCGGCCGTGTGCCCGATTGAAAGCCCGTCAGGACTAAGCGAGCCATCGGCTTCGCGGAATATCTCGTCGGTCGTGGATAGATGCACCAGGATTTCGAGACCGTCCTTCGGTTCGCCATCGACGCCTCCGGAGAGGTCGGTAACATCGATAAAACTGATGCCGCCGCCACCGGAAGCCATGACGATATCGGCCTGGCCCGCAATTGTCGGATCCCAGGTTGGCATCAGCATGAAAGAGTTGCCATGACCGCTGACCTCGCCCGACAACAGCAGGGTCGGGCTTTCATACAACCACCGCGGCAGCGATTCGTTATCGGTCGGATCAAAAGGTGTCATGTCATACGAGGTAACGAATTCGTAATCCGGCCAGTGATCACCCAGTACAGGGTCTCCGCCGCCGCCGGCCCCTGGCAAGGTGTCGTTACCGTAGGCCTCAAGGCCGCCCGGGCCATGCCAGTTTTGCGGGTTAGCGGCGTCGTTGATCGCTACCAGCCCGGCGAAATGATCGGAGAAAAAGACCCGGTTGCCGTCGACGTCCACCTTGACGTCGACGATACCGGCTTCCTTGAGCATGCCCGCGCCGAAGTAGGGAAACAGGCTCTTGGACTGGGCGCCGGTCGGCGCGTCCGGCCCGTTCGCCGGCACGGCTGGCGCGTATCCCTGCCGCTGGCCATCGAGATCGAGAAAGGTGCCAGGAGTAGCCGTCTTGTAGCCGGTGACATCGACCGCCTGCAGGCCACCGAGCGCATAGGCGATATAAGCAATCGTTTTCGTACCACCGCCGCCGGCCGGGAACGTGGCGACATCGACCTTACGCGCCTTGTAGTAAAACTTGCCGTAACGGTCGAACGCTGCCCACGGGGCTTCCTGGTTATCGGGATTTTTATCATGCCAGACTACGGAGATTTCATAGGCGGCCTGGCGGTAATCGGGCATGCCGGTAAACGGATCAAGACATGGGCCAACACATTCCCAGGTAATACCCTCCCCGCCTCCACCGGATACATCCGATTGAACTTGCGTGGCCGGGTCCAGGTTGGTGCCGTCAGGATTAACGAACCAGTCCTCCACCGAGCCGGAATCGAGATACAGGTTGTAGCCGCCAATCTGGTCGCCGGCCGAGTTACCGACGGCGCCCAGAGTCTCGGGATTGAAAATGCCCATGCCGAGATAACCCATGGCTACGAAAAGCTTGCCATTATCGGCACCGTCATTCGGGTCCTCGTACAGGGTCATCGACTCCGGGCCGCCCCAGGGATTCTCGCCCGCGTACTGCAAGGTATAGGTCTCGCTGTCGATCAACAAGGTACCGTCCGCTTCCCTTCCTACTACCTCATCGAAGAGGTTAGACAGCAGGGTCTTGTGTAACCCGTAGGCCTGGTTCGCGATCAACAAGTGCTCGATGCCGCCGCCATCGGTATAAACTTCGAGGGACGAAATGGGCGCGTGCACACCGGAAATAATGTTTTCCTCGGAAACGTTCCCGCCGCCGTCGGTCCAGAAGATACCGGTTTGCTCGTAGTTAACATGCACACTAAGAACGGCGACCATGTTAGTGGGATCGGTGACATTAACCACTGCTATGCCCTTATCGCCCATGGATAAAAGTGCAAAATGAGCGCCGGAGTCCGCCGGATATTCGACAACATCGATATCGTGTATGAAGCCCTCGACCCGCAAGGTGTATTTGGCACTTTCCGTGACATCGACCCGGGTCGCTCTCAGCTCGTTGGCCACGTTGTAAAGCGTCCAATTATCGCCAGGGTCCACCAGCGTTACCACGGTAGAGGAGCCACCGATGCGCGACTGGCTATCGAGAAATGCCTCCTGGCTAGCGCCACATAACGTGAGGTTCTTGAAAAACCCATCGCCACCGCCGCATCCTTGCAGGCTTAATACCGCCCACAATGACAGACTAAGGACAGATACAGACCCCGCTACGGATAATATCCTTTTTTTGAATGGCTTAATCATCTTTTACTCCAAATAAAAATCCTAAATTCAATCAGTCGTATATAAGAATTCTCTAATACTCATTCTCTTCCAAAAAGTATCTGCAAATATTGATTTGTATCAGCTTCGACTCGATTATCGCCGACACCAACGAACGATTCTGCGGTTGCAAATATTCGCGGTAACACCCCTGAACCAATCTTCCGTCAGATAACTATTTTTTTGTGGCGATAGCGTCTTGTAGCGTCCTCGAAACAGGTCTAAACAGACGCATCAAC
The DNA here is from genome assembly GCA_009937625.1 of Gammaproteobacteria bacterium. GTDB lineage: Bacteria > Pseudomonadota > Gammaproteobacteria. Next base: position 2,793 of record JAACFA010000146.1, on the reverse strand, counting down.
CACAATAAAAATGCCAGCAATAAAGGCAACAAACCGAATGAACTGGCGTGACCCCCATCGCCAAAGTCAAAGACATCCTGACTCGGCTCGACCACCGTAACCGTTCGGGTTACGGTCGTGGCTGCATTACCTGCGCTGTCGATAACATCGTAACTAAGGACATAGCTGCCCTGCGCGTCGGTATCGACGCTGCCCGTCACAATCGCGGATAGTCCCATGTCGACATTGTCGCTGACGGTCGCACCCGGATCGGTGAAGGTAGAAAACTGCGTCACGGTCATCGGGTTGTCGCCCCGCAGGGTAATCACGGGGGCTTCCTGGTCAGGTCCCGGAACGCCGCTGCTAAATTGCGCCCTGGTCACGCCGGTTATCGTGTCGGTCTGATTCCAGACACCGTAGAAGCGGGTACCGTCCGGACGGGTGAGCACTTGTGACTCGAAGGCGATATCGTCGTCATCGAACAAGGAACCTGCGGCCGCCGATAAGCGCACCGGTGGCTCGAAGGTCGCCGCCGCATTGCGGCTGACGGTGATGAAAATCCCCAGGTCTTCACCACCCACCGGGTCGAAGGGCGACACGTTCGTCTGCGTACCCCAGGCGAGGTACAACACGCTGGTATCCTGGCAGAAGGTCGGATCGGTCGTGGTAATATCGAGAGGATCGCCGGTCGGGCAGAATGTCTTGCTGCTCTTTGGCGTGCCGAAGAGTCTGGGCTCACGGACATTGATGTTCAAATCCGTGACGTTGGTGACGTTGACCGGATTGTCCCAGCCACTGCCGACCGTGTACTTGCGTAACCAGAAATTGTAGTTGTCCAGCTGCGCCCACAACTTGACCAGGTCATTGGTGTAAGTGTAACCGACCCACATCTCGTCACCGCGCAACACACCACGATGGGCCATCGCGTTTTCGGTGAAATTGGCCTCGGTGTCGTCGGCCAGGTTGGCCGCGGTCGCTATCGGGGTGTTACTGCTGATGTTTTCGGCCGGGGTATTGACCAGCCCGATCGCCGTCAGGTAGTCCGAGGTGGCGCAATTGGCATCCACCGCCGGCACCATGTCGCTCGGCTGCAAGCCGCCCATGCCGCGTCGCAGCGTGATATCGGACGGGCCGCCCTTGTCTTCGATACCTTCCTTCCAGAAGATGCCGATCTGGATACCGCCGGGTCCGGCATCGGCCGGGCTCTGGGTTAGAAAGCGAACCCGCCGTGCGTTCTTCAGCGGATTACTGATGATACAGCCTGCCGATGGAGTCACAGCGTCGAATCGAAATGCGTGGTAGCGGATGAACTTGCCCTCGTCCAGACCGACCGAACCCTTGGTTTCTTCGTAGGCCACGATGGCGGTGCTGCCGACCATGCCGATATTCGGACGCGAGGCACCCGCTCTGCCCTTCTCGAGCAGATCGGGATCGACATTGGCGCCGGTGCCGTCGAAGATGATATTGAGCTGGCCACTGATGCCGAACTGGCCCTCGAAGTTGTCGGTCAGCCGTGCCGCGGGCATCAGCACGAAATCGTCATCGGGCGTACCGGGTACCGACAGGTCGACCGTGGCATAGGCATACCAGACATCGGTTCCACCGTTGACCTTGGCGCCCGAGCCACCGTCACCGGGGCCTTCGGCCTCGCCAATCTGCAAGCCCTGCGGGTCTTCCTGCCAGGTGATGGCGGCCTGGCCCTTTCTGAAGCTGGGGCTGGCCGAATCGCCGTTGATGCTGCCACGGCTGAAATCGTTTTTGGCGTCACGCTCACCCGTGCTCAACTGCACAGGGTCGCTCCAGGCCACGCCGTTGTTGGTAGAGTAGGCTGCCCAGAGGCAAGCGAACGGAATCACCCGACCGCCACGCTCAAGGTACTTGATGGCACGCTGCACCGGCGCCTGGATGCCGGTGGTCGCCAGATCGCCGTCCGGACAGTATTTGCTGACCCAGGTCAGCAGCATCAGCGGGCCGCTGGTCTTGATGTTGGGCTTATCGATATCCCCCGGGTAGGCCAGCCTGTTTACCACCGGGTCGCCGCCTTGCCAGGCCGTGGAGATACTGCTGGACAGCGCCGAGTTGGACAGGTTGAGCGCCGCCGACCAATCGGCGAGGTTGTTACAGGTGACCGCGCCAGCAGGCTTGCAGGTCTTGACATAAATGTCACGCGCCGGTCGTTCCTTATCCCCTTTCAGGTCGTAGGCATTGCCGGCGCCCGCGGTGTAGTCTGCGTATACCACCACCAGGCGTCCGTCGCCAGTGCGCTGTATCTTGGGTTTGGCTGAAAAATCGCCATCGCTAAGTTCGATGGGAATGTTGACGGTAATCGGATCCGCTGCCGCCGCAGATACAATGAGAAGGCTACCAGTCAATACCGTAATCCAAGTTTTTATTCTATTCAATTCAGTCTCCTTGAATGTATCCATAAGTAAATTATCAATCTTCAAAAATGGCCAATTGATCGAGATCAAACTAGAAAAAGTATTTTGTGCCCTCTTACGATTTATTGGAGATAGGTGACTTATCCCCAGGGAGAGAGATACTAGGTTATCTGACGATTGGCATGGGACTGCGCAGGATGCGCAAGGTCGAAACTTTCCCAGGTTTTTCGGTTACTCCGAGGCCTGGCCGGGGTTATTCCGCGCCCGGTAAAATCGAAGTCGCCGTGACAGCTGGCCCGATCCCGGCGCAGGTCGCGCGCACCGGCGTGGCCGCGTTAATCGACGAAGAAACCTACCAGGTTGGCGACGCCGCGCGCCAGCTCGCTTTCGAGCGGAAACGACAGCATGCCCATAACCGAGTAACCGAGCAGCC
>JAACFA010000145.1 GCA_009937625.1 Gammaproteobacteria bacterium | reverse complement strand
CCCGGGATGCGATCCGAGAAAAATCTCTCGGCATCTGGCAATCCTGGACCTGGGCCGAGGCCGCGGCCGAGATCAGGGCCCTCGCCTGCGGGCTCGCCACGCTTGGGCTGCAGCGCGGCGACAAGCTCGCCATTATCGGCGACAACCGCCCGCGTCTCTACTGGGGCATGACCGCGGCGCAGGCACTGGGGGCGGTACCGGTGCCGCTATACCAGGATTCGGTGGCCGATGAAATGGCCTACGTACTCGACAATGCCGACGTCAAGATCGCGCTGGTCGAAGACCAGGAACAGGTCGACAAGATGCTCGAAGTGCGCGATCGCTGTCCGAAAGTCGAGCACATAATATTCGACGATACCCGCGGCCTGCGTCACTACGAGCAGGAATTCCTGCACGATTTCGAAAAAATACAGCAGGCCGGCGTCGAGTACGATCGCGATCATCCCGACTTTTACGAGCGCGAAGTCGCGGCCGGCAAAGCTACCGACGTCTCGATTATGCTGTACACCTCCGGCACCACGGGTAATCCCAAGGGTGTGGTGCTGAGCAACGACAACGTCATTGTCACCGCGCGCAACGGCATCATCCGTGAGGGGCTGACCTCGGAAGAAGAGGTGCTCGCCTATCTGCCGATGGCCTGGGTCGGAGACAACCTGTTTTCCTATGCGCAATCCTACGTCGCGGGCTTTTGCGTCAGCTGCCCCGAGGATGCGACCACGGTAGCTAACGACTTGCGCGAAATCGGCCCGACCTATTACTTTGCGCCGCCCCGGGTTTACGAAAACATGCTAACCCAGGTCATGATACGGATGGAGGATGCCGCCGAGATCAAGCGCAAGTTGTTCCACTATTTCATGGAGCATGCGCGCAGGGTCGGGGTCAAAATTCTGAACCGCGAGCCGGTGTCGCTCAAGGATTCGCTGCTCTATAAACTCGGCGACGTCCTGGTTTACGGGCCGCTCAAGGACGTGCTCGGATTGCGTCGCACGCGGCTGGCCTATACCGCCGGCGAAGCCATCGGGCCGGAAATATTCGACTTCTATCGCTCGCTCGGCATCAACATCAAGCAGCTTTACGGCCAGACCGAGTGCATGGTGTTCATCTGCGTGCAGCCGGACGGCGAGGTCTACGCCGATACCGTCGGCACGCCGGCGATCGACGTCGAGATCAAGATCGACGACAACGGCGAAATCATGTACCGCAGCCCGGGTGTTTTCCACGAGTATTACAAGAACCCGGAATCCACCGCCAGCACCAAGACCGCCGACGGCTGGGTGCACACCGGCGATGCCGGGTTCTTCGACGAACATAATGGCCACCTGAAAATAATCGATCGCGCCAAGGATGTCGGTAAACTCAACGACGGCACCCTGTTCGCGCCCAAGTACATCGAAAACAAGCTCAAGTTTTTCTCGTATATCAAGGAAGCCGTGCTGTTCGGCGACGGGCGCGATTACAGCACCGCGTTCATCAATATCGACCTCGATGCGGTCGGCAACTGGGCCGAGCGGCGCAACCTCGCCTACTCGGGCTATATCGATCTCGCCAGCCTGCAAGAGGTTTACCAACTGATCAAGGAATGCGTCGACAAGGTCAACCGTGACCTGTCGGAAGACAGCCGGCTTGCCAATTCGCAGATAAGACGTTTTCTGATCCTGCACAAGGAACTCGATGCCGACGACGGCGAACTGACACGCACGCGCAAGGTACGCCGCAACTACGTCGGTGACCGTTACGATGTCCTGGTGCAGGCACTTTATTCGGACCAGAAGGAATGTCACATCGAAACCCGGGTGACCTTCGAGGACGGCCGCACCGGAACCCTTTCCGCCGACGTTCAGATCTGGGATGCCGAGGTATTCCCGGCCAAATCCATGACCCGGGACGCTGCCGCATGACCGAGCGCAACATCGGTGACGTGATCCTCAAGGTAGACAATATCAGCCTGTCCTTCGGGGTCATGAAGGTGCTCGACGATATCAGCTTCGATATCAGGCAAGGCGAGATCCGCTCGATCATCGGCCCCAACGGCGCCGGCAAGAGTTCGATGCTGAACGTGATCAATGGTTTTTACCATCCGCAGCAGGGCTCGATCACGTTCAAGGGCGCGACCCGCAGGCAAATGGCGCCGCAGGTTGCCGCAAGCCAGGGGATCGCGCGTACGTTTCAGAATATCGCGCTGTTCAAGGGTATGAGTACCCTCGACAACATCATGACCGGGCGCAACCTCAAGATGAAAACCAACCTGTTCTGGCAGGCCCTGCACATCGGGCCGGCGCGTACCGAGGAACTGGAAAACCGCGAGGCGGCGGAGAAAATCATCGACTTCCTCGACATCCAGGCAATTCGCAAGAAACCGGTTGGCAAGCTGCCTTACGGTCTGCAGAAACGCGTCGAGCTCGGCCGTGCACTGGCGGCCGAACCCGAACTGCTGCTGCTAGACGAGCCCATGGCCGGCATGAACAGCGAGGAAAAAGAAGACATGTGCCGTTTTATTCTCGACGTCAATTCCGAGTTCGGCACCACGATCGCATTGATTGAACACGATATGGGCGTGGTTATGGACCTGTCGGATCGCGTGCTGGTGCTCGACTACGGCAAGCAGCTTGCAGACGATATTCCCGACAAGGTGCGCAGCAACCAGGACGTCATCGATGCCTACCTCGGAGTGCCGCATGAATAGACTCAACCGCGACATCCCTGCGCAGATTGGCGTCATTCCCGCACAGATTGGCGTCATTCCCGCGCAGATTGGCGTCATTCCCGCGCAGATTGGCGTCATTCCCGCGCAGATTGGCGTCATTCCCGCGCAAGCGGTAATCTTGCCCCCGTGGCAGTATCGCTCCATTCCGGGATGCCGGACCGCCGCTTATGCGGGAACGACCGCTACGGTAACCTGCGAGGAACTGGACTAATGCTGTTTTTTATCGAGGTTGTCCTTAGCGGCCTGATGGCCGGTATCATGTACTCGCTGGTGGCGCTGGGCTTCGTGCTGATCTTCAAGGCCAGCGGAATTTTCAATTTTGCCCAGGGCGTCATGGCACTTTTCGCGGCGCTGACCCTGGTAGGGCTGATGGAAAAATTCGGCTTTCCGGTGTGGTTGTCGATCATCGGCACGATCGCGGTCATGATCCTGCTCGCCTGGTTGATCGAGCGATTGATGCTGCGCCAACTGGTCAACCAGGAGCCGATTATCCTGTTCATGGCGACCATCGGTCTCGCCTACGTGCTCGAGGGAATGGGCGACATCCTTTGGGGTTCGGATGTCAAGGTACTCGATATCGGCATCCCCCAGGGCGCTTCCGACTGGATGCTGGACACTTTCGATATCTATATCGAAAAGCTCGAGGTTTTTGCCGCGGCGACCGCGGCGACCCTGGTCGTGATCCTGGCCATATTCTTCCAGAAAACCCGTATCGGACGTGCCCTGCGCGCGGTCGCAGACGACCACCAGGCGGCGCTATCGGTCGGCATTTCGCTGCACACCATCTGGGTTATTGTCTGGTCGGTTGCCGGCATTGTCGCGCTGGTCGCAGGGATCATGTGGGGCTCGAAATCGGGGGTTCAGTTTTCACTGTCGCTGATCGCGCTGAAGGCGTTACCGGTGCTGATTCTGGGCGGATTCACATCGGTGCCCGGGGCGATCATCGGCGGCATGATCATCGGCGTCGGCGAAAAAGTGGCGGAGGTTTATCTCGGGCCTTTCGTCGGTGGCGCGATCGAAAACTGGTTCGCTTACATGCTGGCGTTGGCCTTCCTGCTGGTACGCCCGCAGGGTCTGTTCGGCGAAAAGATTATAGAACGGGTGTGATGCAATGATTTACCGCGAAACCGGCCAATTCAAGGCGAACTACCAGGATGACCAGGCCCTGTTCCCGATCGAGCAGGATCGATACGTTATTTTCGGTATCTTGTTCCTGGTGTTCGGGGTAGTACCCTACCTGATGAACGAATACTGGCTCAACGCCATCCTGCTGCCGTTCCTGATTTACTCGCTGGCCGCGCTAGGGCTGAATATCCTGACCGGATACTGCGGCCAACTGTCGCTCGGCACCGGCGCCTTCATGGCGGTCGGCGCGTTCTCGATCTACAAGCTCATGGTCGCCGTTCCCGATCTCGGTTTCATCCCGCTGGTCGTCCTCTCGGGGCTGATTACCGCCGCGGTCGGTACGCTATTCGGGCTGCCGTCGCTGCGCATCAAGGGGTTCTATCTCGCGGTCGCGACGCTGGCGGCGCAGTTCTTCCTGATCTGGCTGTTCAACAAGGTCGGCTGGTTTTACAACTATAGCGCGTCGGGTATGATCAACTCGCCACCGATGACGGTTTTCGGCTTCACCATCACCGGCCCGGAAGGCAACATGACGGCAAAGTATTACCTGGTGGCGGCGATCGTAGCGGTGTTCGCACTGGCCGCCAAGAACATCGCACGCGGGCGCATCGGCCGCAACTGGATGGCAATTCGCGACATGGATATCGCCGCCGAACTGATCGGGGTCAGGCCGCTGATTGCGAAGCTGTCGGCATTTGCCGTATCGTCGTTCTACGTCGGCATGGCGGGGGCGCTTTATTTTGCCGTGTGGCTGGGATCCGCCGAAGCGACCGAAGCCTTCGATATCAACCAGTCTTTCCTGGTGCTGTTCATGATTATCATCGGCGGTCTCGGGTCAGTGCTGGGCTCGTTCCTCGGCGCCGCGTTCCTGGTGATCCTGCCGATCATGCTGAAAAACATCCTGGTCGACGGCCTCGGCACCGACAGCGCGCTGGCCACGCATCTCGAGTTTATCATCGTCGGTGTATTGATTATCGGATTTCTGATTGTCGAACCACACGGGCTCGCTCGCCTGTGGCGGATCGCCAAAGAAAAACTGCGCCTGTGGCCATTTCCCTACTAACGGGTGGATCGGCCGGCGGCGTATCATTAAAATGCTGTTTTGAAATACAACCGGAGGAAGTAAATAAAATGAGAACCTTAACCAGAACCATCGTGGTCGCGCTGTTTTCGCTACCACTGATGTCCGGTATCGCCAGCGCTTACGAGCTGGTCATGCCAACCCTCGATTATCGAACCGGCCCCTATGCGCCTAACGGCATTCCCTTTGCCAACGGTTACGGGGATTACCTCAACATGCTCAACGAGCGTGACGGCGGCATCAACGGCGCACGCATCAGCCTGATACCCTGCGAGACCGGTTACAACACCAAGCGCGGCGTCGAGTGTTACGAAAATACCAAGAACGAAGGCGAGTCGGGTGCACTGGTTTTTCAACCGCTGTCAACCGGTATCACCTACCAGCTGATCCCGAAGGCGAGTGTCGACCAGATTCCGATCTTTTCGATGGGATACGGCCGTACCTCGGCCGCTAACGGCAAGGTATTTCCATGGGTGTTCAACTTTCCGGCAACCTACTGGAGCCAGGCCACCGTATTCGTGCAGTACATCGCGGAACAGGAAGGCGGCATGGAAAACCTGAAGGGCAAGAAGATCGCCCTGGTTTACCATAACTCGGCCTACGGCAAGGAACCGATTCGCACGCTCGAGAGCGCCGCCGAAAAATTCGGTTTCGAATTCATGGCGCTGCCGGTCGACCATCCGGGCCAGGAGCAAAAGGCCACCTGGCTTCAAATTCGTCGCGAAAAGCCGGACTGGGTAATGATGTGGGGCTGGGGTGTTATGAACCAGGTCGCCATCAAGGAAGCCGCATCGATCCGTTACCCGATGAACCGTTTCATCGGCGTTTGGTGGTCCGGCTCTGAAAACGACGTGCTGCCAGCCGGCGCGGCCGCCGACGGCTACCTGTCGGGCGCATTCCATCAGCCGGGAGACGGTTTCCCGGTGCATGACGACATCAAGAAACACGTTTACGACAAGGGCATGGGCCTGGGCGAGCGCGAGCGCATCGGTGAAGTGTTATATAACCGGGGCATGGTTGCCGCCATGTGGTCCTCCGAGGCTATCCGCAAGGCGATGGAAATTCACGGCACCAACGAGGTCAAGGGCGTACACGTACGCGACGGCTTCGAAGCGCTCGAAGTGGACGAGGCACGACTCAAGGAACTGGGCATGGAAGGTTTTACCATCCCGGTAAAGATCACTTGCGAAAACCACGAGGGTCCGGGCCAGGTCGCGCTGCAGCAGTGGGACGCCAAGGCCAAGCAGTGGAACCTGGTGAGCGATTTCTACGAGCCGTTACGTGACATTACCGGTCCGCTGATTGCCGAGGATTCAGCCCAGTATGCGGCGGAAAACAGCGTCACCGAGCGCAGCTGTAACTAAACCTTGTAGCCGCTAACAGGAGACGAACCGTGAGCGAGACCGCCGCATCCGAGGGCAGCAACAACACGCTGTTATCGGTCAACAACATCGAGGTGATCTACGATCACGTTATTCTGGTGTTGAAGGGCGTCTCGCTCGAAGTTCCCGAGCAGGGCATCGTTGCCCTGCTCGGCGCCAACGGCGCGGGTAAGACCACCACGCTGAAGGCGGTTTCCAACCTGCTGCGCGCCGAACGTGGCGATATTACCAAGGGCAGTATCGAATTCCAGGGCAAGCGCATCGACAAGTTGACCTCGGCCGAACTGGTGCAGCAGGGCGTCATCCAGGTGATGGAAGGGCGCCACTGCTTCGAGCACCTGACGGTCGAGGAAAACCTGCTGACCGGCGCCTATACCCGGCGCGACGGTGGCGCCGCGATCCAGCGGGATCTCGAACTCGTCTACAGCTATTTTCCGCGCCTGACCAAACGCAGTCGGGCACAGGCCGGTTACACTTCCGGTGGCGAACAGCAGATGATCGCTATCGGCCGTGCGCTGATGTCGAGGCCGAAGATGATTTTGCTGGACGAGCCCTCGATGGGGCTCGCCCCACAGTTGGTGGAAGAGATTTTCGAAATCGTTGAACGCCTGAACAAGGACGAAGGCGTGACTTTCCTGCTGGCCGAGCAAAACACCAATATCGCGCTGCGCTATGCCGACCGTGGCTACATACTGGAAAACGGTCGCGTGGTGCTCGACGGTAGCGCAAGCGAACTGCGTGAAAATACCGACGTCAAGGAGTTCTACCTCGGCATCAGCGAGGGCGAGCGCGTCAATTTCCGCGACGTCAAACATTATCGCCGTCGCAAGCGATGGCTGACCTGACCCGCCCGTCTCTGGCGTGCAGAACGATTTAAGTCAT
>JAACFA010000144.1 GCA_009937625.1 Gammaproteobacteria bacterium | reverse complement strand
AGAGCCTGTCTAACCGCATGGATAATAGTGCCGGAATGGCCACAGCAAAATCACTGGTCGAAAATGTGCTACAGCTAATCAGCCTGCCGGAAATATACCTGCGGCTGCAACAGGTTATCGATGACCCCGATCACACGCGCGACCAGGTCGCCGAGATCCTGTCCTACGATCCTTCGCTCAGCGCCCGCATTTTACGAATTGCCAACAGTTCCTACTACGGCTTCCCGCGCGAAATCGAAAGCGTCGCTTCCGCGGTTGGTATTATCGGCGAGATCGATCTACGCAACCTGGTACTGGCTACCTCGGTCGCCGGCTCGATGAATGCGTTGAGCTACCGCGGTGTCAATATCGATGATTTCTGGCTTCACAGCCTGCGCTGTGGAATCACGGCACGCCTGATCGCGAAAGCTATCGGCGGTTTTAGCCCCGAAACCCTGTTTCTTGCGGGAATCCTGCACGATCTCGGAATTCTCGTTATTTATCAGCATGATGCAACACTGGCAGCCGCAATTTCACGTCAAATCGACCAACAGCACCAGCTCCGCGACCAGGCGGAACGCGAGCTGCTGGGGTTCGACCATGCCGAAGTGGGTGCGCTATTGCTCGAGGCCTGGGGCCTGTCGGCGGAACTCGCCGAGCTGGTACGATGCCATCACCAGTACCAGCTCGCGCAGGATAACAAAGGCGCGTCACTGATGCTGGCGCTGGCCAACCTGATGGCGCAAGACGGCCCTGCGGCCGATATCGACTCTGACCCCAGGCTCGCGGCCATGATCGGGCAGCTCGAAATCAGCCCTGATACGCTCGGGCGCCTGGTTCAGGATGGCGGGCGGCAGTGCGACGAAGTGAAGAATATTATTTTAGGTTAATAGCGCGGATGCCGATAGCGGGGAAGCAGCCACGTTTACTGGGAAAATAAACCGGCGTAGCAATATGCGCAACCAGCCTGAGTACAATATATTACTCGTCGAAGACGATCCGGGTCATGCCGCCCTGATCGATCGTGCGTTCGAGACCCATGCTAATTGTCGCCTGACGATTACGGCCACGCTGCAACAGGCTAGATCGCTGATCGCGAGTACCAGTCCCGACCTGATTATTACCGATGTCAAGCTGCCTGACGGCCATGGCACCGAATTGCTCAACCCGGGGCCGGGCTGTCCGACGATCGTCATGACCGGCTATAGCGACGAAAAAGTGGCGCTCAATGCGATGAAGTCAGGTGCCGCGGACTATATCGTAAAGACCCAGGAAACCATGTCCTCGTTGCCTCGTACCGCAAGCCGGGTGATGCGCGAATGGCGCCTGGTGATCGATCAGAAACTCGCGCGCGAGCGCCAACAGCGACTCACGGCGATCCTGGAGGCGACTCCCGACCTGATCTGTATCGCCAACCTCGACGGTTTTGTCACCTATATCAACCAGTCCGGACGCAAGCTGCTCGGCATCGGTAAGGAAGAAAATATCAGCCGTATAAGGCTGGCCGATTTTCACTCGCCGGCCGATGGCCAGAAAATTCTGAACGAGGGTATTCCGCGAGCGATCCAGGAAGGCATGTGGACCGATGAAACTACTTTTCTGTCGCTAACCGGGGAAAAGGTGCTGACCTCGCAGGTGCTGATATCGCATCGCAACAATTGTGGCGAAATCGAGTTCTTCTCGACTATCGCGCGCGATATTCGCCATCTGCGCGCCGCCGAGGAGCGGGTCGAGTACCTCGCCTACTACGATACTTTGACCGGGTTACCGAATCGCAACGAGCTTACCAAGCGGCTCGACATGGAAGTTGCGCGCGTCAGGCGCAATCAGAATTTCGGCGCGCTGTTGTTTATCGATCTCGACAATTTCAAGTACATCAACGATTCGATGGGACATCCGGCAGGTGACCTGGTGTTGCAGGAAATGGCGCAGCGACTGCAGGCGCACCTCCGCGGTGACGACACCGTGGCCAGGCTGGGCGGCGATGAGTTCATCGTGATCCTGTCGGGATTGAGCCCTGATGCTCGCGAAGCGGTCTCCCACGCGCGCGATATCGCCAACAAAATTCGCGACACAATTGCCATGGAATGCCGAATCCATGACAGCGAGTTACATGTAACTGCGAGTATCGGCATCTCGATGATTACCAGTGAAGACTACAGCGGCCACGACCTGTTGCGCTTCGGCGATACCGCGATGTACCAGGCCAAGCGAGAGGGGCGCAACCGGCTCGAATTTTTCAGCGAGAGCATGAGCAGCGACGTCACGCGGCAGCTGGAACTCGAGAACCAGCTGCGCCGTGCGCTCAAGAAAAACCAGTTCCGGCTTTACTATCAACCGGTGGTGAATCGCGCGATGGAAGTCATCGGCGCCGAGGCCCTGATCCGCTGGGAGCATCCCGAGCTCGGCGTGGTGGCGCCGGCGGAATTTCTCGAGGTGCTCGAAACTTCGGGCCAGATCGTCGAAGTGGGCAGCTGGGTTATCGAAACCGCGCTCAAGCAAATGACACTGTGGGTCGAACAGGGCTTGCTCGGAAGCGACTTCCTGATTTGCATCAATATCAGCCCGCGCCAGTTCCGCGACAAGCAGTTCGCGAAAAATATTCAGAGTCAGCTCGAGCGCATCAACGTGCCGACCCGCAACATCATCATGGAAGTCACCGAGCACAATATCATCCACAATATCGACGACGCGATTCAGCGGATGCAGGAATTGATCAATCGCGGTATCAGTTTCTCGCTCGACGATTTCGGTACCGGCTACTCGTCGCTGGCGCATTTAAAGAACCTGCCGGTCAGCCATATCAAGATCGACCGTTCCTTTGTCGAGGATATCTGCAACGATACCGGCGACCAGGCGATGGTGGCGTCGATCCTGGCCTTGTCCAAGCACCTGGGCCTCGAAGTCGTGGCCGAGGGCGTCGAGGGACCGGAGCAGTTCGAGCTGCTGAAGAAATTCAACTGCGAGTACTACCAGGGGTTTTACTTCAGCGAGCCTTTGTCTGACCGGAACATGACCGTCCCGCGCGGCCGCTACCGGCGATAGAGAATTTCGAGCGCGGGCGCTGCCTGGTCGAGGTAAGCGCGATACAGGCGGCGCGTCTTGTGCTCCGTCGCAATCGATCCCTGGGCCACGAACTCCACCGCTGCGCTGAAATTACACTGCTGTTGTAAGGTCGACTCGATCGCCTGCGCCAATCCGGCGTAGCGCGCGCTGTCTACCGTTGGCGAGACTTCGATGCATAGTCGCGGTCGATAGTCGATCGGTGGCTGCCGCGTCAACTCGACGAAGAACTCGGCGCTGATTTCGGGGCGATGCTTCAGCAGCGACTTCTGTATCCCCAGCGGAAACACGTTAACCCCCTTGACGATGAACATGTCGTCGCTGCGACCCAGCGTGTGCAGCCGAAAACTTTGGCGGCCGCAGGCGCAGGCCTCGGTATAAATGCGCACGATGTCGTGGCTGCGCAGGCGAATCAACGGGCAGGCCTCGCGCCGCAGCGAGCTGTAAACCAGCTCGCCCACGCTGTCGTTTTCGAAAGCAAGGACTTCGCCGTTATCGGGATCGACCAATTCTACCGCCACCAGCCCCGCACCACAGTAGTGGTGGCCGTTGCGATGTTCGCACTCGCCGCTCTGTACCCCGAGCTCAGCGGTGCCGTACATGTCCATCGCGCGCATGCCCCAGGCCTGTTCGATCTTGTCGCGATACCCGGGAACCTGCAGCCCGGCCTCGCCGGAAAAATAGCCCCGGGCAACGTTCAGGCGATGCAGATCGATGCCGCGCTGCTGCGCGATATCGGCGAGTCGCACCGCGTAGGAGGGTGTCATGAATAGCGAGTAACCTGCCGCGCGCGGCGGAAAACGGGACAGCATCTCGAGCAGGCGCTCGGAATTGCCGATGCTGTATGGCAGGATGCCGGCGCCCAGGGTCTCGAAGGCGCCGTGATCCATGATGCCCCCTGCGTACATCGAATAGTTCAGGCAGCTGATAACCAGGTCGTGAGGACGGCAGCCCATGGCCCACAGTGCGCGCGCGCCCATTTCGTTGTATCCATCTATATCGTTGCGAGTCCAGCCGAGTCGCGTCGGTTCGCCGGTAGATCCGCCGGTGCAGGTCATCCGTATGATATCGTCGAATTCGCAGCACTGGTTGGGACCGAAAAGCGCTCCCTGCTGCTGCGCCTGCGCAATGTCCGATTTTTCGGTAAACGGCAGTCGCGCCAGCGCGGCATGCGAATCGATCGCCGCTGGATCGATGCCGGCAACATCGTACTTGTCGCGGTAATAGGGACTGTGCTGGTAGACGTAGCGAATCTGGTCGGCTATCAGCGGTGCTTCGAGCGCGCATACCTGTTCCCGGCTCAGCGTTTCGATCTCCGGATCCCAGAGTTTCTGCAACATGTTTATATCCTTGGCAACTCGGGTTATGGTATCCAAATGAACCGGATGAAGCAGCAAAAACCGTTGTACCGACTGCGGGCTGGGTAACTCGCGAATTTAGGGGCTTTGCCATTGACCTCGGCATGCCCCGGAATTATGGTGTAGGCCTTTTTCTAAGCTATTCCCCGGAAAACTTAATGTCAAACCCCAACCAGAATTTCATTGCCGGCGAATGGCTTGCCGGGGTCGGCGAAATCGACAATGTCAATCCCTCCGATCTTTCCGACACGATCGGTCGATATGCCCAGGCCGACGACGCGCAGTTACAGCGTGCGCTGGATGCGGCCGAGACCGCGCAGCGGGAGTGGGCGAAGGCCGGGCTCGAGCGCCGCTATAACGTCTTGATGGCGATCGGCAACGAACTGATAGCGCGCTGCGAGGAACTCGGTACGCTGCTGGCGCGCGAGGAAGGCAAGACCCAGCCCGAGGGCAAGGGCGAAGTTTATCGTTCCGGGCAATTCTTTACCTACTACGCGGCGGAGGCGCTGCGCCAGATCGGCGACAACGCCGACTCGGTGCGCGACGGTATCGAGGTCGACGTGCGCCGCGAACCGGTGGGCACGGTGGCGGTTATTTCTCCATGGAATTTCCCGATGGCGACCGCGGTGTGGAAGATTGCCCCCGCGCTTGCCTTCGGTAACGCGGTTATCTGGAAGCCCGCCAACCTGGTACCGGCAAGCGCGGTGGTGCTGGCCGAGATTATTTCACGCCAGGATATTCCGGCCGGGCTGTTCAACCTGGTGATGGGCTCGGGCAGCGGCGTTGGCCAAAAACTGGTCGAGAGCCCGCAGGTCAACGCCATCAGTTTTACCGGCTCGGTGCCGGTGGGCCGCGGCATCGCGCAGGCCGCGGTTGGCAATTTCACCAAGATACAGCTCGAAATGGGTTCCAAGAACGCGCTCGCGATCATGGACGACGCCAATCTGGACGTCGCGCTTGCCTGCGCGCTCAATGGCGCTTTCGGCAGTACCGGGCAAAAGTGCACCGCGTCGTCGCGCCTGGTCGTGCACAAGAACATTCATGATTACTTCGTCGAAAAACTGGTTGAGGGCGCTTCCAACATGGTGGTCGGGCATGCGCTCGAGGCGGGCACCCAGGTCGGCCCGGTGGCGAGCGAGGCCCAGCTGAGGCAAAATCTTGAAAATGTCGAGCTCGGCAAGCAGGAGGGTGCTGAACTGCTCTGTGGCGGCGAACGGGTCGAGCGCGCCACCGAGGGCTACTTCATGACACCTGCGGTGTTTGCCGGTACGCAAAACGACTGGCAGATCAATCGTGAGGAACTGTTCGCACCGATCGCCTGCGTGATCCAGGTCGACTCCTACGAGGAAGCGCTGGCCACGGTAAACGACACCCGCTTCGGTCTTACCGCCGGCATCGTCACCAGCAGTCTGGCGCGCGCTACGCATTTCCGCCGCAATGTCAAAACCGGCTGCGTCATGGTCAACCTGCCGACTGCCGGTACCGATTACCACGTGCCCTTCGGAGGCCGCGGCGAGTCGTCCTATGGGCCGCGCGAGCAGGGGCAATATGCGCGGGAATTCTACACCACGGTGAAGACCGCCTATATTGCGAGCGGCGACCCGGCATGAGCGATACCGCCTACCGCATAGATGCCCTGCAGTACTGCAACTGGTCGGAGGAAATCTTCCAGCAGATTCGCGCCGGCGGCGTCGACGCGGTACATGTGACCATCGCTTATCATGAAAATTTCCGCGAAACCGTGGCCAACATGGAGCAGTGGAACAGCTGCTTCGAGCGTTTCCCGCACCTCATATTCCAGGGTTTTACCGGTGACGACGTGCGTCTCGCGCGTGACACCAACCGCACTGCGATCTTCTATGGCTTCCAGAATCCGTCGCCGATCGAGGACGATATTCGGCTGGTCGAAATTCTGCACACGCTGGGCGCGCGTTTCATGCAACTCTCCTACAACAACCAGTCGTCACGCGCATGGGGCGCGAAGTCATCGCAGAAATGAATCGTGTCGGCCTGGTGGTCGACATGAGCCACTCGGCCGAGCGCTCGACGCTGGAAGCGATGGAGATCAGCGCCCGCCCGATCGTCGTTACCCACGCTAACCCGGCGTTCTGGCACCCGGCGCTGCGCAACAAGTCAGATGCGATTTTGAAGGGTCTCGGTGAAACCGGCGGCATGCTTGGCTTCAGCATGTACCCGCATCATTTGCAGGGCGGCAGCGACTGCAGCCTGGAAAGCTTTTGCCAGATGATCGCCGATTGCGCCGAAGTTATGGGCGTCGATCATATCGGGCTCGGTTCCGACCTGTGCCAGGATCAGCCGGATTCGGTAGTCGAATGGATGCGCGTCGGCCGCTGGACCAAAAAAATCGATTACGGCGAAGGCTCGGCCAGCAACGCCGGCTTTCCGCCGATGCCGGCCTGGTTCAACGACAACCGCGATTTCGGCAACATCGAAAAGGGGTTGCTCGAGGCCGGGTTCGATGCCACCGATACGGCGAAAATCATGGGCAATAACTGGCTGCGCTTCTTCGACGAGAACTTCGGCCCGGACTATTGAATGAGCGAGACTACAGACTGCGCTGCTAACAACCCGATGCCCGAGGCGGCTAATTACCGGCGCCCGCCGGAGGTGGTCATGCGCCTGGCGCGGATGGGCAGCTTTCACCAGACCCGGCTGTCTTTTATGCGGGCCCTGCTGCGGCGTCTGAAACAAGAGCGCTGGCGGTTCAAGCGTAACCTTTGGGCGATCGACGAGCAGGGCTTCGGGCGCGCGGTCTACACCGTCTACGGCCCCGAGCGTACCTACTCGCTGGTTGCCTTTTCGCACGATCTGCCGGACGACATGCGCTCGGACCGGGTTATCGCCACTGCCTGGGACGCGACCTTCACGTTGTTCGACGGTATCCCGGACGAGGCCGACCTCGATCGGCTCGAACTGAACGTACCGAAGCAGGAAGCCGGGCGTATCTCGGATTCCGAGCTCAGCCTGTCGCGCGCTAATCGCTCGGTGCGGCTGTGGCAGCATGTCATCGATCGGCTGGCCGCCGGATTGCAACCCGAGCGCGATCAGCTCGAGGCCGTCGGCTACCTGGTGCGCACCACCGCGGTCTACGGTTCCGGTAAGTTCGGTGCCGCCGACCGGCTGGCCATCAGCGATCGCCCCGAGCTCAGCGGGCCGTTCCAGGCTGAACTTTTATCGGTGTGGCTGACGCGCGCGTTCTCCATCGATTTAATCGAGCACATCGCGCGGGCGCGCGGCGGCGAAAAGGCGGCTGTTATCGAGCCGGACCTGCGGCGCCGTATCGGCGTCGGCAATTCCACCGGGCTGGGCATGGCGCCATTCCTGGTCAACCACCCGGCGCTGCTGAATAACTGGATGATGGCACGCGAGGAAGCTTTCGCCAGGGTGCGTTCACTGCCGCGGGCTGAAGCCGATGCCGTCGACGAGTTCAAACGGCATTTCGAACGAGCCCGGTGCAACGTCTCGCAGTGGCACTCCGAGCATCCGATCCAGATCGATAAGCTGGCCTCGCTGAACGCCGATCTCGAGAAGATGGCGGCTTATATCGAGCGTGAATCCCTCGCTGACGACCATCCATGGGATCGATTTTACTGCTGGGCCGAAGACAACCTTTCGCTGGAAGGCCAGGAACAGCTGCTTTCGCTGATGCTGGAGCCTTACGGCGCACTGATCGACGACCTGGCACAGTGCATGGACGCGGACGAGCATGCCAGTTTCTTCATCGACGGTTCGATGCCCGTGGCAGGCCTGCTCGAAATCGTCGAGACTCGCTGCGCCTGGGCGCTCGCGGTCGACTACGAGCAGCCGGATAATCGCGCGCGCTTCTGGTATACCTCGGCCGAAAAACTCGAGCCGCGCGTCGGCGAGCGCTTTCATGAGCCCGGGGCCGAGTACGAACTGCCGCTCGCGATCGGTTACGCCGTCAAACGGCTATATGCCGCGTTGCTGGCCTGGAAGGGTGGCCCTACAGCGGCGGAATTCCTGCTCGCGCATCCCGAACACCGCCATACCGTGCGCCGCGTGCAAAACCTGGTGTCGCATCCCTACGCTGAAATCCAGGATAACCTGATCGCGGCCGATATGCTGCCGATCGATATCCTGCGCTGCAAGCTGTCGTTTTTCGGCGCCACCAAATTCGATCCGCGCTCGGATCGCTGGGTGCGAATCTGCATGTACCAAGATGCTCCCTTCCCGCACGAATTGTTGGAAGCGGCGACTTGAGTTACCACGTCACGCTGGCCGAGATCGAGTCTTACCTGCGCAAGGCGGCTCGCGCCAGCGGGCTCGAATGGGGGCTCGCCGAGGAGGCCGGCAAGGCGGCGCGCTGGCTTGCGGCCTTCGATCTGCCGGGACCCGAAACCATGCTCGCCCATTTGCAAAACCTGGCAGGCAAGGACTACGCCGCTTTTATTCCACGCTGCGATCTCGAACCCTGGCAGGCCCACGGCGGGTGGCTATGCCCGATCGTAACCGGCGCTGCGCTGGCCGATCGCTCCGCTGCGATGCTGGACGGAAACGAGCTGCGACTCGGAAAAACCGCCTACCCGATATTGCTGGCGGCGACCCTGGGCCAGGCGGCGCGTTTTCATCGCTGCGCGTTTACCACCCACTGGCCTGGCCTGCGCCTCGATTGCTTCGGCAACGGCCTGAGTATCGAGGGCGATCGCGATAGTCTGCTGCTCGCCGAAGTCGACCGGGTCAGCTGTTGCAAGTCCGACGCGACCGCCCCGCAACAGCTAGCGTCGACACGGGCTTACAACATCGATGAAGACGTCTTCAAAGGCATCGAAGCGCTGGCCTTCGAAACCTACGCCCCGGCAACCGAAGAATCCCGCGCCGGCGCCGGCGCCGGTCTCACCGACAACGATTAAAGCCCTGTCCTCGATACCCCATCATTAAAGGCATCGGGAATAGCTTTAGTGCTAGAATTTCATGCTCCTTAACCGGAAGTGATAATGAAAACCTGGCGTTCGCCCAAGATCGAAGTGCGTAGTGACACCCTGGCGGGGCGGGGCGTGGTTGCGCTCGAGCCTATCGCCAAAGACGAGATCGTGGCGATCAAAGCCGGCAATATCATTACCAGTGATCAACTGGCGCAGGCCACCGCCGAGGCCGGCGACATGGCGCTGCAAATCGAAGACGATTTTTACCTCGCGCCGCAAAGTCCCGATGAGGTCGAGGACATGTCGGTATTCATCAATCACTCCTGCGATCCTAATGTCGGCTTTCGTGGCCAGGTGGTTTACGTCGCGATGCGCGATATCGCGGCCGGAGAAGAGTTGTGCCACGATTACTCTATGGAAAGATCTGACGACTATACCCTTGATTGCCATTGCGGCAGCCCGCTATGTCGCGGTAAGGTTACCGGCCAGGATTGGAAATTGCCCGAGCTGCAGGATCGCTATGGCGATTATTTTTCGATCTACATCAGGAACAAGATTCAGCGAGGATAAGATAATGAGTGTTACCGCAGCCGATGCAGTCGATCAATCGATTCTGTTGCGTGACGACAGCGACGGCATAACCACGCTGACGCTGAATCGTCCAGCGCAATACAACGCGCTCTCGGGCGAAATGCTCGACGAATTGCAGCATGCGCTCGACGCCATCGACCGGGATGAGTCGGTGCGTGTGGTAGTCATTGCCGCTAACGGCAAGGCGTTTTGCCCGGGCCACGATCTGAAGGAAATGCGCTCCAGCGAGGAGCGGGAATTCCACCAGGCGTTGTTCGCAAAATGCAGCAAGATGATGTTGACCATCAACCGGCTGCGCCAGCCGGTGATCGCCCGTGTCAACGGGATTGCCACCGCGGCGGGTTGCCAACTGGTGGCCAATTGCGATCTTGCGGTCGCGGCCGAGGATGCTCGCTTCGCCGTGTCCGGCATTAATGTAGGCCTGTTCTGTTCGACCCCGGCCGTGCCGCTCTCGCGCAACATGGGCCGCAAGCAAGCGCTGCACATGCTGCTGACCGGCGATTTCATTTCGGCGCAGACCGCGCGGTCATACGGGCTCGTCAATGAGGTCGTGCCGGCCGCCGAGCTCGAGTCGGCGACGGTTACGCTGGCGCAAAAGATCATCGCCAAGTCCGCGCACGCGATCAGTCTTGGCAAGGATATGTTCTACCGGCAGCTGCCGATGGATTTATCCGATGCCTATGCCTACGCCGCGGAGCGTATGGCCTGCAACATGGATTCGCACGACGCGCGCGAAGGTATTGATGCCTTCATCGAAAAACGCAAACCCGAATGGAAAGGCAAGTAGATGGCCAGCCCATACTCGATAGACCTCGATAAAAACGCCGCCAATTTTACGCCGCTGTCGCCGCTGACTTTCATCGAGCGTGCGGCGTCTGTTTATCCCGAACGCACGGCCGTGATCTATGGCGAATTGCGACGCAACTGGGCAGATACCTATGCGCGTTGCCGCCGCTTCGCCTCCGCGCTGCGCCGGCGCGGGGTCGGCGACGACGACACCGTTGCGCTGATGCTGCCGAACCTGCCGGCAATGGTCGAGGCGCACTTCGCTATCCCGATGGCCGGCGCGGTTATCCTTGGGCTCAATATCCGTCTCGACGCCGACATGATCGCGTTCCAGTTGAAACACGGTAACGTCAAGGTTCTGTTCACCGATCGCGAGTTTTCCGCGACGGTACGTGATGCGGTGGCGCAACTCGACGACAAGCCGCTGATCGTCGATGTCGACGATCCTGCCTACGAAGACGGCGAGTTCATCGGCGAACTCGATTACGAGGCGTTTCTCCGGGAGGGCGACCCGGATTTCGAATGGCAGCTGCCGAATGACGAATGGCGCGCGATCTCGCTGGGTTATACTTCGGGCACGACAGGCGATCCGAAGGGCGTGGTCACCCATCATCGCGGCGCTTATCTCAACGCGGTGTCGAATGCGCTCGGCTGGAACATGGATGCTTTCCCGGTATACCTGTGGACCTTGCCGATGTTCCATTGCAACGGCTGGTGCTTCCCGTGGACGCTGGCCGCGTTAAACGGCACTAGCGTGTGCTTACGTGCGGTAAGAGCGGACGCGATCTTCGACGCAATCAAGCGGCACAAGGTCACCAACCTGTGCGGTGCGCCGATCGTGTTGAGCCTGATGGCAAACGCCGATGACGAGCTGAAGTCCGGAATCGAGCACCAGGTCAATATCATGACCGCCGCGGCCGCGCCGCCGCCCCCGATCCTCGAAGCGATGGCACGGCTGAATTTCAAGGTCACCCATGCCTACGGCCTGACCGAGACCTATGGCCCCGCCGTGGTTTGCGCCTGGCACGACGAGTGGGATGAATTGCCAATCACCGAGCAGGCCGAGATGAAAGCGCGCCAGGGGGTGCGCTACCCGATGCTCGAGAAACTCGTCGTCATGGATCCCGAGACGATGCATCCGGTGCCGCGCGACGGCGAGACCATCGGCGAAATCATGTTTCGCGGTAACATCGTCATGAAGGGTTATCTGAAGAACCCGTCCGCGACGACCAGGGCCTTCGAGGGCGGCTACTTTCATTCGGGCGATCTCGCCGTGTGCCACCCGGATGGATACATCGAGATTCGTGATCGATCCAAGGACGTGATCATCTCGGGCGGGGAGAATATTTCGAGTATCGAGGTCGAGGCGGTGCTTTACCGCCACCCGGCCGTGCTCGAAGCGGCCGTGGTCGCGATGCCGGACGACAAGTGGGGCGAAACGCCGTGCGCCTTCCTGACCCTGCGCGATGGCACGGATGTCAGCGAGCAGGACATGATCGATTATTGCCGCGACAACATGGCGCGGTTCAAGGCGCCGCGCAAGGTAGTATTCGGCGAGTTGCCAAAAACCTCGACCGGTAAAATCCAGAAATTCGAACTGCGAGAGCGCGCAAAACAACTATGACCGACATCCGGGATTTAAGACGAATTCTCAACGACTACAAGCGCGTCGCGATCGTCGGGCTGTCCGCCGATTGGTCGCGCCCGAGCAACTTTGCCGCCAAGTACCTTATCGATCACGGCTTCGAAGTAATCCCGGTGAATCCGAAGTACGACGAAATTCTCGGACAGAAATGCTATGCCGACCTGGAGGATATCCCGACTCCGGTGGACGTAGTAGACCTGTTTCAGCGCGTCGACCGGATTCCGCCCTTCGTCGATCAGGCGATAAAAATCGGGGCCAAAGTGGTCTGGATGCAGTTGGGCATCATCCACGAGGAAGCCGCGCAAAAGGCACGTGACGCCGGCCTCGAAGTAGTCATGGACCGCTGTATGAAAATCGAATACGCGCGCCTGTTCGGCGGCCTGAATACGATCGGCGTCAACACCGGGGTGATTTCGGCGCAGCGCCCCCGACAGTTCAACCGCTAACCGGAGCAGGCCATGGCAGATCGAAAATTCGGTATCGAAACCCTCTGTCTCCACGCGGGGCAGATTCCAGATCCGGTTACCGGTGCGCGCGCGGTGCCTATTTACCAGACCACCTCGTACGTGTTCGACGATGCCGAGCATGCCGCTAGCCTGTTCAACCTGCAGACCTTCGGCAACACCTACGTGCGCCTGACCAACCCGACGACCGCGGTGTTCGAGGAGCGCATGGCCGCGCTCGAAAACGGCCGCGCGGCGCTTGCCGTCAGTTCCGGCATGGCCGCGCAGATGACGGCAATCCTGACGCTGATGCAGCAGGGTGACGAGCTGGTGTCGGCGAAGACGCTTTACGGTGGCACCTTCTCCCAGTTCGACGTGACTTTTCGCAAGATGGGAATCGAGACCACGTTCGTCGATTCCGACGATCCGGAAAATTTCCGCAAGGCGATCACGTCGAAAACGAAAGCGCTGTACGCCGAGACCATCGGCAACCCGACCAACAACGTCATCGACATCGAGGCGATTGCGGCGATCGCGCACGATGCCGGTATCCCGCTGATCGTCGACAGCACCTTTGCGACCCCTTACCTGTGCAAGCCGATCGACCATGGCGCAGATATCGTGGTGCACTCTGCCACCAAGTTTATCGGCGGCCACGGCACCAGCATGGGTGGCGTCATGATCGAGTCGGGCAAGTTCGACTGGGACAACGGCAATTTCCCGGGCATGACCGAACCCTCGGACGGCTATCACGGCATCCGCTTTTACGAAACCTTCGGCGACTTCGGCTTCACCATGAAAGCGC
>JAACFA010000336.1 GCA_009937625.1 Gammaproteobacteria bacterium | reverse complement strand
ACGCCGAGGAAGGATCCGACCTGGTGAGAAAAGAACACGATGCCGCCGAGCATCCCGAGATAACGGGTACCGAACATGACGGCAACCAGCGCGTTGGTCGGGGCGACGGTCGACAGCCACAGGATGCCGATCACGATCGAGAATATGACCACCGTGACCGGTGATTGCGGGATCAGCAAAAAAGCCGTGAAGGCGATCGATCGGGCGAAATATATCGATGACAGGAGGATCGGCTTGGAGTAACGCTGCCCGATGACTCCGGACGCGAGTGAGCCGATGATATTGAAGAAACCGATCAGGCTGATGGCAACCACCGCCCATTTGGCGGCAATGCCCAGGTCGCTGATATAGGCCGGAAAATGCGCCGTGATGAACGCCACCTGAAATCCGCACACGAAAAAACCCGAAGTCAGCAGCAAGTAGCCTTTGCTCGCGAAAGCCTCGCGCAACGCCTCCCTGACCGTCTGCTCGAACTCGGCAGCGGCAAATCTCGAGGTCGAGGAGTTGCCGCGTAACGGGATCGCCAACAGGGGAATAATCAGCATGACGATCCCGATTGCGATCAGGCTGTCGGACCAGCCCAGCGAATCGATCAGTCCTTGCGAAATCGGGGCGAACACAAACATCCCGGCAGAGCCGGAAGCGGTGCCGAGACCGAAGGCAAACGAGCGTTTTTCAGGGCTGACCAGGCGCGCAATCGAAGCCAGCACCACGCCGAAGGAGCAGGCCGCCACACCGAGACCGATCAGAATCCCGCCGCCGATGTGTAACCAGACCGGGCTCGGCGCGATCGCCATCACCAACAGCCCAAGCGTATAGAGCACGGCCCCGAGCGCGAGCACCCGCCAGCTGCCGAACTTGTCGGCAATGACGCCGAACAACGGCTGCCCCATACCCCAGAACAGGTTCTGCAGCGCCATGGCCATGCCGAAGGTAGCCCGGTCCCAGCCGTTGTCCTGCAGCATCGGCAACTGGAAAAAGCCCATTGCCGAACGCGGCCCGAAAGCCAGCAAGGCGATAATGCAGGCGCAGGCAATGGCGATAATCGGCACTTTATGCTGAAGTAGCGGTTCGGTACTCATTTGAATCAAAGGAGTTAGTGAAGCTGGCCCGATTTAGGCAGTATCATCGGGAGCATGCGTTGACCATCAAGATTTTCACCACCGGCGGCACCTTCGACAAGGTTTACTTCGACGCCAAGAGCGAGTTTCATATCGGCGAGCCCATGGTCGGCCCGCTGCTCGAAGAAGCGAACGTCAACTTTGACTACGACATCGAAGCGTTGCTGCAAAAGGACAGTATCGACATGGACCGCGCCGACCGCGAACTGATCCGCAGTGCGGTCGCGGGCGTAAAAAATGACATGATACTGATTACCCACGGCACCGACTCGATGGTCGATACCGCCCGGGCCCTGCTCGACATCGAAGGCAAGACTATTGTCCTGTTGGGCGCGATGCAACCTGCACGCATGCGCTACAGCGATGCACTGTACAACCTCGGATTTGCCTGCGCGGCGGTGCAACTGCTGCCCAGCGGAGTTCACCTGGCGATGAACGGGCAGGTGTTCGATCCGCAACGGGTCGCCAAGAACCGGGCGCAGAGCCGCTTCGAACCCAGCCCCTAGCTTGACGCTCTGGTCCTAACGCTATACAACGCTTGCTTATCTTCGCAGTCACCGAGTCAATAATGACATCCAGCCCGTATTTCGCAGCACGCCGCATCGTGAGTGCAGGCCAGGTTCCAGGAATGATGGGGCATGCTCGCTAGAACGAAACTCAGGATAATCCTGCCATTTCTGGTTCTGCTAGTCTCCGGCGCGATCTATTTTTCGCTGGTCAACAGCAAGACCGAGCGTCAGCGGCCGACACTGAGTGAAAAGATCTGGCAGGTCGAGGTAATTACGGCGCAAATCCAGGCATTGTCTCCGTCGATTACCCTATACGGGCGAATCGAATCCCCGGAACTACTGAAAGCAGCTGCGCCGGGCGGCGGTATCGTCAAGGACGTCTTCGTGCGCAATGGCTCCAGGGTGCAGCAGGGCGATCGCCTGGTCACGCTGGATCAGCGCGATTTCGAAGCAGCGCTGCTGCAGGCCGAGGCCGATTTGCGCGATATCGAGAACCAGATCGCAGAGCTCAAGGTCAGGCATCAGACCAACCTGCTTTCGCTCGAAACCGAACGTAACCTGCTGGAGCTCGCCGCGGCCGAGGTGCAGCGGCTGGTCCAGCTGAAACAGCAGCAACTGAGTGCCGAAACCGCCCTGAATGCTGCTCGCAGCGAACTCGGCCGACAGCAGCTGGCGGTTAATTCGCGAGCGCTCGAGGTCGACTCTTACCCGGCCAGATTGCAGATACTAATGGCGCGTCACGATCGCGGCAAGGCCCAGCTTGACCAGGCCAGGCTTGCAATGAGCCGCTCCGACCTGCGCGCTCCGTTCGACGCTATCGTCAGCGAAGTTGCCGTCTCCGCCGGCGATCGCGTATCGCTCGGGCAACTCCTGATCTCGCTATTCCCGGTCCGGGCGCTCGAAATTCGTGCTCATCTTCCGCTCAACTATATCGATTCGGTCCAGCGAGCGCTCGCTGTCGGTGAAGCGCTCGATGCCGGCGTCGCGAGTCGAAGCGACCTGGGCCGCTTTCCGATAGTCCGGCTCGCGGGTGAGGCCGAGGCCACCGGGATCGATATTTACTTCGCGATCGATTCGATCGATACCCAGTTGAGGCCGGGTGAATTATTGCCGTTGAATCTCAGCTTGCCCGCGGAAAACGATGTCTACGCGGTGCCACACCAGGCGATATACGGTAATTCCCGGATATACGTCGTCGCCGACGACCGCCTGCAGGCGATCGACGTAACCTCGGTCGGACAGACCCGGGATGCAAGCGGCAACGTGCAGGTGTTGATACGCAGCGA
>JAACFA010000143.1 GCA_009937625.1 Gammaproteobacteria bacterium | reverse complement strand
CAAGAAGTTGCTCAAATGTGCGGTCATATTATGGGTCAGGGATGACGAGATCAAGGAACTGGGAGACGAGTATGAGTACGAATAGCCTGCTGCAGAAACTCGAGGATTTCTTTGATCTGTCTAAACATAAACAGGAGAAAAAACACCACAAGCTCGAAAAGATTATGCGCAAGCTCGAGAAGAAAAAAGACCGGCTCGAAGCCGAATTGATCACAGCGGGTAAAGCCGATGATACTAGCGACAGATATCGTGAATTACGCAAGGAACTGAAGGTTATTCGCAAGCTGATTAAAAAAGCCAAGAAGCATAATGCTTCAGTCTAGCCGATCATCACGGACCTTTAACATCGGGTTTGTGATTGTCGTATCGGTAATTGCGCCCTCGAGGGTCCCGGGATCTCCGAGCAATTTCGATAAATAGCAGCTGAATCACTTATCGATCACGAGTTGCAAGCTCTTCGATCGATTCATCTAATAACCTGATCTGGTTTTTATCGATCGAGATAACGCGTTGTTTGTACAACTGCCCTAGTGCTTTCTTGTAGCTGGCCTTGCTGACGCCGAACACCTGGTAGATATCGTCGGGTGGGCTCTTGTCGGTGAGCGCGGTAACCCCCTCGTTTTGCCGCAGGTGCGCGACGATGGCGTCGCTGAGACGGTCACGTTCCAGGTGCGAAGGTAATTGCAGCATCAGGTCGATCTTGCCGTCTTTGCGCACCTGCTTGATGTAGCCTTTTAGCCGTTCACCGTGGTGCAGCCGCTGAAAGGTCTCGTTTTCATACAACTGGCCCAGGTGCGTGCCATCGATTACGGCTTTGAAGCCGAGGTCGCTCTTACCATAGATCAGCAGATCTACCGGCTGGCGCGGCTTGAATCCGCTACCGTCCTGCGACAGGTGATCTTCGAGCCTGGTCGACGCGGCGATGCGCTGCGTCGTTTCGTCGACAAACAGGTAGGCGCTGTAGGAATAACCCTTTTGCACCGGTTTTTGCTGCTCGCTGAAGGGCAGTAGCAGGTCCTTCGGTAACCCCCAGTCGAGGAAGGCGCCGAATTTGCTGGTGCCGACGACCTTCAGATAAGCGCATTCGCCGACCTGGGTTTTAGGGCGCTGCGTGGTTGCAATGATGCGATCTTCGGAATCGTTGTAGACGAATACCTCGACGTCGTCGCCGACCTGCATCGAGTCCTGCACGTACTTGCGCGGCAGCAGGATCTCGCCAAACTCGCCGCCGTCGAGAAAAATCCCGATATCGGCGCGCTTGACGATACGCAAACGATTGTAGCGACCTAGTTCAGCCATGCGCGGATTGTACACCATCGAATTTGTGATAAGTGTCCCTGATTTGTTTCACGCAGAGGCGCGGTGGACGCGGAGGAATGGCACTAACGCAAGTTGCCATCCCGCGAACCTACAACGTCATTCCCACGAACCTGGAGAGTCATCCCCGCGCAAGCGGGGATCTCGAGACGACTATCACGAGTAGTTACGAGATTCCCGCTTGCGCGGGAATGACGCCAGACGGCCGGTAGTAGTCGCAAGATTCACGCTTTCGCGAGGTGGTAACAGTTGCTGTTATAAAGCCTGGTCGATCTGCAACATTTTGGAGGGGTAGTCGGTGAAAATGCCAGTGACGCCGGCTTGCTTCAGCTCGCGCGCGCGCTCGACATCGTTAACGGTGAAAACCAGGCTCGGAATGCCCTTTGCGCGCAGGCTGCGCACCAGGTCGAAATCGAGGTATTCGTTATCGAAATGCCAGGAGTAGGGCGCGATTTGCTCGAGCTCAGCCTCGAGCTGCAACGGTATACCGCTGCTGATCGGTGCCAGCGGCCACGGGCATTCCATTTCCCTGAGGCGCGCGAGCGCGGCGTGATTGAATGACGAGATCAGGTTCCACGGTAGCCCGTCGGTTGTGTCCGGTTGTGGATAGTGCGCCAGCAGATTCAGCAGCAGCTCCAGGTCGTCGACCGCCTTGATTTCGATATTGAGCGGCAGCTTGCCCCAGGTCAGGTCCAGCACCTGTCGCAGGGTCGGTACCGGTTCGCCGTTTCGCAGTCGGATCTTCGACGGATCGGGCCGGTCTTCAAAATAACCCGCGTTTCCGGTCAGGCGTTCGAGATCGTGGTCGTGGATTACCCAGATCTCCGACGAGTGCTCGCGGATATCGATCTCGATCATGTCGATAGCGAGTGTCAGCGCATGTTCGAAGCCTTCCAGGCTGTTTTCGAAGCGTTCTCCGGCCGCGCCGCGGTGGCCAATGATGTAAAAACTGTCACTAAACTCAGCCATAGCCTGATCCTGTCGGTAGTTGCGGGCAGCTAAATGGAATGTTTGAACTATACTCGCCGTGTTGTATTTTTTAAAACGGCAAAACTGTGAAAATAGAACCTGATCCTGACAGCCAGTTAACGCTTGACGATAAGGTACTTGATCAGCTCAGACATGACATGGGTGAAGATGCGGTAATGGTCATCGAGTCTTATGTCGAGTCGATCGATGAATTTTTGTGCGATATCGAGAATCGGACCGTTAGGACCCCCAGTGATGACCTGCATCGCTGGGCGCACACGATCAAATCCTCCGCCGCCAGCATCGGTGCGATGCGCCTCGCGCACCTGGCCGCGCAAATGGAAAATTCATACCGTGATCGCTTGCAAATCGATCTCGGTGAGCAGCTGCAGAGCATGCAGCAGGAATACCAACGCGTTAACGCCACCCTCGAAAAGATCACCGGCAGCTAGGCAGTAATCCACTGGAAACCAAAACGGTCAGCGTTTAGTCTAAACGCTTATGATCTATGTCGTCATTATCGCCGTGGCCCTGGCCCTGATCTACGGTCCCCAGCTGTGGGTCCAGTGGGTGTTGAACCGTTACAATCGGCATCCGGAGGATAACTTTCCCGGCACCGGCGGCGAACTCGCGCGGCATCTGCTGGACCGTTACGACCTGCAGGAAATCAAGGTCGAGGTTACCGATGCCGGCGATCATTACGACCCGATGGAGCGCGCGGTGCGATTGACGCGCGACAAGCATGACGGAAAAACCCTGACCGCAATCACCGTGGCGGCGCACGAATGCGGGCATGCCTTCCAGCACGCCGCCGGCGAGCCGATGTTCGTCATGCGTACCCGGCTCGCGCGGGTTTCGATAATCGCGCAACGTGTGGGATCCTTCCTGCTGTTCGCGGCGCCGTTCAGCGTGCTGGTTACCCGTTTGCCGTCGGCCGCGGTGTTGAATATTATGTTGACCCTGCCGGTCGAAATCGACGCCAGCTTCAAGAAAGCGCTGCCGCTGCTCGACAGCGGCTACCTGTCGAAAAAGCAAATGCCGGCGGCACGCTCTATCCTGCGGGCTGCGGCCTGGACATACGTCGCCGCATCGCTCGCTTCACTGCTCAATTTCTGGCGCTGGCTAGCTGTCCTTCGGCGCTGATGGTCGCTTGTCGGTTCACGCGGAGGCGCGGAGGACGCGGAGAGCGCAGTGAAAGATTGAATAGTGGATTTGCCTTTAAGTGCCGACAATTACCTGGCATTGAAAACGCTTTAAAATAACCCCTCCGCGCCCCCTGCGTCCTCCGCGCCTCTGCGAGAAACAAAACCAGTTCAAATTTAGTAGCCCACACCCGCGATAGCGGGGATGCCTCTTCCGGAAATTCCAGGGTTCGAGATCGAGTCGTAGTTGCCCTGGATCGGTTGGAGAGAGCGTCTGAATGGTTCACGCGGAGGCGCGGGGGACGCGGAGAGCGCAGGGAACGCGGAGAGCGCAGGGAAAGATTTAGTAGTGTATCGGCCTTCAAGAGCGAACAATGGCCTGACATTGAAACTAGGTTTACCAAATTCCTCCGCATCTCCGCGAGAAATAAAATTTTGTATTGCATATTTCTTCGATTGTTGTATACAATTTGTATACTTTTAAAATGCAAGCAGGCAAATGGACAAGCAGGCCATCTACGACGATCTTAAGAAGCAGATCCTGACACTCGAACTCGAGCCTGGGGCTGCGCTGGACGAAGTGAGTCTGAGCGAGCATTACCGGATTTCGCGTACGCCACTGCGCGAAATATTGCGCGGCCTCGCGGGCGAGGGCTGCGTCGACATCGTCAATAATCGCGGCGCTTACGTGTCCTCGATGAGTCACAAAGTACTGCGCGATTTTTTTGTCACCGCGCCGATGATTTACTCGGCGGTCGGCCGGCTCGCGGCGCAAAACGCGAGGACGCCGCAAATCGAGCAGATCAGGGATATCCAGTCAAAATTCCGGGCCGCGATCGAGGCCGAATCGAGCGCCGACATGGTCTACTGGAACCAGTGCTTTCACGCGTTGATGGGCCAGATGGCGGATAACCCTTACCTGAAACCCAGTTATGATCGTTTATTGATCGATCATGCCCGCATCAGCCAGACCTTTTACCGGCCGCGAGATAATCAAATGGCGGCCCGCATGTACAGCGCGCTGTCGCATCACGACCAAATGATTGCGGCCATCGAGGCCGGTGACAGCCAGGCGGTGGTCGATCTGATCGTCGAGCACTGGGAACTGTCGCGTGACTTGATCGAATACTTCGTCAAACCCGATCCGCTCGCCTTCGAGATGGCGGCGGTGAATTCATAGAGCAGGATTCAAGCGATGAAATTTGAAGGTATCTACACCCCGGTCATCACGCCGTACCGGGACGATTACAGCATCGATTACGAGCGTCTCGGCGAAGTCGTCGATTTCCTGATCGACGCCGGGGTGCACGGCATCATCTCGGCCGGCACCACCGGTGAGTACTACGCACAGTCGATGGCGGAACGCTTCGAATTGATGAAATTCATCCAGCAACGCATCAAGGGACGCACCAGCTATATCGTCGGCACCGGCGCATTACGTACCGAAGAGTCGATCGAGTACGCCCAGGCTGCGGTCGAGGTCGGCGCCGATGCGTTACTGGTCGCGACGCCGCCTTATTCCCTGCCCACCGAGCGTGAAAACGCGCTGCACGCGCTCGCCATCGACCGGGTCGCGAATCTGCCGATCATTCTCTACAATTACCCGCATCGCATGGGATCGCACATGGGCGAGGAATATCTCGACCGCGTCGGCCGTTCGCCCAATTTCTGCGCCATCAAGGAAAGCTCGGGTGACCCTAACCGCGTGCACCTGCTGGCGCGTGACTACCCGCACATTCAACTGTCCTGCGGCATGGACGACCAGGCGCTGGAATTCTTCGCCTGGGGCGCGCGCTCCTGGGTCTGCGCCGGTTCCAATTTCGCGCCCGAGATCCATATCGCGATGTACCAGGCCTGCGCGGTCGAGGGAAACTTCGACAAGGGCCGCAGGATCATGTCGGCGATGCTGCCGTTGATGCGGGTGCTGGAACAGGGCGGCAAGTTCATCCAGTGCGTCAAACACGGTATGAGCGGGCGTAACCTGCCGTCGGGGCCCCCGCGCCGGCCGCTGCAACCGCTCAATAAAGACGACAAGCGTTCACTCGAACAGGTGATCCGCGTCATGAATACAACATTTGCAGAAATCAAAGAGGCTAAAGGCTGATGACCGAGTTACTCACCCACGCCGAATACCAGGCGATTGCGCAGGATCTTAGCCTGCCCGTTAACGCTTTCATCGACGGCAAGTTCCAGGCGGCAAAGTCGAAGAAGACCTTTGCCTCGATCAACCCGGCCAGCGGCAAGACCATCGCCCGGATCGCCGCCTGCGCTGCGAAGGACGTCGATTTCGCGGTCAAGAAGGCGCGCGAGGCTTTCGACGACGGCCGCTGGAGCAGGATTCATCCCGGCGCGCGTAAAGAGATTCTGATCAGGCTCGCCAAGCTGATGAAACGCAACCGCCACGAGCTCGCGGTGATGGAAAGCATCGATTCCGGCAAACCGGTGCGCGATTGCGAAACCATCGATCTGCCGGAAACCATTCACTGCCTGATCTGGCACGCCGAGGCGGTCGACAAGATTTACGACCAGTCGGCACCGGTTGGTGAAGACGCCATGGCAATGGTGGTGCGCGAACCGGTCGGGGTGGTCGGCTGCGTGCTGCCGTGGAATTTCCCGATGCTGATGATGGCCTGGAAAATCGCGCCGGCGCTCGCGGCCGGCAACTCGGTCGTACTGAAACCGGCCGAGCAGACCAGCCTGACCGCGTTGCGCATCGCCGAGCTCGCCTGCGAGGCCGGCCTGCCGCGCGGCGTGCTGAACGTGGTCCCGGGCATGGGCCCCGACGTCGGCGAACCGCTGGGGCGTCATCCCGACGTCGATATGGTCTCGTTTACCGGCTCGACCGAGACCGGGCGCCGTTTCCTGCAGTACTCGGCCGAGTCCAACCTGAAGAAAATCGTGCTCGAATGCGGCGGCAAGAACCCCGCGATCGTGCTCGAGGACGCCGAGGACCTGGACCTCGTCGCCGAGCATGTCGTCAACGGCGCGTTCTGGAACATGGGTGAAAACTGTTCGGCGAGTTCGCGCCTGATCGTGCACGAAAAGGTCAAGGATCAACTGATGAAACGCATCGTCGCGCGCACGCGCAGCTGGAAGACCGGCGATCCGCTCGATCCGCGCCATCATCTGGGCGCGCTGGTCGACAAGGAGCATTTCAAAAAAGTCTCGGGATACCTGAAAAAAGGCAAGGCGATCGTCGGCGGCAAGACCGAGCAGGGACGCTACGTATTGCCGACGATAATCGATGCGGTCAAGCCCGGCGATAAGCTGGCGCGGGAAGAAGTTTTCGGTCCCGTGCTCGCGGTCATTACCGTGCGTTCCACCGACGAGGCGATCGCGATAGCCAACGACAGCGATTACGGGCTCGCCGCGAGCCTGTTCAGCGCGAACGGCAAACAGGCACTGCGCGCCGCGCGCGAAATCAGGGCCGGCACGGTAACCATCAACTGCTTTGGTGAGGGCGATATCACGACCCCGTTCGGCGGTTACAAGCAGTCGGGATTCGGCGGCAGGGACAATTCGCTGCACGCCCACGACCAGTATACCGAGCTCAAGACCATCTGGATCGACCTGAGTGATCGCAACGCGGAAGAACCGGTCGACTGAGCGCAATGCCGCGGGTTGATCTGAAACCGCCCGATCTCGGCGAGAGCGGCTGGAACGCGATCCTGCCGCCGCGCTCGGCGCGCGCCGCGCTTACGGCCGACATCGAGTGCGATTACCTGGTGATCGGCGCCGGTTTCGCCGGGTTGTCCGCAGCGCGCCGCCTGCGCCAGCTCGAGCCCGGCTCGAGTATCGTCATCCTCGAAGCACAGGCGGTGGCCGCGGGGCCCGCGGGGCGTAATTCCGGTTTCATGATCGATTTGCCGCATGCGCTCGCCAGCGGCAGCTACCAGGGCGATAGCTCGCAAGACTTGCGCAATATCAGGATGAATCGCGCCGCGATCGCGTTTGCGGCGGACGCGGTGCGCGAATACGGTTTCGCCGAGGAAAGCTTCGACCCCTGCGGCAAGATCAACGCCGCGGCCGGCAGGCCGGGACAGCAGCACAACGAAAGCTACGCGGCGCACCTGGATGCGCTGGGCGAACCCTACGAAATGCTCGACGCGCAGGCGATGCGGGACGTCTGCGGCAGCGACTATTATCTCGGCGGTTTGCGCACGCCGGGTACCGCGGTAATCCAGCCGGCACTGTACATACGTTCATTCGCCGATGCCCTGGTGACGCAGGCCGGCTGCCGTTTGTTCGAGCATTCGCCGGTGCAGACGCTGTCTCGCGACGGTGAGCGCTGGCTGGCCCGCAGCGCGACCGGGTCGGTATCCGCACCACGGGTCTTGCTCGCGGTCAACGGCCTGATCGAGACTTTCGGTTTTTACCGGCGCCGGCTGCTGCATATCAACCTGTACGCGTGCTGGGGCTTTACGCCCTCGGATCCGATTGGCTCGACGCTGCGCCGGATCGACGGCAGCGGCGGCCCGCGGCTGGTGATCCGTAATCGCTGTACTTATGAGGCGGGGCTCAGCTTGCCGCCGGATCGCCTGCGGCAGATAGCGCGCGATCATCGGCGTACCTTCGACGCGCGTTTCCCCGGGCTCGCGCATGTGGAAATGGAGTATTGCTGGTCCGGGCGCCTGTGCCTGAGCCGTAACGACGTGTGGGCACTGGGAGAGCTCGAGCCCGGGCTGTTCAGCGCCTGCTGCCAGAATGGGCTCGGCACCACCCGCGGTACGATCGCCGGCATCGTTGCCGCCGAAATGGCGAGTGACGTCGATGCGGACAGCCTGATCCCGGATTTCCAGGGGCAGGCCAGTCCCAAGCGACTGTTTCCAGAACCCTTTATGTCGCTGGGCGCGCGTAGCGCGATTAAATTTAAGGAGTGGCGCGCTGGGCCGGATCTCTAGTCGGGATTATGCTGAACTGACTAACCTGGATCATTACCAGGCTTTGAGACCGAGTTGTAGTGCTTCTGGATCGAACCGAGAGAGCGTCTAATGTGGTTCTCGCGGAGGCGCAGAGGACGCGGAGGAGCGCAGAGAAAGATTGAATAGTGGGTCGGCTGTTAAGTATCCACAATGGTCTGACATTGAAATCAACTTTACAATAATCCTCCGCGCCCCCTGCGTCCTCTGCGCCTCCGCGAGAAACAAAAACAGTTCAGGGCGAATCGCTTTCGCCCGCGATAGCGGGGACATTTCGGAATCTCGAGTAGTTAGAATAAGATTCCCGCTTGCGCGGGAATGACGGTTGGGACGCGGGAATGACGGTTGGGACGCGGGAATGACGGTTGGGACGCGGGAATGACGGTTGGGACGCGGGAATGACGGTTGGGGCGCGGGAATGACGGTTGGGGCGCGGGAATGACGGATGGTGATTTATTGATGGTGCCGTGGAGTGGAGCGATGGAGCGTGGTCAGGTCTTGTTGCCCATCGTGAACTTGGTGCCGGGTGGTCGGTTGGCGGTGATTTTCTGGCCACGCAGGCTCAGGATGCGATGCTGGTCGAGTAATAGCTGGTAAAGAAACATTAATTCGTCCTGCGCCTCGATCGGGAATCCGGCGCGGCGTTTGCCGCCTTCGACCAGGATCAATTCCTCGAGGTACTTTTTACCCTCCGAATAACGCCACAGGCCGGTAATCGTTTTGATGACTCGCGGGAAAGACTCGATGGCTGCAGGCTCACCGGCGCGCTTACGCTTGAGCATTTCGCTTTTACGAAATAACTGTTGCGCCAGGGCAGGGTTAATTACTCTATTATCTACTGCCATTGATAGCGGATCTTCGTTATGAAACCTGGGTTCTCGAGCTGGATAGTACTTAAGCCCACCGAATTCAATCGATTAAGGCACCTTTCAACAAAAAAAGTATATCTTTATTATGACTAAATTCAATATGCACCACCTGGTTAGTAATTATATTAGTAAAAAACTTTAGAAATGCACGATAAGATACTGAAAAACATATTATTTTATTCCTGGATTGCCGCAAGATAGAATTACATCCGCTTTCGGACTCCGAGTCGCGACGATAAACTGAACCCTTCATGAAGCCCTCCCAAAAATACCAGGTGCTGATACGGCAGCCCGGATTCGTCGTCGATGAGGCGCAACAGCAAGCGTCATTGCGCCTCGACGACCTGTACTCGCGTATCGTCGAGACGCGCCCGCGTGGCTGGTGGCAGGGACTGTTGTCGCGACGCGAGCAATGGCCGCCTGTCGACGGTATCTATTTCTGGGGAGGCGTGGGGCGCGGCAAAACCCTTTTAATGGACCTGTTTTACCAGTCGCTGCCGGATCATATCCCGTGCCAGCGCACGCACTTTCATAGCTTCATGAACCGGGTACACCAGGATTTGAAGCGACACGGTAATCGCGCCGACCCATTAAGCCTGGTGGCCAGCGATCTGGCGCGGCAGCTCAGGGTGCTGTGCCTCGATGAATTCGTGATCATCGATATCGGCGACGCGATGATCATGGCGGGGCTGCTGCGGGCACTGTTTGCGCAAGGCGTGGTGCTGGTGACGACCTCGAACGCCGCGCCGCAGAACCTTTATCGGGACGGACTGCAACGCGCACGCTTTTTACCGGCGATCGACCTGATAGCGCAGCATTGCGAGGTGGTAAACCTCGATGGCGAGCAGGATTACCGCCTGCGCTTTCTGCAGCAAACCGAGCTCTATACCGTGCCGCACACGGCCGCGACCGAGGAAGCAATACGTGACTATCTGGGCCAGCATGTCGTCCCGCTGCAATCCGAACAGCGCGAACTGGAAATAAACGGCCGGTTGCTGCAGCACCGCTATTGCGCCGAGGACACGGTCTGGTTCAATTTCGACGAACTGTGCGAAACCAGCCGCAGCCAGAACGATTACCTCGAGCTGGCGCGTTTCTTCAACACGCTGATCCTGACCGATATCCGGCAGATGACCCGGGATGACGACGATGTCGCGCGCCGCTTCGTGCTGCTGGTCGATGTACTCTACGATCACCGCGTCAAGCTGATTTGCAGCGCCGCGGTGGCGCCGGATCAACTCTATAGCGGCAGTCGGCTGGCCTTCGAGTTCGAGCGCACGGTGAGCCGCCTGATCGAAATGCAGTCGCGTGAGTACCTCGGCGAGGCGCACACGCTGCAGTGAGTGCCGCTACCAGCTGAACCAGGCCAGCAGCCCGGCGTGATCGGAAAAGCGGCGGTCGATACGGCTGAAGGTGATGAACTCGACCTCGGCGGCGAACTCCTGGTTCACCAGCATGTAGTCGAGTTGCTGTTTCCTGCGCCGAAAAATGAAGGAGTAACGCTTTTTCGGTGCAATCAGCCGGGTGAGGTCTACCAGGTCGGGTTGCACCAGGTCGCGCCCCTTCAGGCGAACCCTGGTATTATCCGGGTTTCCACGAATAATTCCGGCGACATCGACATATTCGTCGCCCGGCGTCAGCGCGTTCAGGTCGCCCAGGATCAGTAACGAAACCGGCCGTCCCGAGTGCTGCAGCCGATTACTCCAGCCTGCGATGGTTTCGGCCTGCGCCAGCCGTTTACGCCGTACTCGTTCACCGTCCCGGTCGCTATCGATGCCGCGCATCGAGCGCAGGTGCAGGTTCAACAGGCTCAGGCAGCGGTCGAGGTAACATGCTTCCAGGTACAGGGGCGGCCGGGAGAACAGCGAGTGGCCCACGTCGCCATAGGTCCGGTCGGCGAATAGTTGATCGACCTGGCGGATCTCTACACCGTGGCGCAGCAGGTAGCCGAGGTTGATACCCGAGGGATCCTGCCCGGGAATCAGCAACGGCCGGTAACGCACGCCGAAGCGATTGCGAATCTCGGCCGCGATCTGCGCCAGCACGTTCAGATTCTCGACTTCCTGCAGCGCGATGATATGCGGCAGTTCGAATTGATCGCCAAACTTTCTGGCGGCGGCCCCGACCCGTTGCCTGAAGCGTTTACTGGAAAGGATTTTCTCCCGGTTGCCGTCGTCGACATCGTCGAAAAAACGATTCATGTTCTGCGTCAACACGCGCAGCGGTTCTGCCTGGACTGCGGTTGCAGCCAGTGCCAGCAACAGGATTAGAATGCGGCCGGCGGTTTTGCCGGGAATCAGGTGGCGGAGCGTACCCGCGTCGTCCATTGCTCGAACAGTTCCGGGCTGCTCGCCGCGATCACCGAGCGCGACTGCAGGGTCTGCTTGAAGACAGGCTCGGCGTCGAAGGTCTCGCTCTGACCGCCGGCTTCCTGGTTTAGCAATACCCCGGCGGCATAATCCCAGATGCTTTCACTGCCGTGCAGCAGGAGATTGACCCGGCCGGCGGCCAGCCAGGCCCATTCCAGCGCGCAGGTACCGATATTGCGCTGGGATTTGTAGGGCGTATCGAGCACCAGGCTGGTGCTCATGGCATCTTCGAGGCGTTTGAAATCGATAAACGCGATACAGCGCCTCAGCTTCTCGGGCTGTTTCGGGCGCTTGACGTTGGCGCCATTGATCCAGAATCCCTGGCCTCGAATGGCGCCGAAAAATTCGTCTCGATTGGGGTCATAGACGACACCGAGCACGATTTCACTGGCGCTGACCAGTCCCAGCGATACCGAAAACAGCGGCATCGTGGCATGAAAATTGGTGGTGCCATCGACCGGATCCAGGCACCAGAAATCCTGGTCGCTCTGTATTACCCGGTTTTGCTGCTCCTCGCTGTCTTCTTCGCCGAGCATGCTGACCTCCGGGTAGCGCTCGGCCAGCGCCACGGTCAGTGCCTGCTGCATTGCCAGGTCGGCTTCGGTAACGATCGAACCGTCGGACTTGAAGTCGGCGTTGGAGCAGGCATAGTAGACTGCCAGGCTGTGGCTCGCGGCCTCGCGAATAATGCTCTGGATCGCGAGCAGATCGTCATAGCTATAGTTATGTTGGGGCAATCGATGCTCCACTCAGGGAAATTTAAATTTGAATCGTCACTCGCTAACAAGTATAAACGACAGCAATCAAATTGCTTTAACAAATAATATAATCAACCCGTGAGCAAGCCGTTCTTCCTGACCCGTCAAACCGCGAACCTGATGGAAGACTTCGCGCGCGAACTCAAGGAGGGTTCTTCGCTGTTCCTGCTCTATGGCGAAGATGGGGTTGGCAAGACGCGTCTACTGGAGGAACTGGGCCATACGCGACTGGCCGAGCGAGCGATCTTCTGGCTCGACCTGGATTCCGGCGACCAGGGAGACGAGACTCGCATGGAACGCAGCACCGAGGTCGAAGCATCGTTTGCGGGGGCGGGTAACGGCGACATCATTATCGCAGATCACTTCGAAGCGGCGCTCAAGAAAACCCGGCACCAGCTGTTTCTGAGCTGGTCGACCGACGGTATCGACAAGCAGATCAACCTGATTATCGCCAGCAACATCGAGGGCTTCAACGAGCTGCGCCAACTGTGGCAACATTACCAGGTGAGGGTGGAGAGTTTCCAGCAAATGCCGTTCAGCGACGACGAAGTCCAGTCGTTCCTGGGGTTCTACCTGTTTCCCAATAATCCGGTTGTCAAGCTGTCGATTCCGTCGCCGCTGCGTAAACAGATTGCCGCCGCGCATGGAAACGTGGGCCGCGTGATCGAGATCATCGAGCGCGACGGTGACCAGATACAGTCGGCAGCCCCGGTGGAGCAGACCGAGTCGATTCGACAGGGCAGCCGGATAATCTTCGCGGTACTCTTCCTGTTCGTGCTGGCCGTGGGTGTTGGCTGGTACTTTTTTGGCCAACCCCGGGCCGCCGAGCCTCCCCCCTTCGCCAGCACCGAAACCGAAGTCAGCGCGTCGCAGTCCGCGGACGAACCCGGAACCGCCTCGGATAGCGAAGCGGTAATCGACGAGCCGATCGACGAGGCGCCGTTGCAAGCCAGCTTAGCCGCGGCCCCCGAGCCGATACCCGCCAACAACCGGCAGCGCTTCGATCTCGAGCTGCAACAATCGCTGGAATGGCTCGGGCAACGCGAGAATCGCGCGGGCACGGTCCAGATACTGCTGCTCAGTTACGACAATTTTGATCACGATAATTACTATGAATACGTCGCTGAACTGGCGCGGCGCGGGGCCGATCCCGAACAGCTGCACGTGTTCAAGACCTATACCGGCAACCGCGAGGTCTACAGCGTGATGTACGGCGAATTCACGACACGGCGAGCGGCAATCAATGCCATCGACGGCTTGCCCAAAGGACTCAGGGATACCTCGCCGCTGGGACGCAGCGTGGGCGGCATATGGCAGGAAATTCGACGACTTGAATCAAAAAATTAGCTATATTGCCGAAAACGGGGGAGATCGGCGTGCATGTACATTATGACTTGATCGTTATTGGCAGCGGTCCGGCTGGCAAACGCGCCGCGATTCAGGCCGCCAAGATTGGCAAAAGTGTGCTACTGATCGAGAAAAACGAAATCGTCGGTGGCGTTACGGTTCACACCGGCACCATCCCCAGCAAAACCCTGCGCGAAACCGTGTTGTTTCTCTCCGGCTGGCGCCAGCGCGGCATCTACGGCCGCAGCTACAAGGTCAAGGATCATATTACCGCGGACGATCTCAAACAGCGCCTGACCTCGACGCTCGGGCACGAAATCGAAATCATCCAGCACCAGCTGATGCGCAACGGTGTCGAAATCGAGTACGGGCACGCGCGTTTCATCGATGAGCATACGATCAGTGTCGAA
This sequence comes from Gammaproteobacteria bacterium, assembly GCA_009937625.1. Lineage (GTDB taxonomy): Bacteria > Pseudomonadota > Gammaproteobacteria. The sequence goes on along the minus strand of JAACFA010000143.1, from coordinate 1,013 downwards.
CAGCACGACGGCCTGATAAACCAGTTCACTGCCGATTACTTCGTTATCTGTGTCGGCACCCGCACGCATCGGCCGGGCAACGTGCCTTTCGACGGCGAGGCGATCATCGATAGCGATGAAATTCTGCATCTGAAACGTATTCCGAAGAAATTGCTGGTGGTCGGTGGCGGGGTCATCGGGGTCGAGTATGCGACGATATTCAAGGCGCTCGATATCGAGGTCACCGTGCTCGAAACCATGGACTACCTGCTCGGATTCGTCGATCGTGAAATCGTCGACGAGCTAATACATCACCTGCGTGACTGCAATATCCAGGTGCGGCTGGGCGATCAGATCAGCACCATTAACAAGTTCGACGACGGCAAGGTAGTGGTCAAGTTCAAGAGCGGCAAGAGCATGGCCGTCGATACGGTGCTGTTTGCCGCGGGACGCCAGGGCGTGACCGATGACCTGGCGCTCGAAAAAGTCGGCATCGAGGCAGACAAGCGTGGCCGAATCCCGGTCAACGAGGATTACCAGACGATAAAGCCGCATATCTATGCCGCCGGTGATGTCGTCGGTTTTCCGAGCCTGGCCTCGACCTCGATGGAGCAGGGCCGGCATGCGGCCTGCCACGCTTTCGGCGCGGACGTCGCGAGCCAGCCGGAACTCTTTCCCTACGGCATTTACGCGGTGCCCGAAATCAGCATGGTCGGGCTGACCGAGCAGGAATGCAACCAGCGCCATATCGCCTACGAGGTCGGCATCGCGCGTTTTCGCGAAACCGCGCGCGGGCAGATCATGGGCCTGCGCGAGGGCATGTTGAAAATGCTGTTCTCGATCGAAACCCAGAAACTGCTCGGGGTACACATCATCGGCGAGGGCGCTACCGAGCTGGTGCATATCGGCCAGGCCGTTATTTCGCTCGGCGGCACGCTGGATTACTTCGTGCAAACGGTGTTCAACTACCCGACGCTGGCCGAAGCCTACAAGATCGCCGCGCTCGATGCCTATAACCGGATGACGTTCTAGTC
>JAACFA010000142.1 GCA_009937625.1 Gammaproteobacteria bacterium | reverse complement strand
GTGATGGCGGCGCAGACGTCGAGATAGTCACCGTACTTGTTAGTACGCGCACCGATCACCGAGTTGTAGAAGCTGACCGCGTTCGATTCGGATCCGACGATATGCTCGCCCAGCCGCGGTCGATCCGGCAATTGGTAAGGCGCGCAGGTCCACACCGGATTGCACCCCAGCCTGACGTAGGCCTGCATCAACTGTCGGGCCTCGTCCATTTCGCGGCTGGCCAGCGGATCGCGCAGCGTCAGGTCGTTCAGGGAGACCAGCCCGTTATTGGTCCAGGACGGCACCGCCAGCGTGGCGCCGTGATCCAGCATGTAGTTGACGAAGTCGAGATGCGCGCGGCCGTTGTAAAAACACGCGTCGATGTGGGCAAAACTGATATCGACGAGCCGCTCCGCCCGGTCGACATGCGCGGCGCTGACAATGGTTTCCATGGCGAACTGCATGGCCTTACCGAGCTTGCCATCGAGTCGATCCTGATCCAGCTGGTTCAGTTGTAACGCCGCCACTTTTTACTTGAGCCTGGAATGTTTAGGGCATAATCTGCGTCTTATTCTCGAGACATGCAAGATGTATTTTTATGGAGGACCTCGAAACCTGGCTGGAGCGGGTCTACCAGGCCGATGGCGAACACGGGACCCTGGCAGCGCTTTACGACGAATGGGCTGGCGACTACGATCAGCAACTCTGGGCCAGCGGTAACCCCTACATCGCGATCGCATCCGGTCTGGTCGGCCGGCACCTCCCTGATTACGGCGCCAGAATCCTCGATGCCGGCTGCGGCACCGGCAACATGGCGCAGGTACTGCATCAAATGGGGTACCAGAATATCGACGGGCTCGATCCGTCGAGCGGCATGCTGGCAATCGCGCAAAGAAAGGAAGTCTACCAGCAGCTGCACCAACTCTATCTCGACAGCGAGATCGAATTGCCGGAGGCCAGTTATGACGCGGTAGTAGCCGCTGGCGTACTGACTCATGGTCACGCGCCGCCGGAAGCTCTCGACGGCATTTTGAAAATTGCGCGTAGCGGCGCGGCGATCGTGTTTTCTCTATCGCTGATCGCGTTCGAGGAACATGGCTTCAAACAAAAAATAGAAGCGCTCGATGCTGGCGGCCTCTGGGAAAAACTCGACCAATCGCTGTTGTTTCGTACCTACCCCTTTTCCGACAAGGAAGCGTATTTACGTCACTGGGTTATGGCCTACCGCAAGTGTTGATGCCGCAGAGCCTGCCTGCGCGCTAGAACGTCAGCGCGTAATAATCGAGCAAGAATCGGGAAAATTATCCAACGGCCGGTAAAATTGCTGTCCGATTTACGCCATTTATGCTTGTATTCGAGGTTTGGATATCCACTTAGCTAGATTCTCGACATGGAAAATACCCGGTGACAGACCAACCCAGTAATGCCCCAAAGCCGCGCCTGTGGCTCAGGCTGATTGTCGTCGTCCTGCTGCTCGTCGCAATAACCGGCGCCCTTGCTTACAAGAAAACTCTCCAGATCCAGGAGCAGATAGCGCAGGGCAGCCAGTTGCCACCCCCGATCAGCGTAACCGTTGCGCAGGCCCGACCCGACACCTGGAATCGACGTGTCCGCGCCGTAGGCACACTGGTCGCATTCCAGGGCGTGGATATCACGACTGAAGAATCGGGTATCGTGACCGCCATCAACTTCGAGTCAGGCGAAGAGGTCGAGGCTGGATCGTTATTGATCGATTTCGACAACCGCACCGAATTGGCCAACCTCGAATCGGCGCGCGCCCAGTTTGAGGCTGACAACAGCCAGTATCAACGCCTGCTCAAACTCAGGGACCAGTCATTCGTCACCAAGAACGACATCGATACCCAGGCATCGCTGGTCGATATCGCGGAGGCACGCATCAATGTAGCCAAAACGGCGTTGTCGAAGAAACGCATTTACGCCCCCTTTTCCGGCCGGCTCGGCATTCGCCAGGTCGATCTCGGTGAATACGTCGCGCCGGGCGGCGTCATTGTGACGCTGCTGTCGCTGGACCGGCTTTACCTGGATTTCACGCTGCCGGAAAGCAATTTCAGGGATCTGGTCAGGGACCAGTTGATAGAGTTCAAGGTACGCTCCTATCCCGAGCAGACTTTTAGCGCCCGGGTCGAAACCTGGAATCCTCAGCTCGACGCTAATACGCGCAATATTACGATTCGGGCAATCGTCGATAATCGAGAGCGCCTGCTGGCGCCCGGCATGTTTGCTGACATGCAGGTGCGTTCGCGGCGCGAGGTGCCGGTTTTGACGGTCCCCGAAACGTCAATTTTCTATAATATTTACGGCGAGGCGGTCTACATTCTCGAAAAACCAGAGGCGACGGAAAACGATCCCGATCCCGATTATCGTCTCGCCGCGCGCCAGGTAGAAGTCGCTTATCGCGCCGAGGGCATCGCCGGTATCAGCAGCGGCATCGAGGCCGGCGATATGGTTGTCACCTCGGGACAGCTCAAGCTGTATCCGAACCTGCGGGTGGCCATCGTCGACGATGTGCCGGAATACCAGTCCAGCGCGCAGTAAGCCTCGATGTTCACCGATTATTTCATCAAACGCCCGGTGCTGTCGCTGGTCATCAGCACCATGATCGTGCTGCTCGGCGTGCAGGCGTTTTTTAACACTCAGGTAAGGCAGTATCCCGAACTGGAGACCACGGTAATCAGCGTTACCACCGCTTACCCGGGCGCGAGCGCCGAGTTGATACAGGGTTTCATCACTACCCCGATACAGCAGGTCGTCTCGAGCACAGTCGGCATCGATTTCGTGCGCTCCAGCAGTAGTAACAGCGTATCGACCGTGGAAGTGCATATGAAACTGGGCTTCGATGCCGATGTCGCCCTGACCGAAGTCAGTACCAAGGTCGCCTCGATCCGGGGAGAATTGCCCGCGGAGTCGGAAGACCCGGTGGTCGCCAAGCAATCGGCCGAAGGCTTCGCGCTGGCCTATTACGGCTTTTACAGCGAAACCCTGTCCGATGTCGAAGTCACCGACTTCCTGCTGCGCTCGGTGCAACCCTCGTTATCGACGCTGAAAGGTGTCGCCGAGGCAGAAATACTGGGCGGAAAAACCTACTCGATGCGGGTCTGGATGGACCCGGTGCGCATGTCGGCGTTCAAGGTGTCGGCAGCCGATATCGTCGATGCCATCAGTTCCGAAAATTACCAGTCGGCGGCCGGCAGCACCCGCGGTGAACTGGTGCAAACCGATGTCAACGCGGTAACCGATACCAGCAACCCGGAAATCTTCGAACGCTTCGTCATTCGTGAAGAAGGCAACAACCGGGTGCGGCTGGGGGATGTCGCGGATATCGAGTTGGGCGCCGAAAACTATGATTCGTTGGTCATGTTCGATAATGTACCGTCGATTTACATCGGCATTAACGGCACCACCGACGGCAATCCGCTGACCACGATCAAGCTGGTCAATGCCGAACTGGAAAAGCTGAAAAAGTCCTTTCCGCCGGGGCTGAACGTCGCCATTGCCTACGATTCCACCGAGTTCATCCAGGCTTCGATAAACGAGGTTATTTTTACCCTGGCGCAGGCGGCGCTGATCGTCATCGTCGTCATTTTCCTGTTCCTGGGTTCGTTCCGTTCGACGCTGATTCCGCTGGTGACAATACCGCTATCGATCATCGGGGTGCTGTTTTACATGCAAATCATGGGTTACTCCATCAACCTGTTGACCCTGCTGGCCATGGTAATGGCAATCGGGCTGCTGGTAGACGATGCAATCCTGGTGGTGGAAAACATTTATCGGCATATCGGTGAAGGTTTACGTCCGCTGCAGGCAGCGCTGCAAGGCGCGCGGGAAATAGCCAAACCGGTGATCGCCACCACCGTCGTCCTGGCCGTCGTTTACGCGCCGATCGGCCTGCTGGGCGGTCTGACCGGTGTATTATTCAAGGAGTTCGCGTTCACCCTGGTGGGCACCGTCATCATTTCTACCATCATCGCGCTGACATTGTCGCCGATGATGTGCTCGCGAGTGCTCAAACCTACCATCGCCAACAACGCCTACGCACGCTTCGTCAATGACCTGTTCGAACGCATACACCTGCGCTACGAGACAATACTCGAGGGTTCGCTGAAAACCCGCTCGGTAACCGTCGTTTTCGTCATTGGCATCGTGGCAATGCTGGTAGCGATGTTTCAGTTCGTTCAGCACGAGCTCGCGCCGGAGGAAGACCAGGGCGTCATCTTCACCTTTTCCCAGGCGCCCGATCACAGCAGCCTCGATTACCTGAATAAATACACCGCGCCCTACATGGATATTTTTCGCGAATACCAGTCGGAATACGAATCGTCGTTTATGGCGAACGGCTTCGGCGGCCCAACGGTCTCCTTCGCCGGTATGCTGCTTAAGCCCTGGGAGGAACGCAGTCTGACGTCGATGCAAATGATTCCTGAAATTCAGCAGGCGCTGGATCAGCAGCCCGGGTTGCAGAGCTTTGCATTCAACCCCCCTTCGCTGCCCGGCGCCAGCGGTAACACCCCGGTTGAATTTATTCTCAAGACCCAGCAGGGTTACGATCAGCTTTATGGCGTGGTGCAGCAAGTGCTGGACGAGGCCCGAAAATCCGGCAAATTTTATTTCATCAAGAGTGATTTTAACTTCAGCAAACCCGAAATCCGCGTCACTGTCGATCGCGAGCGCGCCGAGTCCATGGGCATCTCGATGCGTGAAATTGGGCAAACCCTGGGCGCGATTCTCGCCGAAGGCTACATCAGCCGTTTCAACCTGGCAGGACGCAGCTATAAGATCATTCCTCAGGCGCGCAGCGAGGAACGCCAGAACGCCGATATCGTCAGTGAATACTATGTTTATTCCGATCAGGACGAGCAAATCAGCCTGTCTTCGCTGGTGGATATCGAATACACCTCGGTGCCGCGAGAGCTGGTGCAGTTCCAACAGCAAAATGCCGCCAGGATCGACGCGGTGCCAGGGGTGCCGCTGGGCGAAGCGCTCCAGTTCCTGCGCGAAATCAGCGCGGACATTGCGCCCGCGGGTTATACCTTTGACTACCAGGGGCAGTCCCGCCAGCTGATACAGGAGGGTTCGGTGCTGGCGATAACCTTTGGTTTCGCCGTCATCGTCGTGTTCCTGGTGTTAGCGGCACAGTACGAAAGTCTGCGCGATCCTCTGATCATCCTGACCACGGTACCGCTGGCGATGTTCGGCGCGCTGGTCCCGATGTTCCTGTGGCAGGTCTCGATGAACATCTACAGCCAGGTGGGACTGATAACGCTCATCGGCCTGGTCAGCAAGCACGGCATACTGATCGTCGAATTTGCCAACGAGATTCAGAAAAACGAAAACCTGGATCCGGTCGAGGCGGTGATCAAGGCGTCGTCGATCAGGCTGCGCCCGATCCTGATGACGTCATTTTCGACCATTATCGGCATCCTGCCGCTGGTTATTGCCAGCGGTGCAGGTGCCGCCAGCCGCCAGGCAATCGGAACAACGATCGTCTCCGGATTCGCCATCGGCACCCTGTTCACGCTGTTCGTCCTGCCGGTAATCTACACTTTCTTTGCGGCCGACCATCGTCCTTCGTTTACCGAAGACGAAGCCCCGCTGACGGCATCACGCCTGGTCTGATGGATCGCGCAGGTAGGCCGATTCGTCCAGAATCCACGCGCGAAACGCGGCGACCTTGGCTATGCGCGACTTGGCCGGCGAGGTGACCAGGTGGTAGTTCAATTTAACCGGTAGACGGGTCGCAAATGGCTGAACCAGTCGTCCCGCGCTGATTTCCGGCTCCGCCATGACATTAGCCAACAGCGCCACGCCCTGCCCGTCGAGCGCGGCCTGGAACAGTAAATCTGACTGATTGAAATAAATACCGTGGTCGGTGTCGATTCCGTCTGCACCCACTACCTTGAGCCACATCGCCCAGTCCGGAAAGCCCGGATCGAGCTCGTCGTAGTTGCTGTGTAACAGGGTGTGATGCTTTAGATCGGAGATTTCGTACAAGCCGTTTCCCTGATGCATCAACTGAGGCGCACAAACCGGAATCAGGTCAAACGAAAACAGGAATACGGTATCGAGCTCGGGATAGACGCCGTTTCCGAAACGGATGCCGACATCGATATCCTCATGTTTGAAGTCGACCAGCCGGTCCGAAGTATCGATGCGCACATCGATTCCGGGGTGCGCGGCTTTGAATTTTGCCAGCCTCGGAATCAACCATTTAGAGACAAAAGAAGGCGCCGAGGTAATCGTCAACGGACCCTCGCTGCGTTTCTGTCCCAGCATCGAGACCGCCTCATTAAATTGCTCGAAGCCATTGCTTATCAAAGGCAGGAAGATCTGACCGTCGGCGGTAAGCGCGATCGAACGATTCAGGCGCCTGAAAAGCATGGTCTCGAGGAAATCTTCTAGCATTCGAATCTGCTGGCTGATCGCTCCCGGCGTGACGCTCAGTTCACGTGCAGCCTCGGTAAAGCTTAAATGACGTCCAGCCGCTTCGAACGCTTGTAGACTCTTCAATGGAGGCAATCTCTTCATTTTAGTTTTTCTAATTCGAAATCGAAAATATATCGTTTGTGAACGACGATATCAATACATATATTGCTTCTACGCGCTAAGTGTCGATTAACTTTCACATGAGGATTACTAAAATGAAACTATTTCAATATGCAGTTGCATCGATCGTCGATGCCAATACCGGAAACGGCCTCCCCCACTACGGTAACGCGCCTGATTACAGTGTGCTGGAGCAACGCGGCCGGGAAATTCGCAGCCGCTCGATTACCGATCTTCTTGCGCACGTCAAGACAAGACTGGTTACCGCTGTCACCGACTATAGGACCGGCCTAAAACAGCGACGAGACTTGCGTTCGTTACAGCGGCTGAACGATCATTTGCTGGAAGACGTGGGTTTGACCCGGGCCGATCTCTACTCGGTCGAGCTGGGCGCGACAAGTCTGGCGGAATTGAACGCCAGTCGCCTCTCCGCGCGCAGTGATCGCCAACTGGCATCAAATAGATCGGCCGGTAGCGAAGCCGTCGATCAGAAGCTCGAAGCGAGCAACGAAGCTTTTTTCGAACAGCAAAAATGCGCCTGAAGCAAAGTTAGCCGGGTCGGCACGAAGCAAGCCGGCCCGGCTCAGGCGTTTTCCGCGATCCAGGATTCCACCAGGTAGCGCGCGATCGAATCCCGGCGAGGTAAACTGAAATTTTGCCCGCCGTCACCCCACTCGCCGAAATCTTTCAACTGCTCCACGTCGAACCAGTAAGCTTCCTCGATCTCGACGCCGTCCACCCTGATATCCA